>JBARGS010000049.1:0-1792 GCA_049798495.1 Candidatus Korobacteraceae bacterium | reverse complement strand
GGGAATTAGTGGACTGCACCCCAAAAATGAGACACAAAGGTAAGGGGTCAAATACATTGAATGGAGAGAGGTATGGATTTGGCCCGACGAGTTGACAGCCGCGATTTGAAGCTCGCGGCGATGCGAGAGATCGATAATGGGCGAACGATCACCGAGGTGGCCCGCCAACTGGAACTGAGCCCCAAGCGTCGAAGCCGTGGCGCTCCATCTCCGCCGTGATGCGCCGATAACCGTAGGACGGGAATTGGAGTGTGATCGTGAACCACAAGAGGATCCTGCGTCTGATGCGCGAGGACAATCTACTGTGCATCCGGCATAAGGCGTTCGTGGTCACGACCGACTCGCGGCACAATCTGCCGATTTACCCGAACTGACCACGGCCGGAGGGTGAAGATCCCTGAAATACTGCAAGGCTTTTTTTAACAGGAGTTTACCCAAAACCTGAGCGCCTGATCGGCTAAGGGCAAGTTGCTCAGCCGTTTGCGGGGATTCAGAAGTGGAAGAGGACGGAAACCGTGGTAGAAGGGTTTTTCTGAGTGATCCAGACCACCACGAAGGCCGTCCTCCATGCACGATAACAAAATCCAATCCCGGCTGAAAGCCCAATTGAGCAAGTTCGGCGGCGAACTCTGCGTGGGTCTGTCGAGGCCGCTGCGGAAGTTCGCCTGCCAAATGCTGTTCGGTATCCAAGCCAGCCAAGATGTCAAGCTGAGTAACATAGCCCGGAGTCTCAAAGAGGAGATCGGGCTGATCAAAACCGAAAAGCGCTTGTCGCGCAACTTAAAGTCCGATGAATTAGAGAGGGAACTGACTCCACAGTTAGTAAGGATGGGAAGTCAGCGTGTCCGACCCAACACGGTGTTGGCGCTGGACCTGAGCGATATCCGCAAGGAATATGCCCAGAAAATGGAGTACCTGGCCACGGTGCGCGACGGCAGCAAGGGCGAACTGCACCAGGGATATTGGCTCTGCGATGTCACTGCGGCCGAGGTCAACGGGAGCGAGATCGTGCCCCTGTATCAAAAGCTGTATTCGGCCGAGGCGCAGGACTTCCGCAGCGAAAACGACGAGGTGCTGACCGCCGTCGATCTGATTCGGGCGCACACGCAGGGGCGCGGGATCTGGGTGATCGACCGCGGCGGGGACCGCAAGAAGTTGCTGGAACCCCTGCTGGATCGGGCCGAGCGCTTCGTCATCCGCTCCACGGGCAAGCGCTCGGTCATCGACCGGCGCAAGCTCTCGGGTACGGTGGCGGAAGTGGCTGGCCGTTGTCGGCTGACGCACAAAGCCCGCATCGTGAAGATCCAGGACGGCCAGGAGAAGACCTATGAACTGCGGTATGGCGCTGAGCCGATCCACCTGCCGGATCGTTGCGAGAAACTTTGGCTGGTGGTCATCGTCGGGTTCGGCGAGGAGCGGCTGATGTTGCTCACGAACGTGCCCGTGGCAGCGCGGGACTCACAATCGGCCTGGTGGATCGCACAAATTTATCTGACGCGCTGGAAAATTGAGGAAACTTTCCGGTTCGTCAAGCAGAGCTACAACTTAGAAGATATCCGTGTGATGAAGTATCAGCGATTGAAGAACTTAGTGATTCTGGTGACGGCCGCGGCTTACTTTGCGGCGACGTTTCTGGGCCAACAGATGAAGCTGCGGATTTTGTGCGAGAAGCTGCTGATCATTTCGCAGCGATTCTTCGGAATTCCGCCCTTCCGGTTTTACGCCTTAGCTGACGGAATTCGCCAAGTTCTCTCCCAAGCCACACTCGCCCCGCCGGAAACGCCGCCCGCCA
>JBARGS010000048.1:0-8462 GCA_049798495.1 Candidatus Korobacteraceae bacterium | reverse complement strand
CAGGACGCGCTTATATCGAATTTAAACGCGATATTTTTCCGAGCATTTCTGAATTTGCGACTTTTTCCGCAGCCTGTGAAGCCGTGCCCTTTCAAAACCGGAACTTGATCAGAGACTCCCTAACTGCCAAGTGCCAACTGCCAAGTGCCGGCGGTCAAGTGCCAACCGCTAGCAGTGATACAATGAACCCTTCCGCGAACAATCTGCGGCGACGCGCCTTCTAGACGGGACTCCAACTTTTGGCACAACAGACGACTGAACCCCGCACCATCACCTATGCCGATTCCGGTGTGGACATTGAGCGCGCCAATCGCACCAAGCAGCGCATCAAGTATCTCGCCCACAAGACCTTCAATCGCGGCGTGCTGAGCGAAATCGGCGGCTTCGGCGGCCTGTTCTCCATCGACAAGAAGAAGTATCTGGATCCCGTGCTGGTCTCCAGCGTTGACGGCGTCGGCACCAAGCTGAAGATCGCCTTCGAGATGAACCTGCATCACACCGTCGGCTCCGACCTGGTGAACCACTGCGTCAACGACATCGCCGTGCAGGGCGCGACGCCGATGTTCTTCATGGACTACTTCGCCACCGGCAAGCTACAGCCCGAGATAGCGGAGAAGGTGATCTCCGGCATCGCCGACGCCTGCAAGCAGAATGGCTGTGCGTTAATCGGCGGCGAGACCGCCGAGATGCCCGGCTTCTACAGCAGCGGCGAGTACGATCTGGCCGGGTTCATCGTCGGCGTGGTCGATCGCGACAAAATTATAACCGGCAAAACCGTGGAAGCCGGTGATGTTCTGGTGGGGCTGCCTTCCACCGGCCTGCACACCAACGGCTACTCGCTGGCGCGCAAGCTCTTCTTCGACGTGGCGCACTACACCCCCGACTCCTACGTCAACGAGATCAAGGGCAAAGTGGGCACCGAGCTGATGAAAACGCACAAAAGCTACTGGCCGATCATGCGGCGCATGATCGAAGCTGACACGGTATCGGCCATGGCCCACATCACCGGCGGCGGCATCACCGAAAATCTGCCGCGGGTGCTACCTCGGGGTTGCGGCGCCATCGTCGAAATCAACTCCTGGCCGGTGCCCCCCATCTTCGAACACCTGCAAAAAATCGGCAACGTCCCCCAGGACGAGATGCTTCGCACCTTCAACATGGGAATTGGCATGATCCTGGTCGTCCCCGCGAAGAAGTTCAAGAAGGTGCAGACGATTCTGGAGCGCTGCGGGGAAAAGGGGTACACGATCGGACGCATCGTGAAGGGCGAGAAGCGGGTGACGTATCAGTAGGAAGCTGTCAGCTATCAGCCGTCAGCTATCGGTTGGCCATTAGCTCTTAGCTTTTGGCAACCGCCTGGTCGCTTGGGCCTGCGATCTCGCGAGCGATTCCCCTCTTGATGTGTCATCCCGACCAAGGACTTTAGTCCGCGTGGAGGGACCTGCTGTCTCCTTTAAGCTGGCAGGATCTCGGTATGCGAGCACAGGTGGCTTGCCCCCCCGCTGAGAAATCTTCCCACATTGGATTCTCGCGCTCGAGCAGTGACCTCGACTTCATTCAACGCCTTTTCTGACGTGTCATCCCGACCAAGGACTTCAGTCCGCGTGGAGGGACCTGCTGTTCTCTTCACTTGGAAGGATCATGGACGTGGAGTACGGCTGGCTTTCCCCACTCAGCTGAAAGGTCTTCCCACGTGGGATTATCGCGCTCGATTAGCATCACCGTCTTTTCTCTTCGCCAACGCTTCAACTGCTTTTCTCTGCCGATCGCCGACTGCACCCAAGTGAATTGCTCGTAGTACACCAGTCGATGCACTTTGTACTGCTCGGTGAAGCCGCCAAATGTGCCGTTGCGGTGTTGACGCAGGCGCGTCTCTAAATCGTTCGTAATGCCAATATACAAAGTGCGCGATTTACTGGCGAGGATGTACACGTAGTAGCGGTGATCCATCGACTCAGCATGGACCAGATTCTCGCGCGAAAGCAGTGACGCAGCTCACGCCGGGGAACAGCAGGTCCCTCCACGCGAACTAAAGTCCTTGGTCGGGATGACACCTCAATAAGAAACGCATCGAGGCGGCGCAAGCTACAGGTCTACAACCAACCTGCAACTTAGACGCAAGGTGCCCCTCGCAGCGGCACCCTTCCCCCTACTTACTCGTCAGCAAAGTCCCTCCGGTTTTTTTCGCGCCCTGCTGCAAACAATTCGTCCCCAGATGCTCCACAATCACCGCCCGGTCCTGTTCATCCGTCACCCCGTCGTAGTTGAAGTCATACCAGCTCGACCCTCCGCCGTTCACGGTGGAGAAGTACTGCCACCACTGAAGGTCAATTCCGAAGACAGCTTTATCTTCATCTCCATCGCCGGGACAATCGGGCTCCGAAGCCAGCGTGGTCTGGAGATCGCTTTGCAGCTGGTTGTAGTTCGCCAGTTGCTCCTGGTTCAGCCCGTTCGGGCATCCATGTCCTGCGCTCGCCTCCGAGCACAGAGCTTCGGCGAACTTATCCAGCTTGGGGTTCTGCGGATCTTCGTTGACCCGATAGAACTCCGTCAGCGTGGTGTCGCCATTCACGCAATTGGGCTGCGCCTTCTGGACCAACTTGTAGTTGTCGTTGCGCGTGGCCCACTGCGCGTCGGGAAGAAGTTGGATGCCGTCTGTGTATTGCGGAAGGTTGGCAGCCTGTACGGCGCAGCACGACGAATATTGCTGAGGGGCTCCCGGCCCATACCAGTCGCCGCCTTCGGACTCGCACAGTCCCTGGCTGGTGAAGAGTTGCACGCAGGTCGGTGGCTGCGTGAGGACAATCACGCACGGCGGCGGAGGTTGATTGTTCACATGAATGTTATTGGCAGCCTGGGTGAAGTTGCTGCTGCGAATGCTCGGCTGGTTGGGGTTGGTGAGATAGGGCAGCATCGACTGCGAATCGAGAATATGGGTTGACGGGACTACCTGGTGCACATCGATGCCGGCAATCTCTCCGAACAACTCGAACAGGTCGGCAACGTTGATCATCGATGTGACTTCGCGCCCCGGTGACGCGACCAGCGGACCCGAGACAATCAGCGGTATCCACACGCCGGTCTGATACACCCACGCCTTGGCGCGCGCCGGATCGAATGGAGCCTTCACTCCCGGCGCAAACGTCCCGTTATCGCCGATGATGATGACCATGGTGTTGGTGCTTGCCGGATCGTAATGCAGGCTGCCGTCGGAGTTACGCGTTGCCAGGCCGGTCTCGACCAGCAGGTCACCGATCTCCGTGTCCATGGCCTCGGTCATCTGGTTGCTCAAGACGCGAGTGTAGATTTCGTCCGCCAGAGAGTTGCCGGTGCAACTGTAGTTGCTGCTGTCAGGCGAGCCCGACCCCAGCAGGGAAGCAGGAGGCTGCTGGTAAGGAGTGTGGATGTTGGCGAAGGCGACCGTCGCCATCCACGACTGGTGAAGCTGGTTTTCTGCATTAATCCAATTGGCCGCCGCGGCGGTCGTAGCCTCGGAGACATAGCCTCGCGCGCTGGGATCGCTCAGCGGAACTTTGACTACCGTGCCGTCGGGTTCGTTGTACAGCCGGTTCCAAACGTAGTATCCGTTGGCCTGTTCGAAGTCGAGCGGCTTGGGCGGGACGTAAGCGCAGCTCTGGTTGGGAATAAATAGTCCGCCCAATTCCATGCAGCTGCGGCCGGGAGTCTCGTGGTCGGAGTCCTTCGAGATCATCTGACAGGAGTTGTCGGCGAAGCGGCAAGCTCCGGTGTCGGCTCCGCCGTGATCGGCGTTGGTTACGAATCCGCAGGTGTATGGACCGGTGCTGGGAAATTGTCCACCGATGGTGGGATCGATGGGATGGGGCGCGCCTTCGAGAAAGCCGTCAAAGTAATCCCAGCCCAGCGAATGGGGCGTCGCCTCGCCAAAGGGGTTGTAGGTTGAGGCCGCGAGATGGAACTTGCCAAACAAGGCGCTCGTGTAGTTCGCGGACTTCAGGACCTTGGGCGTGGTCGCCTCAAATGGCGACACCTGGGAATTCGCCAGATCGTCGCCCAGGATTGCGTCGAATACATGGGTGCGGAATGGGTAACGCCCCTCGAAGACGATGGCGCGACTGGGGGAGCACTCTGGCATCGACCAGGTGTTTCTAAACTTCACGCCCACGCCGGCGATGGCATCGATGTTCGGCGTACTGGGAGGCGTCCCGCCTCCATAGCCGAAGACTCTCATCTGGTCGATACCCACATCGTCCATGATGAGGAAGAGGATGTTGGGACGATTGCTTCCGGGAGTCAGGCCCGGTTGGGGCTTGGAAGCCGCGGGAGTGGTCAAGGTCGATTTTGAATTTTGGCTTTGTGCGTGGCAAATTCCGGCAAGCAACAAGAGCATCACGAACAGCCCACTAGAAAGGCGTTTCATACTTTTCTCCTCAGGAGTGGGTTGTTTCGACGTCCCAAAGGACCGCCCAAGACAAACGGCACTTCTCTCCCGCCATCCCCACATAAAGTGCTATATACGATACGCCACTTGCTTACTACCCAATTCGATGTGTGACCTCCAGTTTCAGTCAAGTTTCTGGAAATTTCCCGGATGTTACTCTGGCGGCGACATGTTTCCGGAGATCCTGACCCAGCGCCTGGCAATTCGCGATCTGGAGGCCAACGACGGCCCCAGGATTTTCGCCTACCATCGCCGTCCGGAGGTTTCCCGCTTTCAGACCTGGGGCACCGATTCCGTCGACTCCATTCAGACCTACATCCGAGGCTTGGCCGCCGTCGATCCGGCCACGCCCGGACGCTGGTATCAGGTTGGCATCTTCCTTCGCGCCGGCGGCAAGCTGATCGGGGATTGCGGCTTTCGCGTACTTGAGGGCGAGCCGCGCCAGGCGGAGATTGGCATCACGCTGGCGCCGGAGTTCCAGAGGCAGGGCTACGCCACCGAAGCCTTGACACCGTTACTGGGGCATCTGCTCGTCACTCTGGGCAAGCATCGCGTCTTTGGCTCCGTCGACCCGAAGAATGTCTCATCGATCAAGCTGCTGGAACGGGTCGGGATGCGGAAAGAAGCTCACTTTGTGAAGAGCCTATGGTTCAAAGGCGAATGGGTCGATGACGTGATCTTCGCCATCTTGGCCAGCGAGTGGAAGCCGGGCAATCCTGACCCTCCTGAAGGTTAGCATCAGGGGTTCCGCATGTTCTCCAGCGCCCTCCGAAAGGCGTAGTCGCTGACATGCACTCCGCCCTGGAATGGGCGATTGATGTTGGCAATCGCCACCAGCACCAGCGCGATCAGCAGGGAGAAGGCGAACACCTGCATGGTGTGCAGCATGGAATTACCCGATCCAAACATGCAGCTGGAAACGATGGTCAATATCCCACCCACGATGAGCACGCACCAAAGCACCTTGGGCAACTCGGATGTGCTCTGCAGGACACGCGTGCGGCGATGTTCGGTGAGCGCGCTGAGTTCGTACAGCGCATGGTCTTCCGCCGTGAGCTGTGTGGGCGACGCGGTTTTGACCGACATCAGCGTCCTCCACATCTGGCTGTTGATCTCGACGGTCCGGTTCGGTACCCGGTCGCGGGCCATTTCCGGCCAGTCGCGCTCGATGGCGGTCTCAGCATACAAATGAGCCAACTCCTGCACCTTCGCTCGCTCCTGCTCGGGCAGCCCATCGGCTAGAAGGTAAACATTCAGCAGGGCGTTGGCTTCCAGGTCGACATTGAGGTCGGCTTCGCCGAAGTTTGTCCAAACCGTATATAGCATGAAGCCCAGAATGACGGCGTAGGTGGTGCCCAGAATACTGAGCTGCCAGCCAATCAGATCGTTGTGCGCGCGGCGGTTTTCCCACGGCCAAACCCGGTTCAGCATCGCCATAAACAGCAGCGAGCAGGCCACCGTAATGACTATGACCAGGAAGTCTTGGAAAAAAGTCAGCATAGGCGGAAATAGTGGTTAATCGGTTCCTCAGTGTATAAGGCTCAGCGCCAATTGTCGCGCCCGGAAAACCCGCGGCGCCTGCCTTTCGGATCGATGGAACAAAATGGTCGCGTTCTGGGCTGATCAGCCGCTCTGCGGCGACATTTGAGTTAGCCGTGGGCGTAAGCCCGCGGTGGGAGCCGAAAGATATTTGAGCCGCGGAGCGGCGACACAGCTACGCACAGATGGCCGTAGGGTAGCAGAGGCGACCTGAGCTCTTCCGGGGACGATGTTGGGTCACCCTGTAACTCTTACATGTCAATATTGCGAATCGCAGCAGTTAGCCGTAATCATCGGAATCGCCGCCAGATATAAAGTCGGCCAAACACTGAACAACCACACCCGCAGTCTGCTATTCTGAAAACAGAGTTAAGCAAAAACCACCCTGTACCTTTCCCCGGCCACTTGGCTGGGTTTCGTGTTTCTGGCCGCCGCAAAGCCATCCCTGGTTTGCATCTACCCCGCAAAAAACCTATCCTAGGCAGCCTCGGAGGAATGCTCCTGATGAATCTGCTGGAACGTGCTCGTGTACTGGCTCTATTGGTCGCATTGCCCGTCTTCTCTTGCGCCTGGATGCCCGCCTCGGCGCAAACCTCGCAGACCATGCCTCCAGCAGCCGAGAAATATCCCGCGCTCCCCAGCGAGATCCCCGCCACCTTCACGCCCGTCACCACCACCTTCGACTACGAGCGCCGCGACGTCATGATCCCCATGCGCGATGGCGTGAAACTGCACGCGGTCATCATCGTCCCCAGGGGTGCGAAGAACGCTCCCATCCTGCTGACGCGCACTCCCTACAACGCGAACTCGATGGTCGAGCACAACCCCAGCTCAAACATGGCGCGGATTCTGCAAGGCTACGACAACATGACCGACATCATCGTCGACGGCGGCTACATTCGCGTCATCGAGGACGTGCGCGGCAAGAACGGCTCCGAAGGCGACTACGTCATGACCCGCCCGCTGCATGGGCCGCTCAACCCCACGCCCGTCGACCATGCCACCGACACCTACGACACCATTGACTGGCTGGTGAAGAACGTTCCCGAGACGAACGGCAAGGTCGGCATTCTCGGCATCTCGTATAACGGCTTCACCACGCTGATGGCGATGTTCCATCCGCATCCGGCGCTCAAGGTTGTCGTCCCGATGAATCCGATGGTCGATGGCTGGCGCGGCGACGACTGGTTCCACAACGGCGCCTTCCGCGAGCAGATGGAAAGCTACATCTTCCAGCAGGAATCCTCGCGCAACAGCAGTGAGAAGTGGTGGCTGGACGAGGCCGACGATTACGACGCGTGGCTGGCCGCGGGCTCGGCCGGCGAGATGGGCCGCAGTCACGGCTTGGAGCAAGCCGGCTTCTGGCAGAAGATTCTCGCTCACCCCAGCTATGACGAATTCTGGCAGGACCAGGCTCTGGACAAGCTGCTCGCCAACGAGCCGCTGACGGTTCCCACCATGCTGGTGGCCAGCCTGTGGGACCAGGAAGACATCTACGGCGCGCCTGCGGTTTACCGTGCCATCAAGCCGAAGGACGTGAACAACGACAAGGTCTTCCTCGTGCTGGGCCCTTGGCACCATGCGCAGGAGAGAGCGGAGGGCAGCAGCCTCGGCGCGATTAAGTTTCCTAGCGATACTGCGCTGGATTTTCGGCAGCAAGTGCTGGCGCCTTTTCTGGCGCAGTATCTGAAAGACGGAGCGCCCAAGGCGGAAATCGCGCCCGTCACGGTTTACGAGACCGGAACCGACAAGTGGCTGCGCCTGCCGGCATGGCCCGCGGGATGTCCGAGCGGTTGCACGGTAACGCCGACGCCGCTCTACCTTGAGCCCGGACGCAAACTCAGCTTCACCGCACCGCCGGCGGGGAACGCCGCGTACGAAGAGTACGTCTCCGATCCTGCCAAGCCCGTGCCATATCGCGTCCGCCCCATCCAGCCCTTCGGCTACGACGAAGGCAATACCTGGTCAATCTGGCTGGTGGACGATCAGCGCGTGCCGTCGTCTCGTCCAGACGTAGTGTCCTTCGTTTCCGACACGTTGACGGCTCCGGTGAAGATTGCCGGCCAGCCCATCGCGCATCTCGTCGCCTCGACCAGCGGCACCGATTCTGACTGGGTAGTCAAGCTGATCGACGTCTATCCCGATGAGGTCGCCGCCGACCCAAAGATGGGCGGCTACGAGTTGATGGTCGCCGCCGACATCTTCCGCGGCCGTTATCGCGAGAGCCTGAGCAATCCCAAAGCGATCGCGGCGAACCAGCCGTTGCTCTACCAATTCGCGCTGCCGACAGCGGACCACGTTTTCCTGCCCGGTCACAAGATCATGGTGCAGATCCAGTCCAGCTGGTTCCCGCTCTACGACCGCAATCCGCAAACGTATGTACAAAACATCTTCTGGGCCAAGCCCGGCGATTTCCAGAGAGCCGTGCAGCGCATCTATCACGCGCCGGGCGAAGAAAGCTATGTGGAGCTGCCGCTGGTGAATGGAAATTGAAGTGGAGTCC
>JBARGS010000047.1:0-8532 GCA_049798495.1 Candidatus Korobacteraceae bacterium | reverse complement strand
CCACCGGACCGCACAAAGTATGAGGCCGGGTTCGGTCTGCCGCCATTTGAAGATCGCGGGTCGGGTTCCCATTTCGCGATTCTTTCACGTCACCAGCCAGCAACCCCGAAAGTTGCAACACATCCGTATTCTGCGACAATTAGAGTTTTCTGCCTTTGACAACTTGATTGGCGCATCTGTCATCATTTCATTTGCCCCTCCCCTAAGTTCTGGTTGTACTGCTTATCGCCTGTACTCGACGTAAAGCCTGCAATCTCCATGATGTAGCCTGTAAGGCTAGAGTTCGCCCAATAGGCTGCCTCAAAAGCCATGATTCACGTACGGGACTACACCCGTTTCGTCCGTGAGGTTCACCCGCGAAATTTAATGGAACCCGAAATGCTCATACTACAGGAGGATGAGATAGAAACGTTGATCGTCGTGGAGATGTACACCGCGAGTGACCGTATTTGGGCGAGGGTAAACCAATGCAGCCGAAAAAGATGTCGTTCCTATTCTCACGGCACTGGTGTTGTTGATGGCGATCAGTGGCGCGCTCGCACGATCCCAGAAAAAAGGCGCACGCCATGATCTGTACAACTGACCGGATGCCGGCGGCAGCCAGATCACTGGGCAGAACTCCAAACCAGCCAAGCGTGGAGAAGAGGTTACCAAAAGCATATGACAGCTGAGACCGCTACCCGTGGGGTTCCTTCCGACAATTCGTCTGCTCAACCGAATCCGGACTTCGCCCAGCTTCTACGTCAGTATGGCTGTGGCCCCATCCCGTTTACTGGGGGCGACGACGCCCTGTTCGAGCGCCATCTCGTTTTCGACCGCGTGATTGACCTCAAGCAATCGCGCTCAAGAGAGCGCTTCGAGGCCTTGGCCCGCTCTATCCGAGACGTTCTCGCACAACGATGGGTGCTGACAAAGCAGACCTATGTCAACCAGAATCCCAAGCGCGTTTACTACCTCTCGATGGAGTTTCTCATCGGGCGCTCGCTGGCGAATAACATCACGAACCTGCTGCTCGATCCTTTCGTACAGTCGGCCGTGCAAGAGAGAGGAATCGATTGGCTGGATGTGGTAGAGCAGGAGCCGGATGCCGGACTGGGCAATGGCGGTCTGGGACGCCTTGCGGCTTGCTTCCTCGACTCCATGGCAACGATGCAACTGCCTGCCACGGGCTATGGCCTCCGCTACGAGTACGGGATCTTCAAGCAGTCGTTCGCTAACGGATGGCAGCAGGAAAATCCCGACAACTGGTTGCGCAACGAAGACCCGTGGGAAGTGGCTCGTCCGGTCGAGTCGGTAGAGGTCAAACTGAACTGTTCGTTTGCGCTAAAAGGCGGAAGCCTGGAGCCGATTCCCGGGCGGCCTTCGAGCCTCATAGGGATTCCGTTCGACCGGCCCATCGTGGCTTACGGTGGCAAAACCATCAATACCCTGCGGCTCTGGGCCGCCGCCGCTCCCGACTATTTCGACATCCGGGAATTCGGCACCGGTGACTTTGTCGGCGCACTCGCCGGAACTTTGGCAGCGGAATCTCTGACCCGCGTTCTCTACCCCAACGATTCCACAACTGCCGGTAAGGCACTGCGGTTCGTGCAAGAGTACTTCCTCGTCGCTTGCTCGCTCGCCGATCTTATAAGGAGGTTCCAGCGAAATGGGAACGACTGGAGTCAGTTGCCGGAGAAAGTAGCCATTCAGCTCAATGACACGCATCCTTCCATGGCGGTCGCCGAGCTGATGCGCATTCTGCTGGACAATGCACGCCTGGGGTGGGACGAAGCCTGGGAGCTGACCAAGAGGAGCTTGGCATATACGAATCACACTTTGCTGCCTGAAGCTCTCGAGAAATGGCCGGTGGAATGGTTTGAGATGCTAGTTCCGCGCCAGCTTGAGATCGTTTACGAGATCAACCGCCGCTTGCTGGACGAGGTTCGGACGCGGTACCCCGGCGACGAAGGCCGGGTCGAGCGCGTGAGCTTGGTGGAGGAGACGCCGCAAAGGCAAATACGGATGGCGAACCTGGCTATTGTGGGCTCACACAGTACGAACGGAGTCGCAAAGGTCCATTCGGAGCTGCTGCGCAAAACTGTGGTCAAAGACTTTGCAGAGATGTTCTCCGAGCGGTTCAACAACAAGACAAACGGCGTGACACCGCGACGCTGGCTGCTGGAGGCCAATCCCGCGCTGAGCCGCCTTATCACGGCTGCGATCGGCCCTAATTGGACCACCGATCTCATGGAGCTTGCCGGGCTGAGAAGCTGCGCCGAAGACAAGAGCTTTCGCAACGGTTTCCTGCGCGCCAAGCGCGACGCCAAGATTGAGTTTGCGAAGTGGCTCAGGTCAACGTCGGGGCAGATAGTGGATCCGGACACAATCTTCGATTGCCAGATAAAGCGAATCCACGAATATAAGCGGCAGTTGCTGAATGCTTTGCGAATTGTGGTGATCTACAACCGCATTCGACAGAACCCGAACCTGGAGATGGCGCCGCGGACGTTCCTGTTCGCAGGCAAAGCCGCGCCGGCTTATCACCTGGCGAAGGTCATCATTAAATTCATTAACAATCTGGGCAACGTGATCGAAAACGACCCAAAGGCTCGTGGCCGTCTGAATGTGGTCTTCCTTCCCGAGTACAACGTGTCGCTTGCCGAACGGCTCATCCCCGCCAGTGATGTCTCCAACCAGATCTCCACCGCTGGCTATGAAGCAAGCGGCACCAGCAACATGAAGTTCATGATGAACGGTGCGTTAACCGTGGGGACCCGCGACGGCGCGACCATCGAGATGGCGGAGGAGGCGGGCGAAGACAACATGTTTTTCTTCGGCTTGACGGTCGAACAGGTACAGAACAGCCGCGGTTCGTATAACCCTCAGTGGCATCATGACAACGAGCCGGAAACCCGCGCCGCGCTCGACCTCATCTTCTCGGGATACTTCAACCGGTACGAGCCCGGTATTTTCGAGCCACTCCGGCAGACGCTACTCACGGGCGACCACTACATGCACCTGGCAGACCTGACATCGTACGTTCAGGCGCAGGAGCGGCTTGGCGCCTTATATGCCGATCCCGAGGCTTGGTCGCGCAAGGCGATTCTCAATGTTGCCAGCTCGGGCAAGTTCTCCAGCGACCGAACTATCTCGGAATACGCAACCGAAATTTGGCAAGCAGAACCATGTCGAGTGTTGTAGAAGCACAAGTAGCCGCAAGCCAGCAAGGAAGTATTTCAAGCTGAGCGGTAGGCAGCCGCGCCATGTGGCGGGCAACGCGGAAATGTGGGTTCTTGAAAGGGCGGGCATAATGCCAGGAGGGCTGCTTGTCTTCTCGTTCAGCAAGCCGTCGGACGGGTACGATGCTGTGCGGTGTGCGCGACAGGTAGGAGCCGAAGCCTTGGCGAATGCCATTCGCGCGGGAGGATGTCACAGCACTTGCATCGCAGCGATCGCTCTCACTTACCCCCTCCGACGGCTAACGTGCTTACACCTCGACTCACCTACCTTTGGTAAAACAGGCGCCTGCAGACCCTAGCTCGCATATTCCTGCTGGGCTTTTGACCTATGTTTCACGCTTGTAGGACGGCAAAGCTGCATTGACTGCAAGTCATAGTCGAATTCGGCCCCGCAACTCAGACACACTACGTAGGTTCGCTTTCTGGGTTGCCGCACCGTCATCGGCCAAGAGCAGCGCCGGTGGCGGCAACCAAAAATCAGATTAAAGAGAGCGCGCAGCATAGCTCACCTCCAAAGCGCCACATACCAAGTAACTGGCACGTCACCGCGCTTCCACCAGTCGAAGCTAGCAACGAATACTAGAGCAAATCATGTGCCATTCGGCCGCCGTTCCTAACCACCGTCGATTCCCACCCGATCGAAAGCACTGCGTAGCCGCATGCACACATGGGCCTCTTCGGCAGCAGTAAGGACTAACTCGCGGCTGCTGGCGCCGATGAATCTCCCGCACCGATTGCAATGGGACTCCATCAAGCCATCACGGTACAAGCTTAAGCAACGAGTGCACTCATTTTTGTCGAACCGTGTTTTCGGAGCCACATGAACTCCGGTGTCAGCATGAAAGTGAAGAGTCAGCATCGCCGCGCACTCTGCACACAGCCACCAGAACTGTGTTTCGTGGCAAGAACAGCGAGGATCGCGAAAAGCGAAGAGGTGACCGTCTCGGAGATACCGAAACTGACGGTTACAACCCGGATTTGCACACTTGGCTACCACGAGACCTCCGTCAACCGAGACCAGCAGTCCGCAACGCCCATTGCACGATTGCTGAGTCCCGCAGAGGAGGGTGCAAACCGCTTGCCACTGAAGAGTCTCTCCTGACCAGCGGCTTGCGGCGCCAAGTGCCCTGTTCGTGTGCCCCAGGGAGGGCGGAGTCCAGATATGGGCGCGAGTGGAGGGCACAAAGATCACTCACATGAGGAATCCAGACGCTTTACGGGCCTTTGATTCTGGCGTCTGATGTGCGATCTCTTGAATGTTATGGTGAGGCGCTGTATCGCACCCCACGCAAACTGGCCGGGGACTGTGACTGTGGAGCACCGTATCGCGGCTAAGGAGACATTGGAAATGAGATCGGAATTGGTCTTCGCAGCGCGACAGACGCTGATAAATCGCTTCGCTCTATGCCAGACAGCTGCAAAGGCGGCACGGAAGTTCCACGTGGCAAAGACTCGGTTTGAGGACACCACCAATGCAGTCTTGCAGCGCATTGCTGAGTCAGACCAGGACTCCGTGATCCTACGCTGTGACAATAACCCGGGGCTCCGTCGAAGTGCACTGGCTGCGTACTGGAGCTCCCGGAAACACACGGTTGTTGGGTGAACACAGTAGCAAAAAAGTACAGGATCTGCGGAGGACTAGTTAATGAAGAGCTTGTTCCAGCTTTTAATCCTTGCAGCCGCAATGGTCGTCAGCCTATCAGCAACGGGCCTGGCGCAAGACCTCAGTCCCACGGCGCAAGACATTGATCCATCTCTGAGCTCGTCGGCGACGGAAGCAAAGATCCTCGTCCTGAGTGGATGCCTCGGGCGAGGCTCCGGCGCGAACGAATACAGCTTGCATCAGGTGGGAACCGCAACGTCCTGGGAACTCAGGAGCGATAGCGTCAATCTCGCTGGTCACATGGACCAGATGGTCGTAGTCACAGCTGTTAAAACTGGCGATCTGTATACCCCTCTGAAAGTCATCGCTCTGAGCGTGGACAGCAACAGCTGCAACTCATGGTAACCAAGCAAGGTTAGAGAAAGGATGGAGTTATGACCAGGAACAGGTCGAAAGCGCGATTTTGGACAATATTGGCGCTAGTCAATCTGCTGACGTTGGTATACCCAGTCAGCATGGTTCTCGGCGCCGATGCCCAGGATGGAACAGTCGTGGGAGTGATCGCCTTGTTTGGAGTTGGCTTGGTGTTGGCGGTGGCGGACATGATCAGTGTCTTACTGGCTTACTCGACGAGCCACTAAACCGAACGAGAACGAGCGCGGGCCCAGGATTTCCTTGGCCTCCGGCTCACCCCGCTCCCGCTCGCAATCCAGTCACAGCCTTGATGGCGCAACGACTCGGCCATGCGCCCCTCCTCTCGAATCGCGCAGCTACCCTCTTCCGCTAATTGGTCGATCATTGCCGCGCTCTAGGTTCGGTTAGACGCATGGGCTGCCCGCATATGGGCAATGCCCGCCGTAAGGCGACGTCTCTGGGGCGCATTTGTGGCAAACCCTTTGTCATCAGCAACATAGCTTTGGTAGACGGCTTGCGTATTGAGATATGCAGCACAACAACAATGTTGTTGAGCGAGGTACGTAAATGTTTCGGGCAGAACTTAATCGATTTGCGGATGGGTCAGTTCTGAAGATCGAAGGCAGGCTCGTCGGCGATTGGGCTGACGAGGTGAAATCACTGCTCTCACGGGAACCGGTTCCCAAAGGTCTGATCGTCGATCTCACCGAAGTCAGCTATGTCGATGCTATCGGCGAGCAAGTGCTGACCTGGCTGAGCAGCCTGGGAGCGCGATTTGTCGCCAAGGCAGTCTATGCGGCGGCGACCTGCAAACGGCTGAAGTTGGCCCTTCACAACAAACCCATTGTGAACCAACCATGCTTTCGGGGCGTGCTGGCAACGCAAGAAGGTACGGATTGATGAGGGAAGGAATGTCGATGTTATTTCACGGCAAATTTCAAAACCGTAATGTTCTTTTTGGGAGGCCACGTAACGTCGCCCTCCTGGTTGTTGTGCTTGCGATCGTGAGCGTGGCTATGAGCGGGTGCAAGATGAGCCACGCTGCAATTCCCCAGATCATCACCGAGGTGCAGGTCGCGCAGCCGGTCCAGCGCGACGTACCTGTGCACAACGAGTGGGTGGCAACCCTGGACGGATATGTCAATGCGGAGATCCATCCCCAGGTTTCGGGTTACATCATCCGGCAGGACTATAAGGAAGGTTCGGTAGTTCGTAAGGGCCAAGTGTTGTTCGAAATTGACCCGCGGCCGTTCCAGGCGGCTCTCGATCGTACCAAGGGAGAACTTGCCCAGGCAGAAGCCTTGCTGGCAAAGAGCGTTCTGGACGTAGACCGTGACACCCCGCTGGTAGCGCAGAAAGCGATTCCCAAAGCACAACTGGACACAGAAATCCAGGCCAAGCTCGCGGCCGAGGCCGCAGTCGCGTCAGGAAAGGCGGCGGTCGAACGTGCAGAACTGGATCTCGACTGGACGAAGGTCACATCTCTGGTGGATGGTGTCGCCGGCATTGCGGAAGTCCAGATGGGCAATCTGATCGGACCCAACTCCCACCTCACCTCGGTTTCGCAAGTGGATCCCATCAAGGTGTACTTCCCCGTCAGCGAACAGGAGTATCTGCGGGCCACAAAACTCAGCTCCAGCGGACAGTCAATGGATTTGTTCGACAGCTCACCGGAGTTGATCCTGGCTGACGGCACAGTCTATCCGCACAAAGGAAAAATCCTGCTGACCGACCGCCAGGTGGACATAAACACCGGCACCATCCGCCTGATTGCAGCATTCCCGAACCCCGGCAACATCCTGCGACCCGGCCAGTACGGGCGCGTGCGGATCGAGACGGGCATGAAGAAAAACGCGCTCCTGGTACCGCAGAGCGCGGTGAAGGAAATCCAGGGCGGCTACGAGGTCGCGCTTCTGGGCCCCGATAACAAGGCCATCATTCGTCCCGTTAAGGCAGGCGAAAAGGTAGGCGCGATGTGGGTCATCGAGGATGGCTTGACGCCGGGCGACAAGGTTGTGGTTGAAGGCGTAAGCAAGGTTAAGGACGGAACTCCAGTGGTTCCTAAAACCGTGAATGTTGAGGCGGAGGCACGGTAGTCATGTCTGAATTTTTCATACGGCGTCCCATTGTCGCCATCGTCATTTCGATCCTCATGGTGATCATCGGCGCGATCACCATCGTCAGCCTGCCGGTCGCCCAGTTTCCGGACATCGCTCCGCCAGAGATACGCGTGCAGGCGCTTTACCCGGGTGCTGACGCCGAGACCATGGAGAAGGCCGTAGCCACGCCGATCGAGCAGCAGATCAATGGCGTGGACAACATGGATTACATGTACTCGCTCAACTCGACCAACAACTCAAGTTCAACGCTGCTGGTCGATTTTGATCTCAAGACCGATCCGAACATGGATCTCATCCTCACCCAGTCTCGCCAGGCACTGGCTATTGGCCAGCTTCCGCCGGAAGTGAACGAGATCGGCATCGACGTAAAGAAGTCCCTGACCTCCCCGATGATGCTGATTGCGTTGTATTCGCCAAAGGGCACTCACGATGCGAAATTCCTGTCGAACTACGGCTATATCAACATCAAGGACCCGATTGCGCGGTCCTACGGAGTAGGACAGGTCCAGATTTACGGCATCGGCGAATATGCGATGCGCCTGTGGGTGAAACCCGATCAGCTCGCCAAGTTGGGCATTACGGTGAACGAGGTTGCCAATGCCGTGCAATCGCAGAACACGGTGAATCCCGCCGGGCAGGTGGGCGGCGAGCCAGCCGCCGACGGCCAGAAGTTCACGTATGCGGTACGAGCGCAAGGCCGGCTTCGGACGCCGGAGGAGTTCGGCGATATCGTTGTTCGTGAAAACGCTGATGGCGGCGTGGTGCGGGTGAAGGACGTGGCCCGTGTCGAACTAGGTTCTCAGGACTATAGCTGGATCACGCGACTGAACGGTCAGCCGTCCGCCATCATTGGTATCTATCAGTTGCCCGGTTCCAACGCGGTGGAAGCTGCCAAAGCCGTCCGGAAGCTGATGGCCAAAATGAAGGAGAGCTTCCCGGCGGACGTGGACTACGTCGTGACGTTGGACACAACCGATGCGGTTAGGGCAGGCATGCACGAGATCGTGCAAACTCTCCTGGAAGCTTTCATCCTGGTAATCATCGTCGTCTACATCTTCCTGCAAGACTGGCGGGCGACCATCATTCCCATGTGCGCAGTGCCTGTCTCGCTCATCGCTACCTTCGCGGTGTTTCCGTTGTTCGGTTTCTCGGTGAATACCCTGTCGTTGTTTGG
>JBARGS010000046.1:0-7480 GCA_049798495.1 Candidatus Korobacteraceae bacterium | reverse complement strand
CGCAGCCCGCGCTCCAGTCGGAGATCGATCTGGTCATTCACCATGGCTTCCGGGACAGGGAAATCGTTGCGCTTTACCAACTCTTCTACCAGCTTGTCCTTACCCTGATGTTCGGCTTCGTGCTCCCGCTCGGCCTTCATGTTTTCGCGCAGGCGATTGCGGAGGTCGTCGACCGTGTTGAAATCGCCGCTAAGTTCCTTGGCAAAATCGTCGTTCAATTCGGGAACGCTGCGCGTCTTAACGCCCTTGATATTGACCTCGTAGGTCATGGTTTTACCGGCGAGACGCTTGTCGGAGAAATCATCGGCATATTTCACTTCGAAAGTACGCTGCTCGCCCGACTTGGCGCCGCGCAGGTTCTCCGAAAACTCGGGAATCGTGTTCTGGCCGCCAATCTCGACCATGATCTCGTCCACTTCCACGGGCTTGGATTCTGCGTCTCCTTCACCGTCTTTGGGAGTGCCCTTGAAGCTGGCGACCGCGAAGTCGCCATCCGCCAACGGGCGATCTTCTTCCACCGCGGTGTAGGTGGCGTGCTGGTCGCGCAGATTATTCAGTGCCGTGTTCACGTCCTCGTCGGTAACGTTGGTGTCGAGGGTGGTCACGCGAATGTCCTGATACGGAGCAACCGTGAAGTCGGGAAGAATCTCGAAAGAAGCCTTAAATCGCAAAGGTTCCCCCTCGTGGTAATGCAGGTCGGTAACCCGGGGTTGCGACACGGGCGCCAGGTTGTGTTTCTTTGCCTCGTCGCGGAAGTACCGCGGAACGAGGGCGTCGACCACGTCGTTCTTGATCTCTTCGGCAAAACGCTGGCGAACGATCGAGGCCGGGACCTTGCCTTTGCGGAAGCCGGGAATGCGAGCCAGCTTCTGATAGCGGTTCACGATGCTGTCAGACTCGGCTTTCACTACGTCAACGGGAATCTCGATGTTGAGCTCACGCTGGCAAGGGTTGGATTGTTCGGTGGTATCGGTTTCGTGCGTAGTTGTGTCGGTAGTCAATGAAGTGCCTTCAACAACGGAATGTGGCCAAGATCCGGTCTGGAACACGCGCGGCTAAATGCACCGGTGCAGTGAGCGCGGGGAGTAGCTCCCGGCGTGCCGGAAACTACCTTGATCACCGCCATACTTAAGTTTATGAGAGGGGAGGGGAGCGGTCAAACCTTGAGGTCGGCGGGCGGCGAGTCGAGGCAAGTCAATCCGTGCAGGATTTGGGGATGAACAGAGCGGACCTGATGGTGGCCGGCTGCGGATTTGGCTGATCGAACGGATCCAGCAGCTCGAACGAACGCAATTGATTCAGCTCGAGCCAGGTCTGTTGCCAACGTTGGACAACACACTTGTCAAGGCGCATTTTGGGTGCTGGGAACCCCAAGCCGTCATAAAAACGCAGGATGTCGTCGCGCAGCGCGTCACTCATATGATTGAAATGATCATAGGCCAGTTCGTCCAGTAGCTCGCGGTAGGTCGCATCGGCGAGCGGGTATTCGCCGCGTTTGGTGGGCTTGCCGGTATCGAGATTGATCTCAGGTGTCTGCAGGTTGTTGTTCTTGACCTCCTGCAAACTTTTGCCGTATTCGCTCACCGTCTGATCGACGCTCTTGAAGTAGAGGTTTTCAGTTTTCTCGGTGGGCTCCTTGAAGTCGATGGCACGCAGCGGTCCGACCTTGGGAAGCACTTTGAAGATACCCGCCATCACGTAGGCTCCGGCGCCGGGCTGCTTGTATCCCGAGCCCCACGATTTCTGATAATCGGCCTTCGACAGATGGTAGAGAAAATGTTGCCGGTTGAAGTTCGGGATCTCCTGTTTCAGCTGATCACCCTTCACCAGCAAAGCCACCTTCGTCATCTCCGGAATGATCTGGCTAACGCTCCGGCGGTAGGTGTTGATGGCCGTCTGCTCGTTGGGCATCACGTCGGTGAGCTTGAGGCCATAGGTGTCATAGAAGGCGCGCTCGAGAAGCGGAGCGGAAACCTCAAAGCCGATGAAATTGTGATAGTCCTCGGGGGCGTAACGGCCTTTGGCGACCTGCAAGACATCGAAGCCGAATTCGGTGCGGATGTGCGCTTTGTGATCGACGTCGTAAGGCACCGCAGGCCCGTACATCCTGGCTAGTTCGGGATACTCAATGCCGACCGAAAGATTGATATAGGGATGGCCATTGATATCGGAAACGTAGTGCGACAGAGCGCCCAGCGCAAAAGCATATTCATTGAGGTCTTGCGAGTCGGCGATGAGCGCCTGCACGAAGTCCCCGCTGCGGACGTAGTGGGCGAGATCGCTGAAGACCTGGTTGCCGAAAGGATAGTAGCCAATATCCTGAATGACGCTTCCGCCATAGGCGTAGGCGTGAGCCTTCAGTAAGTCATCTGGAGTAGCGTTGGGGAAGCGCGCGAGCAGTAAAGGTTTGATCTGCTGGTCCCACAGCAGATCGATGATCTCCTCGTGAGTTAGAACCGAGTAGGCCGCGCCCGCGGGCGCAAATGCGATGACGCAACCCAAGAGCAAAGAGCAAAACATCACCGCATTCCGGTGCAGCGTTCGACACCTCATGAGCGTGCTTGCAAAATTTAGATACGGCCCAGCAATAACAAAATGACGAGAATAACCAGGACCACGCCAAGTCCGCTTGATGGATAGTAGCCCCAGCCACGGCTGTAGGGCCAGGCGGGATACGAGCCTACCGAAAGCAATAGCAAGATTACCAGCAAAAGAATCAGCATAGTGTTTGACGCTCCTTTGTTGTGAGCTGCGATCGGAATGCGAGTTGCAGCTTACAGTTAGAAGCGTTTTGCTACTCTGAAGGATGCCTGTACGTGCTTCCTTCGCAATACCGTGGTAACCAAAAGGACTTGAGTGGTGCACAAGTTGTCCTCAGCGCTGTCCTCTCTCAATGAAGAAGTCGTGCATTGCACGAAGTGTCCGCGGCTGGTGGCCTACCGGGAGCAGATCGGACGCGAGAAGCGCCGGGCTTATCTTGACCACGAATATTGGGCGCGGCCCGTTCCCGGCTTTGGCGATCTACGCGCGCGTGTGTTGATCCTCGGCCTGGCGCCGGGAGCGCACGGTTCCAATCGTACTGGCAGGCCCTTTACCGGCGATGCCTCGGGTAAGTTCATGTACCCCATCTTGCACAAGGTGGGCTTTGCGTCGCAGCCGAACGCTGAACATCGCGATGACGGGTTGAAGCTGCTCGACTGCTACATCACGGCCGCGGTTCGCTGCGCGCCGCCCGACAACAAGCCGCTGCCTTCGGAGTTGGCCAACTGCGCGCCGTTTCTGGACCGCGAATTGGCAATCCTGAAGCAGCTGAAAGTGGTGGTTGCCCTGGGCAAGATTGGCTTCGATGCCTACCTCAGCCATCTGAAGCGCATCGGGGTGGTGCAAGGGAGAGCGGGATATGTGTTCGCGCACGGCGCGCGTTACGCGATGCAGAACGGTATTACGCTGCTGGCTTCCTACCATCCGTCGAACCAGAACACGGCTACCGGCAAACTGACAGCCACGATGTTTGAGAGCGTGTTCCTCGACGCAAAGAAGATCGCCAATGGCGGTTGACAATGGCAGGCGGCGATGTCACGATTCGCACGCCTGGGGAATCCGGAGCGTGGAGGTACTGAATGATCCGCAGATTGAAACTGGCGATTCTTTTAGGAGTCTGCTTTGGCGTGCTGGTGACGATTGCAGCCTCGGCGGCAGAGAACAGCACCGGACCGTCCGCAGTAGGAAAATGGAGATTGGACCTGGCGAAATCATCCTTCAGTAACAATCCCCCGACATTCGAGCAACTGGTGGTCTTCACCGACGACGTCAATGCCGTGAAGTGGATGATGACGGGTTCCGAAGGGCACGGTGTGACCTACACGTCGTCGTACGATGGTCCGGTTGACGGTAAGGATCATCCGATGAAGAGCAGCGAATCGAAGACGATGATTGCCTACACCAGAACCGGCGGCGGGTTGCACTGGATTGCGAAGAATAGCGACGGTGCGGTGATAGAAACAGCTACGCGCTCCATCTCACCGGATGGCAAGACGATGACTATCAAGGGCACGGGAAAATACCCCAATGGGGAGATTAAGTTCGTCTCCGTATTTGGAAAGGCGAATTAACCCTTCGCCGGGGGCTTGCCTCTCGAAGGGCTACCAACCGGCTTCTAGATCATGGTCACTGAACCGGATCCCAGGTCGTAATAAGCTGCCGCGACCTTCACCTTGCCTTCTTTCACGAGGCCCGAAATCACCGTGGATGCCTCGCTCAACAAGGTCGCCTGAATCTTGGCGTTCGCCCTGGTGGCCGATTCCAGATTCGATCCTGCTTGATCGACGGCGGGTTGAATGTGGGGAAACAGCGAGCTGATCTGCCCCGGCACCTCTTTGCCTTGGATTGTCGCCTTCACCGCGCCGCAGCCGGAGTGGCCCATCACCAGAATCACTTTGGTCCCGAGGACCGCGGCGCCATATTCCAGGCTGCCGATGATTTCCGGTGTGATCACGTTCCCCGCGACGCGAGTTACAAAGATGTGCCCGATGGTCTGGTCAAATACCAACTCGACCGGGACGCGCGAATCGGCGCAGGAAAGCACCGCGGCAAAGGGCTCCTGTTTTCCTTCCGTATGCTGCTTCAGAATAGCCAGGTCCTGCTCGTGAGCAGTCATGCGGCCCGAGGTGAAGCGCTTGTTGCCCGCCATCAACTCCGACAATGCCGCATCGGGCGTGAGTGTGGACTGGGCGTGAGCCAGCATGGGAGCGGCCAGTTCCAGGCCGCCTGTCAGGCAAGCCGCGGCGGTCGCGGTAACACCCATCTTTAGCAAGTTCCGTCTGGACAACTGATCCGAAGATTCCTTCATGCGCAGTTTCCTTGCCGGCGATTCCAGCACGCGCAGTGTATTCGCCCGTTCCGACATAAACAACAGGAAACAGTGTGAAATAATGGCGGCACCATGAGGGCGAGAATGTATTTCTTGCAATTTGCATTTCTGATTTGCGCACTGCTGGTTTCACCCAGCGCGGTTATCGCGCAGTCGCCGGCCCCGCCTCCACAGAACCCCGCTTCGCAAACGCAGACCCCGGCTTCGCAGACTGCGTCGTCGAAGATGGACGATGCGATGGAGTTGGTCAAGCAAGGGGAAAAGCTCAATAGCGAGGGCAAGCCCGATGAGGCGCTGGCGCTGTACCAGCGTGCGCTGGAGCTCTCTCCCGATCTGTACCAGGCGCAGTTGTTTATGGGAGTCGCTCTGGACCTGCAAGGCAAGTACGACGAGGCGCGGCAGCATCTGGCGAAAGCGATCGCACTGGCTTCGGAGGAAGCGACGGTGCAGGCGTTGCGCGTGATGGCCGTGTCGTATGCGTTCCAGCACAACACGGATAAAGCGTCGGAGTATGAGCGGCGTGCCTTCGACCTGCAATATAAGTGGCAGCGATATGAGGACGCGGCAGCCACAGCGAACGAGTTGGCGCGAATTTATCTGGAGTCGGGCGATGTGGACAACGCCTTCCAGTGGTACCAGACGGGGCGGCTGACCGGGCTGCGCAAGCCGAATATCACGCAAGCCGAGAAGGATTTGTGGACGTTTCGTTGGGAGGCGGCGATGGCGCGCATTAGCGCCCGCAAGGGACAGAAAGAGCAGGCACAGCAGCACCTGGCGGCAGCCAAGGCGATTCTCGACAAGAACAATACCCCCGACCAGATGCACTTCTATCCGTATTTAGCAGGATACGTCGCGTTGTATACCGGCGATGACGCTACGGCGATTAAAGAGCTGCAAAAGGCGGACCAGAAGGATCCGTTCGTCCTGAGTTTGCTGGCGCAAACGTATGAGAAGCTGGGCGACAAGGCGCACGCCCGGCTGTACTACGAACAAGTTCTCACCATCAATACCCATAACCCGTCGAACGCGTTTGCGCGCCCCTTGGCCAGGGAAAAGCTGGCGCAGGCCAGCGCTCCGGCCACACCGCAGGGACAGTGACGAAGCGTGTTCCGGGCGGGGCGAATTGCGGTCTCGGAGAATCTGCCGGCGCGAACGGCAAGGTATGATTTCTCCTGCGGCGTCGTCGAAGAAGACGGCTGCCGGCAAGGTCAGTGGGAGGACGCGATGTCGCTGGCCAACCCTGTGCAAGCCGTTAGCGCTCCGGCCGCAAACGATGTGAGGCTCGCGGTTCGTCCGGGTCGCATCGACTCCATCGACATCGTGCGCGGCCTGGTGATGGTCTTCATGGCCATCGATCATACCCGCGACTTCTTCAGCTACCTGCGCTTCGAGCCTGAGTCGATCGATCAAACCTATTACGCCCTGTTCTTTACGCGCTGGATCACTCATTTCTGCGCGCCGCTTTTCTTCTTCCTGGCGGGAACGGGCGCTTTCTTCTATGGCCGAAAGAGAACCCCGGCCGCGTTGAGCCGCTTTCTGTGGACGCGTGGGCTGTGGCTGATCGTTGTCGAGTTCACCGTTGTGGGATTTGCCTGGTCGTTTGTGTTTCCCTTCGGATTCTTTGGCGTGATCTGGGCGCTCGGCGCCTCGATGGTGATCATGGCGCTGGCGGTGCGTCTGCCGGTGCGGTGGCTGGGCGTGCTATCGGTCGCGATGATCGTGGGACACGATCTGCTGGACAGGATTCAGCCGCGGCAGTTCGGTTCGCTGGCATGGTTGTGGTCGGTGCTGCACGTAAAGGGTGGCGTTCTGCTGTTCGGTCATGTGCGCGATTTCGTGCTGTTCCCGATTGTTCCGTGGGTGGGAGTGATGGCGGCGGGTTACGTCTTCGGAACGCTGTATCAGCGTGAGCCGCGTGAGCGCCGACGGATCATGGTGGTTCTCGGAATTGCGATGATCGTGGCGTTCGTTTTCTTGCGCGCGACGAATCTGTATGGCAATCCGTCCGCCGGAGGGCATGGTGTCTCGCAAGGCGATTGGCACATTCAGCCGACGGTGGAGAAGACCGTTATCCTCTTCCTGGATGTGGAAAAGTATCCTCCGTCATTGCAATTCCTGCTGATGACGCTGGGGCCCGGAATTCTCCTGCTGGGATTGTTGGACGGCAAGGCGGTCGGAAACATTTGGAGGCCTCTGCTGGTATTCGGACGCGTGCCGATGTTCTTCTATGTTCTGCACCTGTACCTGATCCATTTGCTCGCGGTGCTTGTGGCGACGCTGTCCCATCAACCGGTGGAGTGGCTCTTCCGGGGAGCATTCATGATGAATGATATTCCGGATGGATACGGCCATGGGCTGCCGTTCATTTACCTGATGTGGGCAATTGTGTTGATTATTCTGTATTTCCCGTGCAGGTGGTTCATGGAGGTGAAGCAGCGGAGGCAGGATTGGTGGCTGAGTTATCTGTGATTAGCTTGGCCGGGTCATGATCCAGGAAAAAAGTGGGTCCGGTTACAGTAGGGGTCCTTCGACTCGGACTGAAGTCCTCGCTCAGGATGACACCCTGAGATTCTGGGATCCTTACTCTAACTCTTCCGCCAGGCGCTGCAC
>JBARGS010000045.1:0-8723 GCA_049798495.1 Candidatus Korobacteraceae bacterium | reverse complement strand
GTGTTACTTAGGTACTCGATGCTCTCTGATCGAAATATTTAGGGTCGGCGCTGGACCAAATAGCCCAATCGCAGGGACGGATGAGGGCTCAGCAGAGAGTAGTTTTGTTTCGGTACGTTCACCTTAGAGGCCGCACTGCAAGCGCGGTTTCGAATCCTCTGCCAAGGCTGGGAATCGGTAAGAGAGCAGCATGGGTTTTGATTGACAAAGTCGACAGGCGGTCTTACGCTGCTTCAACGAGGGATTTTCTTGATAAGACATTCGGCAAGTCAAATGGGGCAGCAAATCATACTGGGGCCTCTGGAAACTAGCGTCATGGAGGTCGTTTGGGCAGTCGGCGAGAGTAGTGTGCGCGATGTCGTTGAAAAATTGGAGAGCGACCTCGCGTACACGACAGTCATGACCACTCTCGACCGCTTGTTCAAGAAAGGCCTGTTGAACCGCCAGAAATCGGAACGCGCATTTCTTTATTCTCCGCGTTTTTCCAGTGAGGAATGGGAACGTCGACGGGCTGGTGATCTGATAGCGGGTTTCCTGTCCGGGCCGCAGCCTTCGCGTGATCTCTTACTATCATCGTTAGTCGACGCCGTTGGCCAGCACGACGCCATGCTGCTGGACGAACTGGAAGAGAAGATTCGCAGGAAACGGCGGGAACTTTCCAACACGGACAAGTAATAATGAGCCTTCCCTACACCATGCGGCTGCTGTGCCTGTGCTGTGCCTCATTTTTCATGATCCATCTGGCGCTGGCTATGGCCATGCGCCTGAGCGCTGGCACAGCAGTACGAATTGCCGAGCATCTGAAACCGAGCTCGGCGGCGCGATTGTTGTTCGCGCTCCGCATGGCGCCAATGGTGCTAACCCTGCTGGCGGTGATTGCATTCTGCGTTCCCAGCTACTTGTGGCTCGAGCCGGACGCCGCCGGAGAAAAAGTCGGGTTTGTGTGCGTACTGACCGCGGTGTTGGGTGTGGCAATTTGGGCGCTGGCGGTCGTGCGGGTGGTCGGTGCGGTCCGCGGCACGTCACGTTACCTGCATCGCTGCGAACAGCGCGGACGTAAGATCACGTTACCCGGCGCATCATCGCCTGCGTTGCTGCTGGCAGATAAGGCTCCGGTTTTGGCTGTCGCCGGGGTGCTGCATCCGCGATTAGTGATTTCACGGCGCGTCATGCACGGGCTTTCGCAGGAACAACGGGAAGCCGCTCTGCGTCACGAGCGCGCCCATTGCGACGCGGGCGACAATCTTAAGCGCATGCTGATCATGCTCGCTCCCGATGCGCTGCCCTTTGTTCGCGGGCTGCGAGGCCTGGAGCGTGGCTGGGCGAGGTTCACCGAATGGGCAGCCGACGACCAGGCGACCGAAGGCGACGCGCGCCGTGCGTTATCGCTGGCCTCCGCGCTGGTCTCGGTGGCGAAGATGGGGAAGCGAGCGAACGTGGCGTACCTTTCCTGCTCGCTGGTAGACGACGACCTTGTGCAGCGCGTCGACCGGTTGCTGCGTCCGCAAGTCAAAGCCGAAAGGCCCGCAAGTGTGCTGATTCCGTTCCTGACCAGTGTCGGCGCGTTGCTTGCCACTTTCACCCTCGTTGTCGTGCTGTGGCCCGGCAGCCTTACCTTCGTACATCAGGCTCTCGAGCGCCTGGTGCACTAACGCCACCTCTAATTAAGTTCTGTCCCCCTCCGCCCCTGCGAGTGCCACGTTTAGGGCCTTCCTTTGTGTTTAGAGCGGGTCAGTTGCGTCAGAGCGCCGAGCTCCTCCACTAAGATGTCTTGATGCACGGTTGGACTGCTTCGACTGGTATAGCCGCTGCGCTGCTGCTCATGCCGGCGTTGGCGATGGCATTTGCCGGCGAGTATTTTCTCCGCGCCGTGGAGTTGTTGCCCGGCGCGGTTCGTATTGCCGTCGTCGCACTCGCAGCGGTTCCTTACTGCCTCGCGGTGCAAGGAACGCAATACTTCCGATGGTCATTTGTGGCGCTGTACGCGGCACTTCCTCTGGCGCTCGTAATCCTGTTGCAGCACGCCGCGCAAGCGGACCCGGAGCAACGCGGCAACTGGCGCGACTGGGCTGTCCTGGCGGTGCTGGGGCTTACGGTCGAGTTCCGCTGGCTGGAGCCCGTGTGGCCGGTCTACTGCCGGTCGTTGGGCCGTCTGCTGTTGTTCGATATCGGCCTGTATGGATTTCTCGCAATTCGCCGGCTCAGTAATGTCGGTTTTGACTTCGTGCCACACTGGCGGGATTGGAAGATTGGCCTGCGTGAGCTGGCGTTCTATGCGCCCATTGCAATTCCCTTGGGCCTCGGACTCGGCTTCCTGCATTTCCACGCGACTCTTCCCGGCGTCGGCAAGCTTGCCTTGATGTGGATCTCCATCTTCGCTTTCGTCGCGATACTGGAGGAAACATACTTCCGCGGTTGGATGCAGAACCTGCTCGAACGACGCATCGGCCGGCGCTGGTCGTTACTGGCGACGGCGGTCCTCTTCGGACTGTCGCACTTCAATAAAGGAGGCACTCACTTCAACTGGCGCTACGTGCTGCTGGCGACCTTTGCGGGGATCTTTTATGGCCGGGCGTGGAGAGAAGACCGGCGCCTGGCCGCATCAGCGATCACGCACGCGTCGGTCGACACCATCTGGTCCATTTGGCTGCGTTGAAGCGGCGCCGGCGTGGGTCGCCAGCGCAGATAGCTCAGCCCAACTCGCATCTGGTGATGGACGCTGTTGGGTACGCTAATCGCCAGACAAAGGCCTAGGATTCCGTGCGCCAATCCCAGCGAATAGAGGTTGTGGTATTGCAGGAAGAGGGCGCAGGCCGTCGCTCCCCACACCAGCGTCACTATGGTAAGCAGAGGATTGGGAAGGTGTACCGCCGCGAAGAGAAAGGCGCTTACGACGACCGCCGCGGTATGGGAGGGCAGGACCCGCAAAAGCCGCATCAGGAAGAAATCCTGCAAGATAAACTGCTGTACCAGCGCCCAAAACATGTACACCCAGAATCCCAGCCAAATAGGCAAGCCGCGAGAAACGATATGCAAGGTTTGCATTCGCCAGGCAATCCAAACGATGATTGCCGCGGATATCACGGTGACACCAACGACCCAAAGCGACCGTCCCAGTCCCGCGAGTCGCAGTCCCAAGGCAGCAGCACTCTGGCGTGATCGCCATGTGGCTACGACGATCCACAGCAACGCCAGCCAGCCCAGAAGGTCCTGCCAGGGCTTCGCCGTCCAAAGGGCGAGCAGGATCAGGCAAAACGTCATTGCGATTTCTATGGAGTCGCGCGAGGTGAGCCTGGAGCGCCAGTCCGCAGAGCAGCACTCGCGATTCAACGACGCCGTCGCGCCGTCCACGCATTTAGAAGCGCCCATACGTGACTCCTCTCCCAGCCTCTAAAAATCGCATCCCAGGCGCTCCACAAATTCTGCCAGGGACGCCAGCGATGCCTGCGCCAGCGCCGCTGCTCGCGTCATCTCCGGAGTGCTCGTATCCGTTGCGTCAGCGATCAATACGGTTCGCATACCCAACCGATATCCGGCTTCAATGTCGCTCAACGAATCGCCAACCATAACGCTGTTATCCGGCCGTGCCTCAGGGAAATCGGCAAAAGCCTGCGCGAATAGTCCGGTAAGCGGCTTACGGCAATTGCATTGACCACGATCGTGCGGGCAGACGTAGATCCCGTCCAGATGAGCGCCCTTGGTAGAAAGCTCCAGACACAGCCGATCGTGCAGTCGCTCCAGGTCATCCTGCGAGAACAAACCCAGGGCGATGCCGCGCTGATTCGTCACCACGATTACTGTACGCTGCGAGCGGTTCAGGACGGCGATCGCTTCCGGCGCCTTCGGCAGAAGTTCCAGCTCCTCCCACCGTGTGACGAACCCTCCCCCGGCCGGTTTGCGGTTGAGCACTCCGTCCCGATCCAGGAAAACGTACTCGATGCCAGAAAAGTCTGGGGCTCGATCCCTGCCCATGACGTTATAATTTCATACAATAGCGTTTCCCAAAAAGGTTCTGAGAAGACCCTGACACTCGTTGTACAGAAACGAGCGGCGAATGCCATCTTCTTTGAATCTGGCCGGCGTCTTCAATGACGCGATTGCGGAGCATCTCGCTATCATCCGGCAATTTGGATCGCAGCAGGACGCCTTCGAGCGGGCCGCGATCCTGATTACCGACTCCCTGGTAGCGGGTCACAAAATTCTCTGGTGCGGCAACGGCGGCAGCGCAGCCGATTGCCAGCATCTAGCCGCCGAACTCGTAGGCCGCTTCCGGCGTCCACGCTCGGCGCTGTGTTCCGTTGCGCTTACCACTGACACTTCCATCCTGACGGCCATTGCCAACGACTATGGCTACGACGCGGTATTCGAGCGCCAGGTCGAAGCTCTGTGCCGCTCCGGCGATGTCGTGGTCGGGATCTCCACCTCCGGCAACAGCCTTAACGTTTGTACTGCGCTGCAGAAAGCCAGTGAACTTAAGGCCGCGACCATCGCCATGACCGGGCGAAGCGGCGGCAAACTCGGGTCGATCGCCGACATCTGCCTCCGTGTCCCCGCTACCGATCCGGCACGCATTCAGGAAGGCCACATTCTGTGCGGTCACATCCTGTGCGAGTGGGTCGAGATTGCCACCTGTATTAATCAGGCGGTGCAGGAAGCCAGAGTGTGATGACGAATCTTGCGGAGATCATCGCGCTGCTGGAGTGCGGCTGGCACAACGCACGGGTGCTCGTGGTCGGCGATGTCATGCTCGACAAGTACGTTTGGGGCGAGGTGCGCCGCATATCGCCGGAAGCGCCCGTCCCAGTGGTGCGTGCCGGCTTCCAGGAGGATAAGCCAGGCGGTGCAGCCAACGTGGCGATGAACCTCGCCGGCTTAGGCGCGCGCATCACGCTAGTGGGATTCGGTGGCGGCGACGGCGAACAGGCGACGCTGGAATCGCTTCTTCGCAAAGCTGGTGTGGAGGTTTCGCTGCGAGCGGTAACGGCTGTGCCCACGACCACGAAGCTGCGCATTCTCTGCGGTGGTCAGCAGATGATGCGCCTCGACCGCGAAGCGACGCCGGATTTTTCCGAAGCCGATTATCAGGCATTACTGAAAGGCGCTCTCTCCGCTTTGCCCTATGCCTCGGTCGTTGTGCTTTCCGATTATGCGAAGGGCGCGCTGAGTGAGCCATTTTGCCGGCAGATTATTACCGCGGCGCGCGAGAGGAACGTCCCCGTACTGGTCGATCCCAAGAACCGCAGCTTCTCGCGCTATCGTGGCGCCACGGCCATCTGCCCCAACCTGAAGGAACTTGCTGTCGCGATGGGGGAAGCGGCCGCCGATCTCGACCAGTTGCTCGCTATCGCCCAGGCTCGGCTGCCATGTCTCGAGATGGAGTTCATGGCGGTGACGCTGGCGGAGAAGGGAATCGCGATTGTGCGTCGCGATTCGCGCCGGCATGCGCCCGCAGTGGTGCGGCAGGTTTATGACGTGTCAGGCGCGGGCGACACCGTAATCGCGGTGCTTGCCCTCGCTCTGGCCTGCGGTGCGGAAGTTGAAACCGCAGCGCAGGTGGCCAACATCGCCGCCGGAATCGTGGTCAGCAAGGTCGGTACGGTTCCCGTTCAGCGGGCAGAACTGCTGGGCGCTTTATCGCAGGCGGTCGCGCCGCACATGGACGACAAGGTTCTGCACCTTGATGGCCTCCTCCGGCGCGTTGCAACCTGGAGGTCCGCAGGACAGCGCATCGTCTTCACCAACGGCTGCTTCGACATCCTGCACGTTGGCCATATCCGTCTGCTGGAGCAGGCGCGCCAAAAGGGCGATCGGCTGATCGTCGGCTTGAATAGCGACAGCTCGGTACATCTTCTGAAGGGGCCACTCCGCCCGGTGGTCGCCGAGAACGAACGCGCGCGAATTCTGGCCGCGCTGAGCGCCGTTGACGCCGTACTGATCTTCCCGGAGAGCACGCCGCTGCGCCTGATCGAGGCGATCCGTCCCGACGTTCTGGTCAAGGGCGGAGATTACACGGAGGACTTGGTCGTTGGTGCGCGCGAAGTCCGCGCCTGGGGAGGCCGCGTCGAACTCATCCCCATCGTCGACGGAGTCAGCACCACCCGCTTGATTGCAAGATCCGCAGCTTCCACTGCGCCACTTACTTCCCCAGCGGTGTTCTCCGCATGAAACGAGTAACGCCGCTTTCCTTGTTCTTGACGGTTCGTGTGCCCACCCTTCTGGCACTGTTCTGGCGCCGGTACATCGCGCGCGAGCCCATACTGCCCAGCTGTCTTCAGATCCCTGCTACGCCCGAACTTCCTTCGCGAAAAGAGCCAGTCTCCATCATCCTCTTCCGGCTGGACGCGCTGGGCGACGTAGCGATGACCACGCCGCTGTTTCGTGAGCTCAAGAAGGTATTTCCCGAATCGCGTTACACGGTTGTTGTGCAGGAGGCGTACCGACCGCTGCTGGTAACCAACCCCTATATCGACGAGGTGCTGAGCCTGCCGAAGACCAGACCTGAGTGGCTGCCGGAGCGCGCTAAGAGGTTGTTGTCAGCGATCTCTTTCTACAGAAGCCGGTTGCGTGGCCGGCATTTCGACTTCGCTATTTCACCGCGCTGGGATGTGGACGAGCACTTAGCGACCTTTCTGTGCTTGCTGACGAGCGCGGATGAGCGCGTCGGATACACCTCCGAAGCATCTCCGGAGAAGCAGCTTCTCAATCGCCGTTTCGACGCGGCGTTCAGCATCTGCCTCGGGAGCGGACCATTACGGCACGAGGTGTTTCGCAACCTGGCAATCGTAAAGGCGCTTGGGGGCAAGGTATCGGACAGCAGTCTGGAGATTCGCCTGACAGAACGCGATCGCCGAAAAGCCTCGCAGTTGCTGGCGCAGGCCTCGCCCTCGGCGAAGCTGGTCGCCGTGGGAATTGGGGCGCGCAGTCCGGGGCGAAGGTGGGCGCTGGAGCGCTATGCGCAAACCCTCGCCCAACTTAGCAAGGAGCAGAACATCCAGCCGATCGTTGTGTGCTCTGCGGAGGAGCGGGCCGAAGCGGAAAAACTGGCAAGCCTGCTGAGTGGGAATGCGATCATCATCAGTGGAGTGCCGCTTCGCCAGACTTGCGCGGTGCTGGAGCGTTGCGCGCTCTTGGTGGGAAACGATAGCGGCGCCGCTCACCTGGCGGCAGCAATGAATTGTCCAACCGTCGTGATCTCGCGTCATCCCCGTGACGGCGATCCCAACCATCCCAACAGTCCGCTGCGCTTTGCGCCGTATGGCAACTGTGTGCGGGTGTTGCAGCCCATGAAGGGCAGGGAGGAGTGCGAGCTCTCTTGTTGCCGCGCCGAGCCGCACTGCATAGCGGGCGTCTCCGTCGAGGAGGTCGCCGGAACCGCCAGAGAGTTTTTGCGTAGCGTACAACCAATTGCCCGGCCCGCAGAACGGTCCTGGCCCGACCAAGCTTCGCGCCATCTCATGCACTCGCATTCCACCGACGCGATGCGGCGCGCGCTGGAAGCGCTGCGAAGCCGTCCCGATTCGCCATCGTCTCCGATCTGATACCGCCTTGAAACTATCTTCTCGCTACCGTCGCATCGCGGAAGCCGTCTGGTCGGGCGGCGCCGCGCGTCTCCTGACGACAGCGACTGCATTGATATCGCTTCCCATGGCTGTGCGTTACCTTGGGCCCGAACGCTACGGTGTCTGGGCGACCGTCACCACAACCGCGGTATGGCTCAACCTCCTGGACCTCGGCATAGCCAACACTTTGACCAACCACATCTCTCGCGCATACGCCCTTGACGATCGAGCCGCAGCGACCCGCTCTCTCACCAATGCGCTCGCCCTTACTGGCGGAGTTGCGGCGCTGGCCGGGATTGCATCTGCCGCAGTCTTCCCGCGTATCAACTGGAGCAGCCTTTTTAACGTGAGCGCCGGCGTAAGTGCAGGGGAAGTAAGGCACACGGTCGCCGCAGCTGTCGTTTTGATGTTGCTGGGGCTGATCGGCAATCTCGGAAACAAGCTGCTGGCGGGCTACCAGGAGTTGCATCGCGGAAACTATGCTGCGTGTGCCGGTGTGGCTGCCAGCCTGCTAGGTTTGGCCTCAGGCATCCTGCTTCGCGTTTCCATGCCGGTGCTGTTCGTGATGTCGGCGGGATCTCTCACACTAGCCAATCTGGCGATGCTCGCTGCGGTTGTGACGAGGCTGAAGCCGTGGCTGCATCCTCGTCTTTCGCTCATCGATCGACGGTCCATCTGCGAGCTTTTCGAGTCTGGCTGGTCGTTCTTCCTCATTCAGGTTGCGGCGGTCGTGGTCTTCAGCTCCGACAACCTGGTGGTCAGTCATTATCTCGGCGCCGCCGAGGTCACGCCCTATAGCGTGACCTGGAGGCTGGTTAGCTTAGCGGCGGTCCTACAGTCGCTCATCTTCCCGGCGCTGTGGCCGGCCTATGCCGAGGCCTATGCCAAAGGCGACTACCGATGGATCCGGCGCACGTTCGCGGGGACGATGAAAGCAACGTTGACGTTGAATATTTGCTGCGTGATCGGGTTGGTCGCGTTCGGACGTGAGCTGATTCGGATTTGGGCGGGGCCGTCCGCCGTTCCGAGCCAGCCACTGCTGCTGGCTATGGGAGTCTGGGCCATTATCAGCGGGTTTATGAGCGTCGAGTCGTGTCTGCTGGCGGCGCTCAATCGGACTCGCGAACAGGCCTTCCTGTCGATCGTCGCCGCTGTGGTCAACCT
>JBARGS010000044.1:0-23161 GCA_049798495.1 Candidatus Korobacteraceae bacterium | reverse complement strand
GCGTACAACATCCCGCGTGACGAGAATCTCAAGCTGCGCGAGTTCCCAACCCTGGGCCACGTCATTCAGTTTGCCCAGCAGAGACGGCCCGGCGCCGCATCCGCCACTCCGCAGCCGGTAGCCGCTCCCGTTCCCACGACGCCGGTTGCAACTCCGGCCGCTTCGACAAGTGCTCCCGCAGCCACGCAAGCTACGGCTGCGACTCCTGGGCCCGTGGCGAGTGCCACAGGTATTACAGCCCACTCTCCGACCGATGAAGAGATCAAGCAGAAGGTACTAGAGATCGTCGCTGAGAAGACCGGCTACCCGCAGGACATGCTGGACCTCGATCTGGACCTGGAAGCCGACCTTGGCATCGACACCGTCAAGCAGGCGGAGATGTTTGCCTCGGTGCGAGCGGCGTACAACATCCCGCGCGACGAGAATCTCAAGCTGCGCGAGTTCCCAACCCTGGGCCACGTCATTCAGTTCGCCCAGCAGAGACGGCCGGGAGCAGGCACAGCTACACCAGCAGCGGGCACGGCAGCAACTCCGCCATTGCCTCCGTCGGCCGTGCGGCGAGCACCGCAGGAGCTCCTCAACTTCGACGCCGCCAACCGAATTCCCCGGCGCGTCCCGGTGCCGGTCTTGCGTCCTCCGATTGAGCTGTGCAAGCCAACGGGAGTGGCGCTCGCCGCCGGCAGCCGCGTCGTGATCATGCCGGACGCGACCGGCGCGGCTGGTGAGCTCACGCAGAAACTGCAAGCGAAAGGCGTCGAAGTGCTCCTCATCAACGGCACACCGGACGCAGACACGCTGACGGCAACGCTCAAGAGCTGGCTCGCCGCCGGCCCCATCCAGGGAGTCTACTGGCTGCCTGCGCTGGACAACGAGGGTAGCCTCGGCCAGATGAATCTGGCGAGCTGGCGTGAAGCTCTGCGCGTGCGTGTGAAGTTGCTCTTCACCTCGATGCGTACTCTCTTCGACCAGGTCGCCGCGCCCGGAACGTTCCTGGTTTCGGCAACTGCGCTGGGAGGCCAGCACGGCTACGACGATTTTGGCGCGTCCGTGCCACTTGGGGGCGCTGTTACCGGTTTCACCAAGACGTATAAGCGCGAGCGCACCGAGGTGACCGTCAAGGCCGTCGATTTCGAACCGGGCCAGGCCCCTTCCGAGATTGCGGAAGCGCTCGTCGCCGAGACACTGCGCGATCCCGGAGCCGTCGAGGTCGGCTACAAGAACGGCCTGCGCTGGACGGTCGGGTTGCAGGAGAAGCCCGTAGCCGATGGCCAGCCCGGAATGAAGCTGGCCGAGGATACGGTATTCGTCGTCACCGGAGCCGCGGGAAGCATTGTCTCGGCCATCACGGCCGATCTGGCGACCGCTTCCGGAGGCACCTTCTACCTGCTCGATCTGGTGCCTGAGCCCGATCCCAACAATCCCGACCTCAAGCGCTTCGTCACCGACAAAGACGGTCTGAAGCGCGATCTGTTCGCCCGCATTAAGACGCGCGGCGAGCGGGCCACTCCAGCTCTGGTCGACAAGGAACTTGCCGCGTTGGAACGCGCGCAGGCGGCGCAGAATGCCATCGACGCGGTGCGAGCGGCGGGCGGCAAAGTACAGTACTTCAGCGTCAACCTTACCGATGCCGAAGCCGTAACCAGGATCGTCGAGCAAGTTCGCACCCGCAGCGGACACATCGATGTTCTGTTGCACGCCGCCGGCATCGAGCGCAGTCACTTCCTGCCCGATAAGGACCCGCGCGAGTTCGATCTCGTCTTCGACGTCAAGAGCGACGGCTGGTTCAATCTGCTGCGCGCCATCGGCGACATGCCGCTGGGCGCGACCGTGGCGTTCAGTTCTGTTGCCGGCCGCTTCGGTAACGGAGGCCAGTCCGACTACAGCTCGGCCAACGACCTGCTGTGCAAGATCACCTCCAGCTTCCGCACCACGCGGCCGTTGACTCGCGGCATCGCGATCGATTGGTCGGCATGGGGCGGCATCGGCATGGCTACCCGCGGCTCCATTCCCAAGATGATGGAGTTGGCGGGCATCGACATGCTGCCACCCGAAGCCGGCATTCCGTGGATTCGCCGTGAACTGACCGCTGGCGGAACTTGCGGCGAAGTGGTCGTCGGCAAGCGCCTCGGCATTCTATTGAACGAGTGGGATCCAACCGGCGGTCTTGACGTTGAGGCCCTGAACGCTTTCCGCGAAGCCCAGGGACCCATGGTCGGCAAGATCACGGGCATGGGCGTTCACAGCGGGCTGACGATGGAGACCACACTCGATCCGTCGTCGCAAGCTTTTCTCTATGACCATCGCATTGACGGCACTCCGGTGCTGCCGGGCGTGATGGGAATCGAGGCCTTCGCTGAGGCTGCAGTCTGCGTCCATCCCGGATGGCGCGTAGGCACGGTCGAAGAGGTGAACTTCCTGGCCCCATTCAAGTTCTATCGGGACGAGCCGCGGACATTGACGGTGCAAGCTGTCTTCCGTCCGCAGGGCGGCGCGATCATCTCGGATTGCCGCCTGATTGGCCGCCGCACGCTACCCAACCAGCCCGAGCCGCAGGAGACCCTGCACTTCACGGCCCGCGTGCGGCTGACGAAGCAGGCGCCGGAGGCGATAACCGAGCGGCCACTCAGCCTGTCGCAGGAAGCCATCATCAACGCCGCCGAAATCTATCGCATTTACTTCCACGGACCCGCTTATCAGGTGGTCGAGCGCGCCTGGTGGGACGGAAAGCGCATGATAGGCGAGCTGACCAAAGGCTTGCCTGCCAATCACCAGCCGGCCGATCGTCCGACGCTCATGGCGCCGCGCCTGATCGAACTCTGCTTCCAGACCGCCGGCCTGTGGGAGATAGGCACACACAATCGGATGGGCCTGCCCTTGCACGTAGGGCAAGTTGGCTGGTTGCGCTCGCCGCAATCGGCCGAGGGACCTCTGTACGCCGTTGTCACTCCCGACCAGCAGGGAGAGACGTTCGACGCCGAGGTCGTGGATCAGGCCGGAAACCAGTATCTGCATGTCAATGGCTACCGCACGGTGGCGCTTCCCAACGGCGTGGATATGGAGCCGCTGAAGGCGATGCGTGCCGTTACGGTGTAACCCTCTAGCCGCTAACCGCAACGATCTCTGGATCGGGAGGAAACCATGCAGCACGAATTTCAACGGGTGGTGATCGTCAACCGTGGCGAAGCCGCCATGCGCTTCATTCACGCCGCCCGCGAGTTCAACCATGAGCACGGCACGGCGTTACGCACCATTGCGCTCTACACCGATCCCGACCGCAACGCCATGTTCGTCCGCGAAGCCGATGAGGCGCTGTCCATCGGCGCCAGTCAGTTCATCGACCCCAAGACCAATCAGTCCAAAAGCAGCTACGTGGACTACGCGCGTCTGAAGCAGGCATTGACCACGGCGGGTGCCGAGGCTGTGTGGGTGGGTTGGGGATTCGTCGCCGAGCACGCCGAGTTCGCCGCCCTGTGTCAGGAGATGAACATCGTGTTCATCGGACCGGATGCGGCGGTGATGCGGCGCCTGGGGGACAAGATCTCCTCCAAGCGTTTGGCCGAGCAGGCGCACATTCCCATCGCTCCCTGGAGCGGCGGCCCGGTGGAGACACTGGAAGATGCCGTCTGCCATGCCGAGCAGCTCGGCTATCCATTGTTGATCAAAGCGACCGCCGGCGGAGGGGGTCATGGGATTCGCCGCGTGAATTCTGCGGACGAGCTTGCGAATGCCTTTGCTGGCGCCCGCGGCGAGGCCGCCAAAGCATTTGGCGATGCCACCGTTTTCATGGAACACCTCGTCGACGGCGGCGCGCGCCATGTCGAAGTGCAGATTATAGCTGACCACTACGGCACCACCTGGGCTGCCGGAGTGCGCGACTGTACCGTGCAGCGCCGTCATCAGAAAGTCATGGAAGAGGCGCCGTCGCCGGCGCTCTCGCACGAGGTCGACCAGGCACTACGGGAGGCCGCAGTACGGCTTAGCAAGGCGGCGGAATATCGCAATGCCGGGACGGTGGAATTCCTCTATCAGCCGGCTGGGCAGCGCTTCCTCTTCATGGAGATGAACACGCGCCTGCAAGTCGAGCATCCGGTGACGGAGTGCACCACCCGGCTGGACTTGGTGAAACTACAAATTCACGTCGCTCGTGGCGGTCGCCTTGAGGGAGCGCAGCCTCGCACCATCGGCCATGCCATTGAAGTGCGGCTGAACGCCGAAGATCCCGAGAATGGCTTCGCCCCGGGCCCGGGCACCATCGAGCGATTCATGATCGCCACCGGTCCGGGAATTCGCATCGACACCGGAGTCTCCGTGGGCGACGCGGTGCCGCCGGAGTTTGACTCCATGGTCGCCAAGATCATTGCCTTTGGCCAGAGCCGGGAGGAAGCGCTGTCGCGCATTCAGCGCGTGCTGCGCGAGAGCGTTGTCGTCATTAAAGGTGGAGCGACGAATAAGGCATTCCTGCTGGAGTTGCTCAGCCGTCCGGAGATCCTGCATGGGCAAGTGGACGTCGGCTGGCTGGACCGGCTGGCAGCCAACGGCGAGCACCTCTCAAGGCGCTTTGCCGACGTGGCCCTGGTGCAGGCCGCCATCGAAGTCTACAACGCCGACTTGGCGGTGGAGAAGGCGCAGTTCTACACCTCCGCGGTGCGAGGCCGCCCGCAGGTGCGCAGGGAGGCGGGCCGCGAAGTGAAGCTACGCTACCGCGGGCAAGCCTACTCGATGAAAACGTACTGCCTCGGCCCCGAGCGCTATCGCATCGAGGTAGATGGCGCGCATGTCGACGCCCACCTCCATCCCCTTGGCCCATTCGAATATTGGCTCACCACGTTTGGCCAGCGCTCCCATGTCGTTTCGGTCGTGCAGGGAGTGAGCTATCGCATCGAAGTCGATGGCGTCTCGCACCGCATCGAACGCGATGACGGCGGAGTGGTGCACGCACCTGCTCCCGCGGTCGTGGTTTCCATCGCCGTGAAGCCCGGAGACACCGTCGCCGCCGGTGACCGCCTGCTGGTCCTGGAAGCCATGAAAATGGAAACCCAGGTGGTCGCTCCATTTTCCGGCAAGGTGCGGCAGGTAATGACCATCCCCAACGTGCAGGTCGACACCGGAGCGCCGCTGATCCAGATCGAGCCTTCGGTCGAGGCCGAGCCCGTGGACGCTATGGAGCGCGTGGTATTCGGAACCGCGCTCACCGAGGACGAATTCAGCCATCAGGCGCACTGGCGCAAAAACCTGGACGAACTACGCCAGCTCATGCTGGGCTTCGACATCGATCCCGTGCACACCGCGAAGACATTTGCCCAGTGGAGTCGCTTCCGCGAAGCCAGCGATGAGACAAAAGAAATCCGGCGTCAGGAAGACGAAATTCTCAGCATCTTCGTCGATATCTGCTCCGTGTTCCGCCGGAATCCGATCATGAACGGCCTATCCGGCGGCGAAGCGCCCAGTCCGGAAGCCTACCTCTTCAGCTATCTCCGCATGATCAAGACACAAGGCGAGGGGTTGCCGCCGGCTTTCGTGGAGGCCCTCCGGCGCGTACTGGCTCATTACGGCATAAACACACTGAATGCGTCGCCACAGCTGGAAGAGACTCTGCTATGGATCTACAAATCCCATGAAGCAGCGGAGCGGCAGATTGCGCCTATCATCAGCGTGCTGGAACGGCGTTTGCCGCAGGGGAAACTGGAAAAGCCGGAGACCGACCAATCCTTCCGCACCCTGCTTGACCGGCTCGTCTCCATTACCTACGAAAGCTTTCCAACTGTCAGCCATTTTGCGCGGGAATTGCGCTATCGTTGCTTCGATCAGCCGGTGTTCGAGCGGGCACTGCGCCAGGTCTACGCGCAGATGGAAGCCGACATCGCCTACCTCGCGGCCTATCCTGAGGCATCCGATCGCGAAGCGCGCGTGCGCGCCCTGATCGATTGTCCTCAGCCGCTGGTGGGCCTGCTCTCCGGCAGATTTGCCACGGCAAGCCTCGCCTTGCGTGAGTTGATGCTGGAGGTTTTAACCGCGCGCTACTACCGCGCGCAAAATCTTACCGGCCTTCGCAGCCTCGCCTTGGATGGCCAGCGCTACATCCTGGCGCAGTACGAAGACGAGGGCAGGCGCCTTCATCTCTTCACCACCCATAGCGAGTATTCCGGGTTGACGGAGTCGGCGCGCGGTCTGATTCCGCTGATCCAAGAAGTTCCCGCCGGCCACGGGGTTACTCTCGACTTCTATGTCTGGCATGCCGCAGGGGCAGACGATCCCGAGAGCATGCAGCAGGAACTCCAAGCCATGCTCAACCAGGCCGGTTTCCCCGCCTCGGTCGAGCGCATCGTGGTGGCGCTGGGTGCGCCGGGACACGACAGCAGTATCGCGGGCGTGCGGCATTTTACCTATGCGCTACGCGATGGCGTTTACGCTGAAGACAAGCTCTTCCGCGGCATCCATCCCATGATGGCGAACCGGCTGCACTTGTGGCGCCTGAAGAACTTCAAGATCGAGCGGCTGCCCTCGGTCGAAGACGTTTACCTTCTGCACGCCGTCGCCCACGAGAATCCCAAGGACGAGCGTCTCTTCGCTTGCGCCGAGATCCGCGATCTAACTCCGGTACGCGATGAAGCCGGCCGGGTGCACTTGCCCCACCTGGAGCGCATGTTTGCCGAGACGCTGGCGGCCATCCGCCTTTTCCAGATGAGACGTCCTCCGCAGAAGCGGCTTTATTGGAATCGCATGCTGCTCAATGTGTGGCCGCCGCTCAACTTCAGTGCGGATGAAATGCACGACTTCGCGTGCCGGATGGCGCCTGCTACCGACGGTCTGGGATTGGAGCAGGTCGCGGTACTGGCCCGCATTCCACATCCCCAGACTGGGGAGCTACGCGACATGCTGGTGCGTATTTCGAACCCCGGCAGCAGAACCGGCCTGGTGATGACCGTGCGTCCCGCTACCCAACTGGAGCCGCTGAAGCCCCTGGCCGAGTACGACCAGAAGGTCGTCAAGATGCGCCAGCGCGGGCTCGTCTATCCCTACGAAATCGTCAAGCTGCTCACCCCGGCTACCCAGGATACGCGGGCGGAACTTCCGGCAGGAGAATTCGTCGAATACGACCTCGACGCCGACAACCAGCTCGTTCCCGTCGAGCGGCCCTACGGCAAGAACAAAGCCAACATCATCGTCGGCGTGATTCGCAACTTCACGCCCAAATATCCCGAGGGCATGACGCGAGTCATCCTGCTGGGCGACCCCAGCAAGGGGATGGGAGCTCTCGCCGAAGCCGAGTGCCGGCGCATCAACGCCGGCCTTGATCTGGCGGATAAGATGCACGTGCCGCTGGAGTGGTTCGCGCTTTCCGGCGGCGCCAAGATTGCCATGGACAGCGGTGTGGAGAACATGGACTGGATCGCCCGTGTCCTGCGCCGCCTTATCGAGTTCACCCAGGCTGGTGGTGAAGTGAACGTGGTGGTGAACGGAATCAACGTGGGCGCGCAGCCCTACTGGAATGCCGAAGCCACCATGCTGTTGCACACCCGCGGCATTCTGATCATGACGCCGCTGGGCGCCATGGTGCTCACCGGCAAGCGCGCGCTCGACTATTCGGGCAGCGTCTCGGCCGAGGACAATCTGGGCATCGGCGGCTATGACCGCATCATGGGCCTGAATGGGCAGGCACAATACTTCGCGCGCGATATCGACGAAGCCTGCCGCATCCTCTTCCGCCATTACGATCACACCTATCTCATCCCGGGCGAGCGGTTCCCGCGCCGGGCGGTTACCGTCGATCCCATCGAGCGCGATGTTCGCGAATATGCGCACGGCGTTAACGGAGTCAGCAGCTTCGCGCTGGTGGGCGATATCTTCTCCGACGAAACCAACGCGGGACGTAAGAAGCCCTTCGAGATTCGCCGCGTGCTGGCGGCCGTGGCCGACCAGGACCATCGCCCGCTGGAGCGCTGGTCCGGCATGCGAGGCGCCGAAACCGTCGTGGTTTGGGACGCGCACCTCGGCGGTTATCCGGTTTGCATGCTTGGCATCGAGTCCCATCCCGTGCCTCGTCTGGGATTTGTGCCTGCGGATGGCCCCGACTACTGGACGGCGGGCACGCTGTTTCCCGCCTCCTCGAAGAAGGCGGCCCGCGCCATTAACGCGGCCAGTAATAACCGGCCGCTGGTACTGCTGGCGAATCTGTCGGGATTCGACGGATCGCCGGAATCGCTGCGCAAACTTCAGCTCGAGTACGGCGCCGAGATCGGGCGCGCGGTAGTGAACTTCAAAGGCCCCATGGTCTTCTGCGTGATCTCGCGTTATCACGGCGGCGCTTACGTCGTGTTTTCGCAAGTGCTGAACGAGAACCTCGAGGTCGTGGCCCTGGAAGGAACGTATGCCTCAGTGATTGGCGGAGCACCCGCGGCTGCCGTGGTCTTCTCCAGTGAAGTGGAAGCTCGGGCCCGTAAAGACGAGCGTCTGCAGGCGTTAACTCAGGCCATGGAGAAGGCTGATGGCGTCGAGAAAGGCCGGTTGCAGGCGCAGTGGCAGGAGTTGTTCCCCCTGATCCACTCCGAGAAACTGGGCGAAGTGGCCGAGGAGTTCGACCACATACACAGTGTGCATCGCGCTCTCGAAGTGGGCGCGCTGCACCGGATTATTCCCCCGGCGACGCTCCGGCCCTATCTCATTCAGGCGGTCGAACGTGGTATTAAGAGGGAGACGGAATCGCCGGCCGAGAAAGCAGCGGTCGGTCTTGCCGATCCCATCTTGACCCTTAGCGAAAGTTGACGCTCCGCGGTGAATTTGTACTGGCTCGAGCAGACAGAAGCAGATGTGCCGGCGGGAAATGCCTGGCTTAGCGCCGCCGAGGCCCTGCATCAGGATAGCCTGCGGTTTGCCAAACGCCGCAACGACTGGCGACTGGGCCGCTGGACCGCGAAACTCGCCTTGGCAAGTCAGCGGAGCATCCCCTTGGACGCCCGCGAACTCGCCGCCATCGAGATTCGTCCTGACCCCTCAGGTGCACCGGAAGCATTTGTCGCCGACCAGCATGCAGGTGTCGCGATTTCTCTGAGCCATCGTGCGGGTAGAGCGATCTGCGCGATCGCATCGTCCGAAGCTGCAATCGGCTGCGACCTGGAAGGCATCGAACCCCACAGCGCCGGCTTCTTCGACGACTACTTCACTCCCGCGGAACAGGCTTGGATTGCAGACGCTTCCGAGGCAGACCACCCCTGGCTGATGAGTATGGTCTGGAGCGCGAAGGAAAGCGCACTGAAAGCCCTGCGTGTGGGACTGCGAGTTTCGACTCGAAGTGTCGTCGTCAGCCCGATCGATCTTCCGGCTAAAGGCGGGGCTTTCGATCCGCTTCTCGCCAATCACCAACCAAACCGCGAGCACTGGCTCCCCCTCCGAGTCGAGAGCGAAGACAGCCGGCTCTTTCAGGGTTGGTGGAAGCGCACCGGCCAGTTCGTTTACACGGTTGTCTCCCATCCGCCCGCTGATGCGCCCATCCTGCTGGAGCTTGCGGCCCACTCATATGCGCCTCCGACTGCCACCTGATTCTGCCTGCGATACCAGGTGTGCCTCGCACAAGCGAACCTGGAGTGCCCCGTTCCAGGCCGTCTTTTGGCCTAGTCGAGCCAGTAAGTCAAGTAGGTTTGCCGTACGTCCCTCATGCTTCGGCAAGCCCAGGGTAACCTCCGGAGCACGGGACATAAGCAAAGGTTGGACCCAAATACCAATAAATAGGTCCAGACCAAGTCGTCTGGGCGCTTTCAACACAAATTAAGCTAATTTGGATCGGCAACAAGAGAGTTGACCAAAGTATTCGCCCGGTAGGTTCCCATGCCCGTCACTAAGTCGTACGCGGGTCCGGCGTTGCATTGCGATCCGCAGTTGCCGTTGCTCCCCGTCGTGATGTCGTGAAAGTTGTTGCCGTAGCCTCCGGAGTAATAAACCTGGTAGACATCGTACGCGGCCTGGCTGAGCGGTCCCTTGCCTTGATTGGCGCGCAGCGAGTTCACGATGGTGAAAAATGCTGCCCAGTCAGGACTGGAGATGCTGGTACCGTCGACCGTCGCCCACTCACCGCTTCCGCCACAGCTGCAATACACCGGTATGTTCTGCGCGACGGACGCAACGTCGGGAACGCAGCGATTGCTGGTAGACCACGCCGCGCAAGCCGGATTCTGCCAGGATGGCTGGCCTTCCCCGGTGCTGACTCCTCCTCCGCTGCCCGACCACCCGATTTCGGAGCCATAGTCCAGCTGGAAAGGATTAGCCAGCGGCGTAACCTGACTGAGAGCCAGTGTCGTACCTCCTGCGGCAAGCACACACGGCGAAGTTGCAGGATACTCGGGATGATGTCCGGCGTCTCCGGAAGAGGCGACGAAGGTCACCGGCTGCCCGTTGCCGTTCAGGATATTGCAGAAATAGCTGTCGTACTGTTGTTCTCCGCTGAAGTCCGGGCTGCCAAAGCTCATCGAAACGACGGTAGCATTGTTCGGCGAGGAATACGCTGCCTGTACAGCGGCGAGTAGATCGCTGGCACTCTGGCTCTCCGCTTCCACCAGAAGGATGTTCGCCCGCGGTGCGAGGGCGCAGACCTGTTCCACGTCAAGCGATGTCTCAAGGTCCCAGCTCCCATGCTGCGGATTGCCGACCGTCACCTTGCGAAAATTGCAAGGGCCCAGATGGAACTGGGCCTGGTAAACGGCCAGGTCCAATGCAATATTGGGATCGTCATAAGCGTCGATCACCGCGATGGTTTGACCTTGGCCCTGGTTAGGGATCTGATTAAATCCATAGGCAGCCTTGAACTGTGAGGGCAGGATACCCACAGGAGTGGCTGGATTTTGCGGCAGATTCGATAGGTGAATGGGAGGATAAAAGTAGATGGGGTGGCCGTCGGATTCTTGTGCCATCAGAGGAGGCATGGCGAGGACGAGAGCAGCCACAGCAATCAACAACCCAGAGAACTTTCTCATTCGAGTGTCCTTTCGGAGAGTTAAGCCGGGCGCACGAGCGAAACTTACCAGCCCGCACCGTCCGTGTCAGTGACACGGACGCAAAAGCTCACGGGCTGTATCGTTTCGAGACTTAGGCGAAGCTGTCGAAGTCGTCGCCGAACTGGCCCGCCGCTGCTCTGGGGCGATTTCGTTCTCAACAGACGGACGTGCCTATTCATCCTGCTTCAGGAACACATGATCGATCACCTCGCGCAAGAAGTGCCCGCCGTTGGCTCCGGCGCTGGCGGCAAGAATCTGCAGAAAAGCTCCATAAACCTGGCCGCGATCGTGAGGCCAGCCCACCACAAATTGATAGTAGGCGAGCACTAGCGGCACGCCGATCCACACCAGCAGAACCCACCGCCAGGGACGATCCTTCTTCCACACACCCATCAGCATGCTGAAGGCCAGCACGCACAGCGCGGTTAGAAGTGCGTCATCCAGCTTCTGATTGATCCAGCCGGAGAGCAGGCCGAGCGCGACTGCGAGGAAGTACTGGAAAATGGCGGCGCCCACACTGCCTGAAGAGGAAAGCTTTTCAACGCCAGGGGAGGAATCGGAGGTGACGTGCTCTTGCGACAACTCAGTGCGAGGTTCCAAAACACTCAAGTCTAGCAGAACGAGATCTGTTTTCGGCCCCTAGCGCCAGACGGCACCGACCTAACGGAATTAGATCAGTTCGTGCCGCTTCAAGGGTGCCTTGCCCCCTGGCTCTCGTCTCCTAGTTCGTCCCCTTTTCCACGTTATTGACCACGCGGATCAGCACGCAGGTGGAATTGTCCTCTCCTCCACCTTCGTTGGCGGCGTCCACCAGCGTGTCGCAGGCGGCCTGCAAGGACGGCAGCTGCAGCAGGATGCTGCGGATCTCGGTATCGTCCACATGCCGCAGCACGCCGTCTGTTGTCAGCACCAGAATGTCGCCATTCTGCGCGGGGAACTCGCCGAGGTCGGGCAGCGTGCTTTCGTCCGTGCCCAGTGCCCGCGTGATGATGTTTTGCGCGGTGGAGCGCTTCGCTTGTTCCAGCGTGATCATGCCACGGCGCACCTGCTCCATCACCAGGGAGTGGTCCTCGGTGATCTGCATCAGTTGCCCTTCGCGGAAGAGGTAGATGCGGCTGTCGCCCACGTTGGCAATGCTGAAGACGCCGTTGGAAAAGCGGGCCGCGACCAGCGTGGTGCCCATCCCGGAGGTATTCTTATGCTCCTCGGCGTACCCCAGGATGGCATCGTTGGCTTTCTTGACTGCTTCGGCGAGCAAGCGTGCACCCAGGGGCGCGTCTTCCAGGAAGGCGTCCTTTTCCACCGCCGGCTCGCGCTCGCGAAAATAGGAAAGCACGCTTTCGACAGCGATTTGGCTGGCAATCTCCCCCGCGGCGTGACCGCCCATGCCGTCACAAACCACGAAAATACCTAGCCGCTCGTCGTAGCCGTAATTATCTTCGTTCGAAGGCCGAACCCGTCCTACATCGGTGCGCCCGGCCACTTCAAGTCCTAATGACATTCGGGCAACAGTTTACCCCGCTCGGGAGAAACGTGCGAGTACCGAAAGTGGTGGGTCGGTTCTCCTGAGCCCGGCTTCACGGCTGAGCGTCCTCGGGCAAACGCTGGGCCGAGTACCGGCTTCTAACAACCATGCCGCTTTCCCAGCAAGTCATTTGGCTGTTGCTGCTGGCCCTTCCGATCGCCAGCATCTCATGGACAGTTACTCATGAGGATCTCTTTCGCGAACCTCGTGAATTCTGCGCTCGAAAGAGCCAATGCGCCCGCTCCCTGTGGCGCCGTAAGTTTTACTACCTCTTCACCTGCGAATACTGCTTCAGCCACTGGGTAACCATCATTTTCCTGGCGATCACACGTTACAAGCTGCTCTATGGCGATTGGCGAGGCTACCTGATCGCACTTTTCGCTCTGGTCTACGTCTCCAACTTTTATATTGGCGTGTTCGGTCATGTGAAGCTGGAGGTGAAGAAAGACCGCGCGGAAATCAGGGCCATCGAGGCGGAAGTGGAAAAGACAGTGGCTAGTGGATAGTGATCAGTGGCTAGAAGACATCTCATAAATCGTTTTGAAAGGGCACGGCTTCAGCCGTGCCGTCCAAAGGCTCGAAAAAACTGGGCTTTAGCCCCTGCGGGAAGCCGCGGTTTACCGAGCTGGTTCATTATGAGATAGCAACTAGCCACTAGTAACCAGCTTTCGGCTCTCAGCCTTTAGGCTGGGACATTCCCATCAGATCGCCTGGTCAGGCGGGTAGTTCCCAAAGGTACGATCCGAGTCCCGCATTGCGGGACGGAAGAAGATAGCCCAGCGCTTCAGCGCTGGGTAAGCCGTGAGAGCCCTTCAGGGGCGGCAGGGTTTTCCGCATCATCTCGCCGCCTATCGTAAGAATCCCAACAACATCCAGAGCCCGCTGAACCCTCTCGCCAGGCTGTTGGGAACTTTGTCACCGTCTCTGTCTTCGGTTGCTCTACCAATCGCGCTTTTACCAAACCAAAGTGCGAGTCTCTCCTCGGAAACTTGTGTTAGACTCCGCAGAGCCTGAGCGATGGTTTGAGTGGCACAAGCCAGCCGGTCAAGCCTGTTGTCACGATTCCGTTGTGCAACTGGAAAGACCAATTCAACCTGCAAGTCTTACTCCGTGGGAGGTCCCTGTGATGAAGAGCGCGATCCTGGCTGCGACTGCCCTAATCGTAATGGCAACCCTGTCGGCATGCGGCGGAGGCGGCAACAATCCACCACCGCCGCCGCCCACTACCACCGTGACGGTTTCGCCGGCGACCGCGAATGTGCAGGAAGGATCGACACAGCAGTTCACCGCCACCGTCACCAACAGCAGCAGTACAACAGTGAACTGGCAGGTGAACGGCATCGCGGGAGGAAACGCGTCGGTGGGGACCATCGACAGCACGGGACTCTACACCGCGCCCGATGCGATTCCCAATCCCGCCAGCGTGACCGTCACCGCCGTCTTGCAGGTCAACAACGCCATCAGCAGCAACGCCATCGTCACGGTCACTGCCGTGCAATTCGGCCTTTCTTCGTTGACGGGCAACTACATCTTCAGCCTCAGCGGAATCGACACCAACGGCAACGCGTTCTACGCTGTGGGAGCCATTGCCTCCGATGGCAACGGCAATATCACCGGCGGCGAGGAGGATCTCAACGATTCCACGGCCCCTGCCTTTGGCGGCGGATATTCCATGACAACCGCGATCAACGGCACGTATACCTTGGGCTCCGACGGCCGCGGCATCCTGAATCTCAACAGCAGCCTCGGACAGTTCTCCTATGCTTTTGCCATGCGCGCCCTGAGCAATGCCGGGCTGAATGAAATCGACAACGCCGTCATCAATGCGACGGGTAATCTTGAACAGCAGACGGCGGGCGGGGTTACCGCGCCTTCGGGGAACTACGCCTTTGGCTTTGCCGGCAGCGCACTTTGCGGAACCGGGAACTTGACCCCCATCAACTCGAACGGAATCTTCAGCCTCAGCGGCACTACCGTGGGTGGATTGCAGGACCAGAACTGCAACGGCACCGTCGTCCAGAGCCAGACCCTGACCGGCAACTACACGGGCATCGACAGCATGGGGCGGGGCAGTGGGGCATTCTCCTCCACCAACACCGGTAATCCTGACTTTGTGTACTACGTCGTCTCCGCCAATCGCTATCGCTTCATGTGCCCGGACTCGGCGACGTTCTTCCTGGGCGCCGCCGATGTGCAAACCCAGCCGTCGTTCACCGGCTCGAACTTCAGCGGCAACTACGTGATCAGCATCTCCGACAACACTGCAGCCGGAGTCTCCTACACGTTAATGGAGTTCAAAGCGTCGAGCGGAAGCGCTGCCAACGGCGCCTATGACGTCAACGATACCGGTGCTGTCAGCACGTCGTCCCTCAGCGGAGCCTATAGCCTCTCCGGCAATGGCTACATCAATGGCACGTTCAACGTGAGTTCAGGAGCGCTGCCCTTCAGCATGTACCTGGTTTCGCCGACGCAAGCCTACTATCTCGATCTGCGCACCAACGCTGTGGGCGGTGGCAACGTCTACGCGCAAGCTTCGGCGGTCACCAGCAATGCGGATTGGGCGGGCAGCTATGCCACCAAGCAATTTGGATACTTCGTGACCAACATCGGGATTTCGCCGGCGAACAGCACTAGTGTCAGCGGGCAGATCTCCGCAAACGGCAATGGCAGCCTGGCGGGAACGCTCGACTTCAACGATCCCACCAATGTCTTCCAGAACCAGACCCTGCAAGGCACCTACAACGTCGGCACCAATGCGCCTGGGCGCATGACCGTCACCATCACAACGGGAGAGAACGGGGGAACCGGGACCACGCGAACCTACATAGGCTATATCGTCGACCAGACTCGCGTGCAGTTGCTGGAGGTAGACCCGGGACTTACTGGGAGCGGCGACGCAATCCGGCAGTTCTAAAGGGGGCCTGACTAAGTCGGAAAGTCTGACTAGTCCTTGTTTTGAAGGGACGGCCTTTGAAACTGTGTGGTCTTTGTTGACATCCTTCGTCCGGATCAACATGTACCGATTAATCGCCAGTTTCTCAGGGTCAAAAATCTGAGTCCCGCAAGGCGGGACGGCTCAGTTTAGCCCAGGACGAAGTCCTGGGTTTGTGCCGTAAATACATTCCGAGTCCCGGCAGGGACGGCGTGGCGGGGGATGTTAGCGGAGGCAGTAGTGCCGTCTGTTATCCCGAGCAAGCCTCTTTTGCGCAACGAGGGATCCGGGCGCGCCAATTTGCACCACTACCTGAGTTCTCAACCCCACGCCCCCTGATACGCCTCGTCCACCTCGACCCGATATCCATTCGCCAGGCGGTTGCTCTCATTCGCCATACCCACCACCGCCATCAGCTCGTGAAACATCTCCGGCGTCATACCTTTGCCGCGCGCCGAGGCTGTATGCGACGCGATGCAATACGGGCAGCCGTTGGTAACGCTCACCGCAACGTAGATCATCTCCTTGGTCAGCGGATCGAGCGCGCCCGGCGCCATGATCTGCTTGATGTCCTCCCATGTGCGCTTCAACAGCGCCGGATCGTTCGCCAGCGCCTTCCAGAAATTGTTGATCCAGTCGGTCTTGCGCGTAGCCATGATGTCGTCGTACACCGCCCGCACTTCGGGGCCGGCGTCCGCGTATTCAATAAGTCCAAATGTCGCCATACAATCTCCTACAATGTCTGACTACTTTTCTTCTCCTACAACGTAGGACTACTTCGCTCCCACAATGTCCGACTACTTCCTCTGTTCCAGCTTCACACTCACCGTGCGTGGCTGGCTATCGCGCAGAACCTTCACCTCCACCACCTGCCCCACCTTGCTGCGCCGCAGAGCATCGGTGAAGTCATACAGATTATGAATGGGCTTGTCGCCGAACTGCACCAGGATATCGCCCGCCTTCAGTCCCGCCTTCGCCGCCGGAGATCCCGGACGCACATCGGAGAAGCGTACGCCATCCTTCACCTCGCCGAAGTCTGGGATCGAGCCGAAGTACGGCCCATAGCCTCCCGGCCCAGAGACGCCGCCCGACGGCTTGTCCTCGACCACGGTGACGAACGCCGGCGGCTGCGGCGCCGACGCCAGCTGCACCGCGACGTCGGCGATCAGGTCGAGCAGCTTCGCCGCCGACGGCGCGTTGATCTTGTCCCACGTGTCGGAGGGCTTGTGATAGTCGGCATGCAGGCCGGAGAAGAAGAATAGTACCGGAATCCGCTGCTCGACAAACGAAGTATGATCGCTGGCCGCGTAGCCGCCGGCCGAATACTCCATCTTGAAATCCGACTTCTTCTGCGCCGCTTCCAGAACTGGTTTGAATGTCGAACCCGTCCCCACCCCACCGACATAAACCTTCTCATTGCGGATGCGTCCGATCATGTCCATGTTGATCATGGCCGCGCATTTGTTGAGCGGCAGCGTCGGATGCTTGGCCCACTCCGCCGAACCCAGCAGTCCCAGCTCCTCTCCGGAGAATGACAGGAAGAGGATGCCGCGATCCAGCTGCCCCTTCAGCGGCGCCAGCATGCGCGCCAGTTGCAGCAGCCCCGCCGTGCCGGAGGCGTTGTCGTCGGCACCAGGATGAATCTGCCCGATCTGCGATGGCGCCAGCGAGTTCGAGTCGCCACGCCCCAGGTGATCGTAGTGCGCGCCCAGCACAATGTACTCGTCGCTCTTGCCCGGCAGATACGCAACCACATTGTTGACGCGCGCATGTGTTGGCTCGATATCGATCTTCAGCGACAGTTGCAAACTCGGGGGAAAGGCGAACGACGCCGGCTTGCCGCTGTGGTTGGTCTCCTGCTGCACCTCTGCCAGCGACTTGCCCGCCGCCTTGAACCAGTCCTCAGCAACCGCATTCTTCACCTGCAAGAGCATGATCCCGGAATTCTCCGGCCCACTTACGCCGCCGAAGCGCATCAGCGAATCCTCTTCGCCGTCGGCGAGCTTGCCGTTGACCAGCACCAGCGCCCTGGCGCCGTGATTGCGCGCGTTGATCGCCTTGCTCACCAGTTGCGAATGATGCGTCATTCCCTGGTTGCCACTCTTCGCCGCAAAGCTGTCAGGCTCGTAGCGCAGCACGACGACGACCTTGTCCTTCACATCGACGCCGGCGTAGTCGTCGTATTGAAACTCATCCGCCGACGCTCCATAGCCCACGAACACCACGGGCCCGGTGAACGTTCCCGATGCCGAAAAGCTGATGGGCTCATAATCCTGGTTGATCTTCAGCGGCCGCTTCTGCGCCCCGTCTTCGACCACGAATGAGTTGTCAGCCTTCAGCTTTGCTCCCGTCGTCACCGTGAACGGCTGCAGATAGCCTTCCGTGCCGGCAGGCTGTAACCCGAGCGCCTCGTAATGCCCCTCGATGTACTTCGAGGCGCGCACCAGCCCTTTCGTTCCGGGCCCGCGCCCTTCCATGTTGGGCGCTGCCAGTGTCTTGATGTCGTTGAGGTATTGGTGCGGGTCGGCGGGCGCGATGGAGAACGGCGAAGCCTCCAGTAGCGACAGTGCCAGCAGCACGCACAGCAATGCCTTACCGATGCGAACGGCGTCAGACTGCAACAGGCGAGGATTCGATTGCACCTTCATGGAACCTGGGAACCCGTTTGGAATTGTAGACAGCCTGCCTGAAGCAAGCGCCGTAGGCGCGATATAACTTAACCCAGCGCTTCAGCGCTGGGTACGCTGCATTTTACAATTGAGCCCCTTCAGGGGCGGCAGAAACGAGTCAGGACCATCCGCGGCTGTGCATAACCCTGACAGGAAAACACATCCGCGAGCTTTCACGAATTCCCAATCAATATCCCGGTCGCAAACACCAGCGCCCCGCCGAACGCCACCTGCAGCGCAGCCGACAGCGGCGGGGTATCCATGAAACGATTGCGCACCCAGGTGATGACCGCTAACTCCGCCACCACCACGACGATCGCCACCGTCAGTGCGAGATTGAAGTTGTGCATCAAGAACGGCAGCGTGTGCCCCACTCCTCCCAGAGCTGTCATGGCTCCGCACACCAGGCCGCGCAGCCACGGCGTGCCCCGCCCGGTCAGGCTGCCGTCATCGGAGAGCGCCTCGGCAAAGCCCATGCTGATGCCCGCTCCCAGCGACGCCGCGAGTCCCACGGCAAAAGCATCCCACGTATTCTTGGTCGCGAACGCGGCGGCAAACACCGGAGCCAGCGTCGACACCGAGCCGTCCATCAAGCCCGCGAGTCCCGGCTGCACAATCTGCAGCACAAACAAGCGCCGCTTGGCCTTGTCTTCTTCCTCGCGAACCTCGGGCTTGAGTTCGGTCTTTTCCAGTTCGGCGGCGCGCTCCACGTGCACGGCTTCCTCGGCGGCCAGGTCATCGAGCAACTGACGGATGCTGGCATCCTGCGCACGCGCTGCCGCCTGTACATAAAAGCGACGCGTCTCGGTTTCCATCGTGCCCACCTGCGCGCGGATCTGCTCCAGTCGCAGCGGCGTGTTTAGCCAGATCGGCTTACGCTGCACAAATCCGCGCACGTCTTGCCGCCGGATCAGCGGAATGTGCTCGCCAAATTTCTGCTTGTACAACTCGATCAGCCGCCGGCGATGACCGATCTCTTCCTGGCGCATCTCCTCGAAGACCTGCGCCGTGCCGGGAAAGTTCTCCCGCAACCTCTCGCCAAAATCGGAGTAGATGCGTTCGTCCTCTTCCTCCAACGAAATCGCCAGAGCAAGAATTTCCTTCTGCGACAAGCTGTTGAAATCGCGCAAAGATTTCTCCTGAACTAGACGAATCAATCGAAGATTGGCGTCAGCCTGGCCAGCACCTCTTCCATAATTTCCTGTGGAACATTTTCCAGCCTCTTGCCATGGCGAGCGGCGAGGTCCAGCGCGCGAGGCTGGTCACAGCGGACCACACCGGTGGTCGTGGTTCCCGCTCCGGTGAGCGGCACTGCAAACCCTGCAGCGCGAGCGAACTGCCCACCGCTTGTGATGGGGAGCACGACCGGCGCCTTGGTCACCCGGTTGAAAGCTTCCGGCGAGACGATCAGCACCAGGCGACGACCCTTTTGCTCGTGGCCGGCCGTCGGATCGAGCGCCACCAGCCAGATTTCGCCTCGCTTCATCAGATCAGCTCGCGACCTAAACCCTTGTCAGCAACCCATCGCCGTTCCTCGCGGCTTCGCTTCCCCTTTGAGTGACACTGGGCGAGAAGTTCGGTCAGGGTGTAGCGTGGGCGTTGTTGCGGCTCGACAATCAGGCGCCCACCTTCGACTCCAATGCCAACCTCGGCTCCCGGCTCTAAATCCAGGATATCGAGCAGAGCGGGCGGCACCGCCAGCATTACCGAGCCGCCGACTTTACGTAGATTCGTTCTATGCATCGCAGCCCTCTAAGTTATATTCCAGTATAACATGTCGGAATGCCTGACAGCCGCGAGCTCCGAGCCACGAGCTACAAGGATCCGAGATGCCGACCCTGCGACAAGTACAGCTGAAATCTGACGGCTTTGACAACTCGCCTATCTGACGCTCGTAGCTCCCAGCTTTCTTCAGTACGGTCCGATGATGCCTCCAATATTCCTCGAAGCCGGCAGCTTCGCCGGCGGCACAAATCCTTCCACGCCCCAGTACTTAGCAAACACATCAAGGTACTTGTAACCCGATCCGGTATTGAACAGCACAACCCGGTCATTTCCTGTGAGAAATCCGCTGCGCAGAAGTACGTGGTAAGCCGCCAGGGCACCTCCGCCCTCCGGACAAGCAAAAATCCCTTCCGTCACAGCCAGCTCCTTTACCCCATCCATGATCGCCTCATCGCTAACCGCGATCGCCGTGCCGCAACTCTTGCGCACAATATCCAGAATGATGAAATCGCCATAAGCTTTGGGCACGCGCAATCCCGCGGCCAGAGTGTGCGCGTCCGGCCACGGCTCCGATACGGCATCGCCTTCCTGCATGGCCTTGGGTATGGGCGCGCAGCCCTCGGCCTGCACGCAAATCATCTTCGGCCGCTTGCCCTTTTCGATCCAGCCGAGCTCGTCCATCTCCTCGAACGCCTTCCACATACCGATCAGTCCAACCCCGCCGCCCGTGGGATAGAGAATCGCCTCCGGCAAAGTCCAGTCCAACTGCTCGGCCACCTCATAGCCCATGGTCTTCTTGCCCTCGATGCGGAATGGCTCTTTCAGCGTCGACATGTCGAACCAGCCTTCCGGCCCCTTCCGCTCCGCCACCATGCGGCCGCAGTCGCTGATCAGGCCGTCCACCAGTGTGAGATGCGCACCCGCCGCTTCCACCTCCAGACGATTCGCGATTGGCACATCCTTGGGCATGAAGACATACGCTTCCAGCCCCGCTGCCGCCGCGTAGGCCGCCATCGCTCCCCCGGCATTGCCCGCCGAGGGCGCAGCCAGCTTCTTCACTCCATAGTGCTTGGCCATGGTGATGGCCGCGCTCATCCCGCGCGCCTTGAACGAGCCCGTCGGGTTCAGGCCTTCATCCTTAATAAGGAGGTTGGGGAACTTGCGGCTCGGCAACATCGGCGTGAAGCCTTCGCCCAGCGTCACCGGCTCTGCGTCCGGCAGGACCGCCGCATAGCGCCACATGTTCTTCGGCCCGCCGATCAGCGAGTCACGCGAAGCGTTCCAACGAATGGAGTCGAGATCATAGCGGACGTAAAGCGGTCCGCCGTCTTTGGGACAAATCGTGGGCGCCGTTTGCGGCGGAAATTTCTCTCCGCACTTGCTGCATTCGAAAGCGGTAATGGTAGCCATGAATCATTGACTCTAGAAGCCTCGGGCGCGCTTGGCAAGACGGCGCATGCGGCAACTTGATGGCTGGTATAATCCGCGCAGTTTCCTGCCATGAGCGAGCCGTCCACTCCCCTGATGCGGCAATACTCCGCGATCAAGAAAGAGCATCCTAACGCGCTGCTGTTCTTCCGCCTGGGTGACTTCTACGAGCTCTTCTTCGAGGATGCGGTGGTCGCCGCGCGCGAATTGCAGATCACGCTGACTTCGCGTAACAAAGAGAAGGGCGCGGCCATTCCGATGTGCGGCGTGCCCTATCACTCGGCAGAGAACTACATCGCCAAACTCATTCGCAAGGGATTCAAGGTCGCCATCTGCGAGCAGATGGAGGATCCGCGGCTGGCCAAAAAGCTGGTCAAGCGAGAGGTGACGCGCGTGCTCACACCGGGCACCGCGGCCGATGCACATCTTGGGTCGGAGGAGAACAATTTCCTTGCCTGCGTGGCGCACGCCGGCAACGCGGCCGGATTCGCCGCGCTCGATCTTTCCACCGGCGAGTTTCGCGCCACGGAGTTCGTGGGAGCCGACGCCGAGCGCCGCATTCGTGAGGAGTTGCTGGTCCTGCGTCCCCGCGAGCTGCTGTTTGCCTCCTCCATGCCGCTCTTCGAGGGCGCCCCATCCTTTCGCCCTCAGTTGGGGAAGGGGTGGGAACAATCCCATGCCTTATCCCAAGTACCCGCTGCCGCTCCCCGCATCGCCTCGCTCGAAAACGCGAGCTGGGCGGAGACGCCGCTCGATGACTGGGTCTTCGCCCCCGACTACGCCATCCCGCAAGTGGAGAATCACTTCGGCGTTTTGTCCCTGGAAGGTTTTGGGCTCGCTGGTCGTCCCGCGGCCGCGACGGCTGCCGGCGCAATCCTGCATTACGTTCGCACCACCCAGCGCGGTTCGCTCGATCACGTCGACCGCATCGGCTTTTACGAGCGGCAGAACTGCCTGGTGCTCGACGCCGTCACTGTCCGCAATCTCGAGATGATCGAACCCCTCTTCGCCGGCGCCGGCGACAGCGCGACGCTCTTCCGCTGCCTCGATTGCACGGTGACGCCAATGGGCAAGCGTCTGCTGCGCGCCTGGATGCTGCGCCCGTCGATCGAGTTGAGCGAAATTAGCCTGCGACTAGACGCGGTCGACTGCATGGTCGGCGACCTGGTGGCACGCGAAGAGCTGCGCCGCTCCATGAAAGGCATTCTCGATCTCGAACGCTTGCTTAGCCGGGTCACACTGGAGACGGCGAACCCGCGCGACCTGCTGGCGCTGGCGATCTCGCTGGCTAAACTTCCCGCCGTGCGCTCAGCCCTGTGTCGCTTGAAAGCCGAGCGTCTGCAAGCGCTGCACTCGCAATGTGACGAGTTGGCCGATCTCCGCGACCGTATTATTTCGTCGCTGGAAGACGAGCCGCCGCTGACCCTCGCTGACGGCGGCGTGATTCGCACTGGCGTTGACGTCGCGCTCGACGAGCTGCGCGACCTCAGCCGCAACAGCAAGCAATACATTGCGCAGATCGAGCAGCGCGAGCGCCAGCGCACCGGCATCGGCTCGCTGAAGGTCAAGTTCAACAGCGTCTTTGGCTACTACCTGGAAATCTCGAAGGCTAACCTGCACCATGCGCCCGCCGATTACGAGCGCAAGCAGACGCTGGTCAACGCCGAACGTTTCACCACGCCCGAGCTGAAGGAGTACGAGGCCAAGGTGCTCGACGCACAGGAGAAGATGGTCGAGATCGAGCGCCGTCTCTTCGCCGAACTGCGCTATGCCATCGCTGCCGAGGCGCGCCGCATCCGTCAGACCGCGCTGGCACTGGCCGAAATCGACCTCCTCGCCAACTTCGCCACCGTTGCAGCTAATCGCAACTATTGCCGGCCAAAGCTGGAAGAGAATC
>JBARGS010000043.1:0-2204 GCA_049798495.1 Candidatus Korobacteraceae bacterium | reverse complement strand
CTTGAGAGCACCGCGTCGAGCTTCTGTTGTTTCCTGCTATTGATGATGGGCGGGGTTTTTTTCGTGCCGATAGACCATCCGATGAACTCCTCCAATTGTAAAAGGTGATCCTCCGAAACCGGTTTCTCAGTTATTGGATCGGACTTAAGGCCCAAAAAGGTTTGTACTTCCTGGCTTCCGAGTAACGTGTAGAACGTTCCAAAGTATCGCTTCGCAAAGGCCTCCTTCGGATCAAACCTACCAGCCGCCTCGGCTTGCTTAAGAGCGAGAAAGGCGACCACCCAGCGCTTAAGTGTCGGAAGGGTGGTACCTAGACGCTTGGCAAACGCCCCAAGATTCTCGGAGGAAAAATCGCCCTTGGCCCTGCCGATCAAGAACCTGGCCTTTGCCTCGGGAGGCCACTCACGAGTCGCAGTTACGTGTTTGTAACCGAGGTACGCATCTACATCTTGCTCAGTCCATCCGAGCTGAATCTTTACTTTTTTTATCGTTGGGGCGGCGGGCCCCGAGATCTCCGGGACACTTGGTTCGGCTTCGCCGTCCCCAATTTTTTCTCCGTTGAGGAGCTTCAAGGCGGCAAGGCGGCGGTTTCCTTCGACAACGTAAAACTGGTCAGCCTCTTCCGCTTCTCTCGCAATGATCGGGTCACCCTCGATCATTCCAGAGGAGGCGATCGACTGGAGCACGTCTTGGATACCGATGTCGTCGACGAGAAAACGGAACATTTCCGTTTGGTTCTTCCCAAGAAGTTCGGGGAGTCGGGGGTTGTGTGGATCAAACAGGAGCTGCTTGATTTCGACTTCTTTGGTCTCTATGGTCATGGTTGGCAGCCCTTTCGAACCTCTCAGAGATTGTAAACTACCTCTTTAAGATCATCAGCGATTGATGAATTATGCAGTTTCACTTCAAAACAACCCCGACGCGTAGTCGCAACATGCGCGCGATACGGTCCGCGAACAATGTGACGACGGAGCGCAGGGTACGCGCCCACCTCGTCCAACTTGGCATCAGTGGTTGGCGCGTACGCACAGCAGAATTACCAGGCTGCCCCGACTTTGTATTCCCGGCGGCCAAGGTCGTCGTCTTCGCAGACGGTTGCTTCTGGCATGGCTGCCCGAGATGTGGCCACACACCGAGGAGTAACGTTGCATATTGGAAGCAAAAAATCCAGCGGAACAAGTCAAGAGACCGCGTGGTAAACAGAAAGCTGAGGTCATCTGGGTTCACGGTAATTCGATTTTGGGAATGCGATCTCAAGCGTGACCCGCGCAAATGTGTCCGGCTGATACTTCGCTCGGTTCGAAGATCGGATGCCGACCAGTGTGTCGGTAATTAGGACGGATTCCGCGCACTCCTTCTACCTTCACGAGAAGAACCCCACCACGCCTCCCAAGGCATCTTGCAGTCCGTGGGCCAGAATTCCGGGGCGCAGGCTCTTGCGCCGCTTGGCAAGCAGTCCAAGCAGCCACCCATGAACCATAATGGCCAGCATGAGCTTGCCGTAGTATCCATGAGCCAGGCCAAACGCCACCCCTTGCAGGACAAGACCGAACGCGCGGCTGCCGGTCCAAGCGCCGAACTGCCGGGTGAGATATCCCCGGAAGATCAGCTCTTCGCAAAAGCCTCCGGTCGCCGATAGTCCCAGCCACACCACCAGCTCGAATACCGTCTTGGGCAGGATGTTGGCAAGAGCGCTGTCGGTTTTGGCCCCGAGAAGATACATCAGACCACTGACTGTCGGGATCACAACAACCATAAATCCGACGGCCAATCCTAAGTCGCGGAAGAACGCGCGCAACGTCTGCCAGCGCCCGGAAACCAGGCTGCCAATCGAGATCCCGCGCCGCCGGAGTGCGAGCCAGATGATAAGAACCACGAACCACTCTTCCACTATTACGGTGAAGTAGCCGGAGAGCCGGAAACTCATCCCTGGCAAGTTTGCGTTGGGAAGCCCATGCTGGTAAGCGCTCGCCACCGACCCTATCGCGATAGGCAATAGCACCAGCACGGTGTGCCACCAGGGCGCGAGGGGCTGGCTCGTAGAGTCAGTAGCATCGACGGATAGCATTACTGGGAGTGTTGTCATGGTGCGTTCCTCCTCGTTCGCATGTCGGAAACTCTAACTAGAAGCGATCTGATAAATCGGTTTTGAAAGGGCACAGCTTCAGCTGTGCCGTATCGTGCCGCTTAAAGCTAGGCTTTAG
>JBARGS010000042.1:0-2747 GCA_049798495.1 Candidatus Korobacteraceae bacterium | reverse complement strand
AGTGTCGCCGCTCCGCGGCTCTCTGTTTATCCCACTTGCCCGCGGGCTTACGCCCGCGGCTAACACAAATGTCGCCGCTGCGCGGCTGGTTGCCTTGCGATTCATACCGTTGGTCCCACTGAAAAATTCGTGTTTCGGTTGCGACACAGTCTCTTCAGCCCCGCGAGGAATCTGCTTTCCCGACTTTTTCAGCAGCCTGTCTAGCCGGCGCCAGGGTCCTCATCGAGCCCGCTTTCGCGCTGGATGGGGTGGAGAAGCGGCCAGATGAAGTTAGCCGGGTGGCGTAAGCCCCCGGGTGAAGCGGTAAATTGACCCGAGCCGCAGAGCCGGGCCCCCGGTTCGCGCCGCTCTCGCGCGAACTGGGGTGGAGGAGTGGCGAAACGGCTATGACACAGACGCCTTCAGCGACGCCCCATGTTCTCCCACAACGTAAGACATGATAGAACTACCTATGATGACGAGATCCAGCGCAACCGGTCTAATTCTGTGCCTGGCGCTCTGCCTCGGCGTAAGCTGTCTGGCACTGGCGCAGGCTCGGCCGCAAACTCCTAACGACAAGGCGGTGAAACGGGTGGCTCACGCGACGGGAACATTCGAAGTCAAGCTGGTCCCGCTGACATCCGACGAGCAGGGCAAGAATGCCTTCCTCGGCAGGATGTCGATTGACAAACAATTTCACGGCGATCTGGAGGGTACCAGCAAGGGCGAGATGATGACCGCCGGCGATGTCGCGAAAGGCTCGGCCGGCTACGTTGCGCTTGAGCAGGTCACCGGAACGTTGCAAGGCCGCAGCGGCAGCTTCATCCTCCAGCACAGCGCCACCATGACCCGAGGCACCCCGCAGTTGAGCATTACTGTGGTGCCCGACTCCGGTACCGGCCAACTCGAGGGCATCAGCGGCGCCATGACCGTCAAGATTACCGACGGCAAGCACTTCTACGATTTCGAATACACCCTGCCGGCGGCTCATTGAACCGCTCCCGATGAATGCTTCCTATGGAGAACGAACGGCAATGAGCCGCTCGCGGCGACATTTGTTTTAGCCGTGGGCGTAAGCCCGCGGTGCAGTAGAAGAGGAATTTGGAGCCGCGAAGCGGCGGCACGGCTTTTGCAGAGACGGCCTTGACGGGCGTACATAAACATCCATAAATTTACCAGAGCGTCAATACCCCCGCGGGAACTAGGCAATCCCCCGCTTACCAAACCCCGCCTGCAAAGCCCTTCGGCCCCGCCTCCTGTGCCCGCCGTCACCGGCCTCTGTGAGACACGAAGGTTCTAGTACTTTCGTTCCGTAATATTCGCTTTTGTTTCGCTTTACCGGATGTATAATAAGCCGTCAGTATCCATGCGCTCTATACCGCGAATCGCCCATTCCATGGCGCCTGCCTCACTGACCCATCGCAACTTAATCTTTCATATGCCTCCCGGACGCAGGCTGCGCCGGACTGGGCACCCAAGGAGCGGCACTCATGGCCGACGAGAAAACTGAAAAAAGCCGGGCAATCGACCTGACCCTGGCGCAAATCGAAAAGCAGTTCGGCAAAGGCTCCATCATGAAGCTGGGGAGCAAGGGTGCGGTCGTGCCCATTTCGGTGATCTCCACCGGAGCGATCTCCTTTGACGCGGCGCTGGGCGTCGGCGGCTTCCCTCGCGGCCGCGTGGTCGAGATCTTCGGGCCGGAATCTTCCGGCAAGACCACCATCGCGCTGCAAGTAATCGCCGAGGCGCAGAAGCAAGGCGGCATGGCGGCTTTCGTCGACGCCGAGCACGCCCTCGATCCCATCTACGCGGGCAAGCTGGGCGTTGATGTAGACAATCTCCTCGTCTCGCAGCCCGACTACGGTGAGCAGGCGCTGGAGATCGCCGAGGCGCTGGTACGTTCCGGCGCCATCGACGTGCTGGTGGTGGACTCGGTGGCCGCGCTGGTTCCCAAGGCCGAACTCGATGGCGAGATGGGTGACAGCCACGTTGGCCTGCAGGCTCGCCTGATGTCACAGGCGCTGCGCAAACTCACCGGCATTGTGGCCAAGTCACACACCTGCCTGGTCTTCATCAACCAGATCCGCGAGAAGATTGGCGTCATGTTCGGCAATCCCGAAACTACCACCGGCGGACGCGCCCTGAAGTTCTACTCGTCGGTGCGAATCGATATCCGCCGCATTGCCGCTATCAAAGATGGCGACCAGGTCGTCGGCTCGCGCACCCGCGTGAAGATCGTCAAGAACAAGACGGCCGCGCCCTTCCGCGAAGCCGAGTTCGATATGATGTACGGCGAAGGCATCTCGCGCGAAGGCGACCTGATCGACCTGGCCGTGAATAACAACCTCTTGGAGAAATCCGGATCGTGGTTCAGCTACAAGAGCGAGCGCATCGGCCAGGGCCGCGAGAACGCCAAGCAGTTCCTGAAGGACAACAAGGACATCGCGGCGAAGATCGAGACCGACGTACGCAAGGCGCTGGGACTGCTCTCGGTCGAGGACAAAGCGCAGGCCGCCGCAGCCAATGCTGAAGCCGCGCCGACACCCACGCCGAAAGGGCCTGCCGGACGTAAGTAAGAAGCAAACTGTTTTTGAAAAAGGGGCGCAGCTTCAGCCATGTCCTGAGTTTGTCGAAGGGTACGCTGTCAGAAGTCCTTTATTTTTGTCATCACGAGGAGGCCTTCAGAGACTGTGTCGCAACCGAAACACGGATTTTTCAGTGGGACAAACGGTATGAATCGCAAGGCAACCAGCCGCGCAGCGGCGACA
>JBARGS010000041.1:0-3069 GCA_049798495.1 Candidatus Korobacteraceae bacterium | reverse complement strand
GAGAACTACGCTGGCGTAGGGACTGTGGACCGGAGCTTCACCGGTCAGAACGAGGACTCAGTGAGCAATATACTGGACTTCCCGTTCCGCCAATACACTTCGACGCAGGGTCGCTGGATGGTCCCCGACCCTGCGGGGCTGGCGGCCGTGGACATCACTAACCCACAGACCTGGAACAGGTATGCCTACGTGGCCAACAATCCGTTGAATGCCACCGACCCGCTCGGGCTGTACGATGCGGTTCTCGGATGCATGGGCGGCGATCTGGCGTGCAGCATCGATGGAGGCGGCGGCGCTGGTTTTATTACCGACACAAATTCGGGGAACTCTGACCCAAGTTCGGGAAGCTCCGGCGGGGTGGACTGCGGCTGGGTCTGTCAATTCTTCAGCGGTCAATTCTCGGGCACGTGGACTCAAAACCAACAAAACAACTGGGTGTCGCAGCAGTGGTGGCAACAGCAGAAATCGTCGCCGAATGATCCGATGTCTAAAGTTAATGTGAATAGCTTGCCTAATCTTTGGTCTTTCCTGCCGCAAAATCAAAATCCGAATGCGCAGGCTAACATTTCGGAGACACAGTGGGAAAAATCCGGTAATACAGGCTTGGGCACACAAGGAGGATCCGCGTTTCCAGCGCTGTTGCCGCAACAAAATCCTTTTCCTCCACCGGCACGAGCTTCGGCTCTAACATCCTGCCTCATCCAATATGACAAAAATGTGGAGGAGTGCACGCAGTCATACCCTTCGGGATCACCGGAGCTGTTGTCATGCGTGACTAGGGCACAGAGGACTGCTAACATCTGCAGCCCTGCTATTAAGCCATTTCCATAGCCCGAGATGAAATGGCCATCTGTGGTTCAGCCGAGGCGTTGGGAAATAGCACCAAATCATTTGCGCCATAGCAAAGTGCGTTCCCTACACCGAATGGACCTTATTGAAACTTGAAGTCAATCTGTCGCCAGTCGGTCTGTTGTCCGGTCGCATCAGAAGCTTGGACAGCAAGGCGATAAGATCCTTTTTCCAGTTTGTCGGTAGTGAGCTTCAGCCCAATCGGGATCACGGTATTCCCTTGCGTCACCCATGCGTCTGCGCTCATCCGTCCCGTATTCATCACTAGAGAGCCGGTCCTCAAGTCTGTGATTTTCACTTCGTAGTAAGTCGCTTCGCGCTTTTCTTCAAGCAGCGGTTGATAGATTTGGAAATAAAGCAAAAGTGACTCGCGTTTGCCGAGTCGCGTTGGTGTGTCCGTGTCTGGAAAAAATTGAACGTTCTTGCTAACCAAGGGGCTTGGAATGATGGCAGACGGCGACACAGTCGCGGCTTCGCGCAAAACCCAAGCTGCATCACGAACAACTCCTCCCACAACTAGGTCGCTGATCATGAGGCTTCGAGGACTGAGCGGTTTTACCTGCAACGGCATTCGTACCTTTCCGAAATAATCCCCATCAGTCACGACTACCGCCAACTGGTAATCACCAGGCGTGAGATTGAGTTGGGTATCGAAACGAGTAGGCGTAAGCATAAAAGTAGGGCGCCATGCCTTCGACTCATAGTTCAGTCCAGTACCGCACCTAAATGTGTCACGAAGCTGCGTCGCCACTTCATCATTCCCCTTATAGGCCACTAAGAGCACGTGGATAGCATCATTGCTCCGGCAAGGATAATCCCATCTCTTGGTTGGCAAATCAAATGCCACCGCCACTTGGACAGTGGCTGGCGCTTTGGCGTCGTGCACTTCAACCAGATAGCGAAACTCTGCTAAAGGCGGTTCCTTAGAGCTGTCGGCCGAATGCTCGTTGACCAAGGACAAAACACCCGACGACCAGAAAGTAAAAGCCTGAATGGAAACATCGATCAAGCTGTGTGCGGGCGAGGCCGCGATACGAAGCATTTTCGCACTCAGCTTGGCATCCGGGTCGGCCTTGCTAACATCGGAGCGAAGGCTGCTTGGGGCACAATATTCATCTCTGTTCACCTGCACTTCATGGCGCTGTGTCGTTACCTTTATGGCGTGACATTCTCCTGGTCGTAATGGCGGAGGAACAAAACCGATCAGGTAAGTCGCTGAGGCGGGCGTCAGATCTGAGTTGAATGTCAGAGCAGTGCCCCAAGTGCCGTGCACAGTGGGGTCGAAAAACCACTGGTGTGTTGTATCAACCGCTGGGAAATCAGCCTCCTTAAGGTAATTGATTTCTTGTTCAACGCCATTGTCGAAAACGTGGAAGTCCTTTGCTGTCAGGCCGCGTGTCGGCGGCGGCAGACCGTTAAGCAACCCTTTTTGGGAGGGGCTGATCCCTTTGTCCGCGAGAGATTCACTGTCGTTCTTACCCTTCTCATGGTTCTTGTCCCAGACCTCGGCTTCAACAATGACCTGACGTGATTCCGTGCGAAATGTGGGAGTTGCTTCGCCCGATTGGGGCGCTTCATCGCTTCCAGTCGCTTGGGCATGTGCAGCGGACGGCAACAGAAGGGCCAGACAGATAGAAGCAGCCATTAAACCGGGTGGCATCACAACCCAGTATAGCGCCGTGGAAGTGAACGGGGACAGCGAGAGATCGATGCTTCGAGCGCGAGTGATAAGAAGAGAGAGACACGTCACCCCGCTTCGGGAACTGCACAGCAACCTTCGGTTGCTGGCGGTGAACTTGTTGAATCGAGAGCCCGCTAACGAAAAATCCTGTGCTCCGGTTGCCGCCCGGCAACCGGCAGGTTAACCGATGTAAACCTGTTGATTCCTTTCGCTGAATAGCTCACCATAGGAGGAACTTGGTTTCACGAGCAATGAGGTTTGTTCCCTGGTGAAGTTCCTTCCCTGGTTGTGGTCTGCAGTGGTTTCCTATCTGGGCGGTGCCGCGTGGTGAAGCCGCCCCTCCGCACGAAAACCCTGGGCACAAAACTGAGCGAGCCGGAGTACGCGCAACTGGAGGCAGCCGCCAGCGAGCGGCGGGTGGCCCAGGTAAGTAATTCGGGTGCCCCACTCAAGCCGCTTTTGCTTGAGTGGGAGGTCAATTACAATCTCTCCACCAACCGCATCTCCGGCTGGACTTACGACTCCGACGGAAACCTGCT
>JBARGS010000040.1:0-4434 GCA_049798495.1 Candidatus Korobacteraceae bacterium | reverse complement strand
CGTGTGGGGCTGGCGGCGATGCCGGTCGGGCCGCCGCCCACGGCAATGGTCTTCACATTGCGCAGCTGCAACGTATCGATGACTGTGACCGAGTTGCTCCCGCCATTGCTGACGTAGGCGTACTCGTGATATCCGGGCGCAACCGTCTCGCGCTGGCGGCAGGCGGTCGTGCCTGCGGCAACACTGAGAAGCAGCGCGAGTGCGCCGAGACGCCCGCGCCACATCGGCGCTCGGTTCATCCGCGAGCGGCGGCCGTTCCAGTAGTGGTGGCAGCTGGGATGGGACGGCGCGCTCCTGGGTCGGACACGGGATCGGCCACGGAGCGGCCCAGCACGTTGGCGATCTGGCGGATCTCGGCCATCAGGTGGTCGAACTGATCAGGATACAGCGACTGCTTCCCGTCGCTGAGGGCGCGATCGGGATCCGGATGCACCTCGATGATTAGCCCATCGGCACCCACGGCCACCGCGGCGCGCGATAGCGGGGTGACTTTATTGCGCTTGCCGGTGCCGTGGCTGGGATCGACGATTATAGGCAGATGGCTCAAGCGCTGCACGGCTGGCACCACGCTGAGGTCAAGCGTATTGCGGGTGTGATCGGCGAAGGTGCGCACTCCGCGCTCACAGAGTACGACGTTGTAGTTGCCCTCGCTCATAATGTATTCCGCAGCCATCAGCAGCTCTTCCACCGTGGCCGACATGCCGCGCTTCAGCAGGACCGGCTTCTTCGCGCGCCCCGCGTGCTTCAGGAGTGAGAAGTTTTGCATGTTGCGCGCCCCGATCTGGATCATGTCGGCATAGCGCTCCACCAGTTCGAGGGATTCGTTGTCCACGGCTTCGGTGACAATCAGCAGGCCGAAGCGGTCGCGAATCTCAGCAAGAATCTTAAGGCCATCCTCCGCCATCCCCTGGAACGAATAGGGCGAGGTGCGCGGCTTATAGGCGCCGCCGCGGAAGAAGCGCGCCCCGGCGCGGGCGACGTGCTCCGCCGTAGTGAGCGCCTGCTCGCGGCTCTCGATAGCGCACGGCCCGGCCATGACGGCCACTTCGAGTCCGCCGATGGTAGCGTCTGAGTTAGGGAAGTGGAGAACGGTGTTCTCTTCTTTCAGATCGCGGCTGACCAGCTTGTAAGGCTTGCTGACGCGGATGACTTCCTGCACCCCCGTCATTTCGTCGAAAGTGCCGGGATCGAGCTCCGTCTCGTTGCCGGTGATGCCGATGGCGGTGCGCTGCGCTCCGGGCATGGAGTGCGGACGCAAACCAAGACTTTCGACTCTTTCGCAAACGCTACGAACCTGCTCTTCGGTAGCGTTCGCCTTCATCACAATAAGCATGGGAGACCCCTTGGTATCGCCTAGTGTACCGTTACCGCGCGGCGCGGGCAATCAAGCAGAAGCGGGGACGATTGCTGCATCCAACCTTGGTGAAGCAATACCGAGGCGCTGCGGCAGCTTTCGAGGATCATGCTGCTCGATTTTGGGCCGACAAAGCTTGCAGCGGCATACAATCGAGAGCGATTTGCCGCCGGTTTAGCTTCTACTCTGCTCGCTCGAGGCTCATGATGCCGCTTTGGCAAGAAGGTTTACGCCTGGCCACGGACCGAATGCCCAAGGCCATTCAACCCACAACCCACGCCCTGATCGATTGCGCCATCGCCGGGTCGTTCCTGCTGATGGCGGCCCGCTTTTGGAGGCGCAACCGGCGCGCTGCCGCTGGAGCTCTGCTGTGCGGAGGAGTGATGGCCGCCAACGTCGTGCTCACCGATTATCCGGGAGGAGCGCTGGACGTGCTGAGCTATCGAACCCACGGTCGCGTGGATGGCGGGCTCGCCGGCCTGACCGCTGCGGTGCCGCGACTGATGGGATTCTCCGAAGAGCCCGAAGCGAGAGCCTTTACCACCATGGCGCTGGCCGCAACTCTGGCTACAAGCATGACAGAGTTTTCCACGGACTAGGCCTTCGACGCGCATGCGTTGCCGTGCCGGCGTTGGGCCAACGTTGTAGACTAAGGCTCCGAGACCATGAGCCTGGATCCCAACGCACTCCGCGAACGATTGCAGTTCTACCGCGAACTCGGCATCGGACCGCTCTATCGCCGCCAGGTCGCGCCCGGGGCCGAATCGCGCGCACCTCTGCTCAATGTGGAAGCCGTTATCGAGGCTGCGGAAGATTTCTCTGTCGTCGCAACAACCACCGACGGAGAGCGCGGCCGCGATGTTTTGCTGCAGGAGATCCTCGACGATATCGGCCCGAATTGCCAGCGCTGCAAGCTGGCGAAGCTGGGACGCAAGCAGATTGTATTCGGCACTGGCGACCCGCACGCCGAGCTGATGTTTATTGGCGAAGGACCGGGCGCCGATGAAGACGCGCAGGGCCTGCCGTTCGTCGGGCGCGCCGGACAGCTGCTCAACAACATGATCAGCGCGATGGGCCTGAAGCGCGAGCAAGTCTACATTGCCAACATCGTGAAGTGCCGGCCGCCGGGCAATCGCACCCCCGAGCGCGACGAGTGCGATACCTGCTCGCCCTTTCTGATGCGGCAGATTCGCGTGATCCGGCCCAGGATCATCGTGGCGCTGGGCGCGACCGCTGCCAAGAATCTGCTTGGGGTGAGCGACTCGATGGGCTCGATGCGCGGAAGGCTGTATGACTTCTCGCCGCCGGGAGGCCTGGGCGAAGAGCCGTTCGAGTGCAAGCTGGCCGTGACCTACCATCCCGCGTTCCTGCTGCGCGATCCACGGCAAAAGAAAGAAGCCTGGAAGGATTTGCAGATTGTGATGCGCTATCTCGGATTGCCCGTGCCACAGCGCGCGCCTGAGGGCAGCTAGCCTGGCCATGCCGCAATTCTGCGATGTGGCCGTGCCGGTTCCGCTCGACGCAACCTTCACCTATCGCATTCCGGAGAACTCTCCCGAACCCGTCATCGGCGGGCGTGTCATCGTTCCTTTTCGCGAGAAGCGGCTGAGCGGTATTGTCACCGAGCTGCACGACCGCGAACCGAAGTTCACCACTCGCCGCCTCAGCCAGGTGCTCGACTCCACGCCAGCGCTCACGCCTGAGCTGATGCAGCTTGGGCGCTGGATCGCGCAGTACTACATCGCGCCGGTGGGCGAAGTCTTCCGCACGATGTTGCCGCTCTCGGCGGAGTTTCGCCGCGTGATCGGTTATCGCATCACCGATAAGGGAATGGACGCGTTGCACGCGGCGTCCAGCATAGGATCTTCGCTTCGATCGCGACAGGAACCTGAGCACCAGATGCTGGAGTATGCCGTGCTCAACCGGCTGGCTGATGGCGAGGTTGTTCGGGAAGGGACGCTGCGCTCGGCGTCGGGAGCATCGCGCGCGGTGCTGCAAACGCTGTTACGCAAGAAGTGGATCGCCCGCGAAGACCTCAGCGACGTTCGCGATGCCAGCCGCACCGTCCAGATCGCAACTCTGCGCGAGGTAACCGGCAAGCTCAACGCCAATCAGCAAATGATCGTGTCCTACTTACGGGGACAGGAGGGCCAGCGGGCTGCGGTCGATGTCTTGCGCGAACTCGCGGTTCCGCGCACGACCTTGCAAACGCTGGTGCGGCGAGGAATTGTCGAGATGAGCGAGGAGGCCGCGAGTTTTCATGTCTCGGGGCTGAAGCCACGGAAGCTGGAGTTCCTCTTTACACCGGCGCAGAAGACGGCACTCGCAACGATCATCTCCGCCGCCGAGGAGCGCAAGTTCCTGCCCATGCTGCTGCACGGCGTCACCGGATCGGGCAAGACTGCCGTTTACCTATCGGCGATGCAGGCAGTGCTGGCGAAGGGACGATCGGCAATTCTCCTGGTGCCGGAGATCGGACTTACCCCGGCGGTCGCTGCCGATTTGCAGCAGATCTTCGGCGACGAGGTCGCCCTTCTCCACTCCGCTCTGAGCGATGACGAACGCGCCGAGCAGTGGAAGCGCATCCGTAACGGCGACGCCCGCATTGTAGTAGGTACGCGCTCGGCGGTCTTCGCGCCCGTCGCAGATCTTGCGCTGATTGTTGTCGACGAGGAGCACGACCACTCCTACAAGCAGGAAGAGATGCCGCGCTACCATGCCCGCGATGTGGCCGTGATGCGGGCCAAGATGTCCAACTGTGCCGTAGTCCTGGGTTCGGCGACGCCATCCCTGGAGACGTACCACAATGCGGTACAGGGTAAGTACAAATTACTGGAGCTGCCGGAACGAATCGAGAAGCGCCCACTGCCGACAGTAGAAATCCTCGACATGCGCCAGGAATTCCAGCGCACCAGGAAAGACGAAGTGCTATCGCGCAAGCTGGTGGAAGAGATTGGCGAACGCCTGGCGCGTCACGAACAGGTAATGGTATTGCTCAACCGGCGCGGCTATTCGGCATTCGTGCTCTGCCGCGCCTGCGGCGAATCGGTGCAGTGCAAGAACTGCGCCATCGCCATGAC
>JBARGS010000039.1:0-30108 GCA_049798495.1 Candidatus Korobacteraceae bacterium | reverse complement strand
GATTCCGGCTCCGGAACAAAGATGAGCGCCGCTTTGTTCTTGTACTTGTCGAGATGCCGGTCCACGCAGTTGTACGAGGCATTGATCTTGCCGCCCACGAACCACTTCCAGAACGGTGGATCGTTGGGATCGAGCGTGGTGTGCCAGTATTGATCCCAGCTCAACAGATCGGCGTATTCGCGGAAGCATTCCGGGAAATTTTTCTCGCTGAAGCGTTCGTTGACGCTGGGATCGGTTAGATTTGCCTGGCCGATGAACTTCGCGGAAGGATAATAGTATTCTTCCTCGCGCCAATGGACTGCAATCTGAGCCTCACTGGTCTGGGCCACCGGATTCTGCTGCGGAAGAGTTCGAGCCATATCAGCCACTCCTTAGATTTCTGAATTTGTTATGCAACCCCGGCAGTTCCTCGCAGTGGCGCCCTCTGTAAATCATCGGTTTCCTTCGATGAACTTTTTCTAACAACGAGGGCGTGTTCGCGGAGGAGCTAGCCCGACAAAATGACGAATACTGGTTAATAATGAAGCTCCAGCTCAACGTCAAACGATAGGTTGCGGTGCAACAAGGGATCTTAAAAAAACTTCAGCAACACGCCATCTTTCCGGCGCCTTCTATTTCGGGAGGGCCAAACGCTTCATGCGGAATCGGCGCTCCGTGCAGCGTCTTCCAGCAGCGTCGTCCGGACTCAATCAGCACAAGAACAACGCCAACCACAAAGATCACCATGAGCGTGGAATCCAGATAGCCCTGGAAGGCATGCCCTGGTTGCTTCGCCAGGGGCAAGTAGATGTTCTTGATGGAGAGCACTCCCGCGGTCAGCGTGGTGACGCCGACAAAGCACATGGGAACTGCCGTGATGAACGCATACTTTACTTTTCCCATATTGACCAGGAAAGTGGTGACAACGGCAAGCGCAATGGTAGCCAGTAGCTGATTACCAGTGCCGAACAGCGGCCAGATGGTCGAGATGGACCCGGTGTAAATCAGATATCCCCAGCTCATAACCACAATGAGTGAGGTGACCAGATTGCCGGGTAGCCATGCCGTATTGCTAAAAGGCTTGTGAACCTTGCCCAGTAGCTCATGCAAGACGTAACGAGCCACGCGCGTGCCAGTATCGACCGTGGTCAGAATGAAAAGAGCCTCAAACATGATGGCATAGTGGTACCAGTAGCTGGTCAGCGTCTTCATTCCAGGAAGGCCTCGAAAGATCTGTGCCATGCCAATGGCCAGCGAGACGGCGCCTCCCGTCCGCCCGGCCAGCTTCTCGCCGACTTCGGTGGAGAACATGCTGAGATTCACGGTGTGCAACCCTAGCTTGGCGAAGACCGCGGGCGGGGCGTTGATGGCGAAGTAATCGCCCGGATACATGGAGCAGGCCGCGATCAGCGCCAGGACGGCAACGATTCCTTCGCACATCATCGCGCCGTAGCCGATGAAGCGCGCGTCCGTTTCCTGCCACAACATTTTCGGCGTGGTGCCCGAGGAGACCAGCGCATGGAAACCGGAGATTGCACCGCACGCGATAGTGACAAACAGGAACGGGAACAGCTTTCCGCCGATGATGGGTCCGCCGCCGTGAACGAACTGCGTAAAGGCCGGAAACTGGATGTTGGGATGAACCATAAAGACCCCGATGATCAGAAGCGCTATGGTTCCGAGCTTCATATAAGTGGACAGATAGTCTCGCGGCTCAAGCAGAAACCACACCGGCAAGACCGAAGCGACAAAGCCGTAGATCGCCATCAAGAACACGATCTGATGAGCGCCGAACGTAAGCGCATGTGCGAAGGAGGAAGCGGCGAACCAACGCCCGCCGACGACGGCCGCGACCAGCAACACAACGCCTACAGCGCTGGGACCGGCAATCTTGATTTGGCCAGGAGAACTCTTGAACATGTACAGACCCATCAGGATCGCGATGGGAATCGTCATGCCGATGGTGAAAACTCCCCACGGGCTATTGGCAAGAGCGTTGACCACAACGATGCCGAGACCGGCCAGGGTCACCAGCAGGATGAACAGCAGCGCGATCATGGTGACCAGGCCGGCATAGGGACCGACCTCGGTGCGGGCGACATCGGCAAGCGAGCGTCCTTTGTGGCGTACCGACGCCACGAGCACGGTGAAGTCGTGGACGCAGCCGCAGAACACAGCGCCAATCAGGATCCAGAGAAATCCCGGAGCAAAGCCGAACTGGGCAGCCAAAGTGGGCCCTACAAGCGGGCCAGCGCCGGCAATCGCCGCGAAGTGATGTCCAAACAGCACCCACTTAGGCGATGGGACGTAGTTGTGCCCATCCTCGTAGGTGTGCGCTGGGGTGGCGCGGCTATCGTCAAGGGCCAGTACCTCGGCGGCGATAAAGGCACTGTAATAACGATAAGCGAGGGCGAAGACACACAACGTCCCCAACATGATGGGAAAAGTGTTCATGACAAGCCTCCCACAACGAATCCAGCTAGCAGCGCTGAGCAGCTCCAGCGCCAAGATTCTTCACGCCGCACCAGTAACTCGGGGCAGAAAGTGATTCAGCCTTAAGCTGCCAATAGCTGCATACTATATACCCGTTTAAGTGATACAAGCCTGCTCTTTTTACCCTGAGTCCGAAGCCCCGGGCAGGGATCTCACGGGAGTTCGAATGCCGGGTTCCTGGCCAGTGAGGGTAATCAAGCGGTGCGCTGAGGAAGCGGACCCATGCAGGCGAGGCAATAAGGAGCCTTTCTGCAGAGCACGTTTTGCAAGAACTTTCGAGGAGCAGGATGTGGGCAATATAAGCAAGAGTCGGCAAACCCCAAAGCATCGCCGACGGTAATGTTGTTGAGCGATGTCCTGCCAGAAGCAAGCTGACGATGTCACCGGGCAGCGGAGTTACACGTTCCAGATGTTTGCTTCGCGCTTTCCACGATGAGAACCGGTTCCTCTTCTGCGCTAGCTGCAATGTTTAGCATGCTAGTGTCCGTGGTTCTCACCGAGGGCTTACCGGTGATTTCGACTTCGTGGCCGACATATCGGCTAAGACTCGCGGTATTGCCCTGAAGGTGATGGACCGACCCATCCTTGTGTGTGACTGTGTAATGGCCGCCGGAGCTTTCCAGGCACCCTTGAATCCTAATAAGGCTGGAAGCGTTGCCGGGAGACTCCCATTTATCCAGTCCTGGGTAACCCGCCTGCGCATGCAGGTAAGCCGCAGAACCGAGTAGGACGAAAGCAAGGATCAGTGTCTTGCTCACAAAGCCTCCTTGCCTTTGTTAGATGCCTGTTCGCGAATTAAGGCGACAAATCGGGGATGCCGATATGGCACGATCCGCGAAATCACGGGGGCTAGGACCTGCGATGGGTCGCGAAGACGGTCAGCACTTCACGTACACAGCCTATTTGCACACGTCCGCTATGCGTTTCACGCTTTTTACTTCAAAGACCTCCTGCTCGACCGCGCTCGATCCGGCACCAGCGATCGTGCTGTCTAGAGTTTTGATTGCGGGCTTGCCAGTGACCTCAATCTCGCGACCTACCTGATGCCCGAGCTTGGTTGCAGCGCCTGAAAGTAGATGCGTCGCCCCATTGTTGTCCTCGGTGAGCAGGTAACGGCTATTCGACATTTGCAGGCAGCCCTGTAGTGTGGTTAGGTCCGAATTCTTGTCCGCCTTCTGGCCAGAATCCAGCGCCCGCAAGCAAACACCGGAAAGAATTAGTACCAAAACAAAGATCACAATCCTGCGCACGAAGGGTCTCCTGATAGTTGTTTCTGCGACTGCACATCATGTTAGGAACGTTAACTCCGCGAGTCAATGGATAACAGCTTTCTTATGGTTGATCAGAACGCCGCAGTGCGTAACATGCTGCGGTTGGTCGGCAGCTGCGACCAGCCCTTCGAACCATCGAAAGCGGTGCCACAGTGGAACCTTCCGGCGAACTTCATTGGGGCGACTGCTTGACGTTGTAAACCTGCTCAACATCGATTTGTGACGCTAAAGTGGTAGAAGCCAATTGACCGTCGGATCGTCATCATATCTCCCTTATTTTCATCAGCTTGAGATGTGTTGCATTTTCCGCTGCACTAGTATTACGTCAGAAGCGTGATGTACGTCACATGTTGCTGCGTCAACTCTCTTTTAGAGTCGCCCCCGAGGCCATTCACAGGCGGGATCTATGTTGTTATCAATCGGGTGCCCAGACTTTCCCACCTGAAACTAGAAATGTGCCCACTCTTGGAGGCAAGAACATGCGAAACTCCTTCCGGTCAAAAGGGTTCTGGGTTGCCATCGTGTGTCTGGTGATAGCAGCAACTGCGTTTGCGGCCGACTCAAATGCTAATAACACAGCAGAGCCGACAACTGCAGCCGCGGGCGCCGCTGCGCCTGCCACCGCTGGCCCCGGCTCCGCCATTAATCCCACGCTCGTCGATCTGCTGGTGAAAAAAGGAATTCTAACCAGCGCAGAAGCCAGCAGTCTGCGCAACGTTTCCGGCTCGGCCGGAATGGAACAGTTACTCCTTCTGCTGAAGGCGAAGGGCGTCGTCAGTGACACAGAAGCGGCTGAGCTGAAAAGCGCAAACGCAGACGCCGAGACAATGCATTCGCTAGTCGATATAGAAGCGAGTGAACCACGGAGTGCAAACTTAACTGCTGGTCAGGCGACACAGCCTAAGCCTCCGGAGCCGACTGGACCAACGGTGATTCCAGCCATCGCCCCGGTACGTGTGCTCCCGATTGATCCGCCTGCCAAGGATAGCCTGCTCGCCGGCTTCAAGCTGGGTTCGGGGGCAAGGTTGATGCCTTACGGCTTCATCAAAGCCACCGAGGCGTACGACTCGCTTGATCCAACCGGCGATGATTTTCCGCGGCCAGGCTTCACAGCGGCCGACACCGGCCCGAACAAGAATCCCGAATGGCATATGAAGGCGCGTTCCACGCGTTTTGGTTCCAAGTTTGAGTGGCCGGACGTCTCGAAGAACATTACGATCACAGGACAAGTCGAAGCGGACTTCGAAGGTAACTTCAGCCGCGCGGACAATCGCAGCGTCTCCAGCATTCGCAGCAATGCGTTGCAGCTGCGTCTGGCCTACGGACGTATCGACTGGAGCGCGGCACCCAACAGTGACATCTTCTTCGAAGCTGGCCAGGACTGGACGATCTTCGGCTCGAGCGCGCTTATGAACTTGTTCGAGACGACCTTCTATGGCGCCTATTGGGGCAACTTGTACGAGCGCTCTCCCCAGATGCGTGTTGGATTGGTCCAGAAACTTGGCGGCTCACGTGACTGGAAGATCTCTCCGGAGTTCGCCATCATGATGCCGTCCGAGGGCGACCTGCCGGCCGACAGCGTCAAGTGCACTGTCGAAGAGCTGGGTACACCCACCACTTGCACCTACGTCAATGGACTGGGCAACCAGTTAGGTTACGGCGAGCGCCAAGGCGCGGATTCGGCGAAACCAGAACTGGAATCGCGAGTTGCCTTGCAATTCCAACTGGACAAGGCTCCCGGTGTTGTTCCGGCGCAGATTCTGTGGAGCGGATTTTACGCCTCGCGACAGATGACCGTGCTGGGCTCAGCCGTACCGGCAGCATTTCACACTGCCTTTCCCACTGGAGCCGACGTCAGCAGCAACGGTTACGGCAACCAAGTGGCAGTCTCACTCCCCACCCGCTGGGCGACCGTCGTGGCCAGCGGTTATATGGGAGCTGATCTGCGGTTCTTCTTTGCCGGCGAGACGCTGTCTTACTACAACCAACCGATTGGGCTAACCGGTACGGCGACCGGCTTCTCGGTCGATAACAACTCGGCGGTTTTTGGCATTAACTCGGCTGGACAAGCTGTGGTTGCGCCTCAAAAGCCGGTGCGCGGCTACGGCGGATTTGTCCAGCTCGGACTCCCGCTCTCGCGCTGGTTCAACGCTGAGCCGAAAGGCAGAAATGCCGGCTGGCAAGCTTACTTCGAATACGGTATCGACGCGGCCAATGCCAATGACTTCAGATTTGCGAAGGAGATTGGTGCGGACGGCGCCGGCCCCATCAAGGACACGCTCAAAGCAGTAACCATCTTCTACAAGATGAATCCATGGGTCCAGTTCGGCTTCGAGCAAAGCCAGTACCAGGGCAACGCATATCCGGCCATCAGCGGTGTTGACGCCGGCCATTGCACTACGAAAGTCGCTGGTCTGCCGAGCTGCACGTCAACCGATTGGCGTTCGGAGTTCGGACCGGTGTTCACCTTCTAGCAACCAACACACCTGTTTAACTGCAAAGGGCGGTCGCGCAAGCGAACCGCCCTTTTCCTTGTCCTGGGGCTTGCTTACTAGTCGGGCAGCACTTCGCCGCGAGTTTCTAGTGCGAAGGGAATGACCAGCAATCCAATCCCGAAGGCAATTGCGGTGAATGCAACCGGTTTGCCGAGAGTCCCCATCCGGATGACCAGGCCGCCCACAGCGAAGTTGACTCCCGCAGCGATGAAGCGCCCGAAGGAGGTGGCGAACGCAAAGGCGGTCGCGCGCACCGTTGTCCCGTATTGCTCCGGCAACCAAAGGCTGAAGATCGCGAAGTTGCCGCCAAAGAAGCCTAGGAAGAACAGTACCGTGATGAACGGATGCAGTCCCTGGGGCTGGTAAAATGCCCAGCCAAAGCTGAGCAGGATGCAGATTGCCATCCCGAGGAAGTAAAAAGCCAGGGTTCGCTTGCGTCCGAAGCGTTCGGCCAGTGGAGGAACGGCCAGGCAGCCAAGAATGGTCCCCAGCGATAGCAAGCCCATGCCGAACGAAGACATGCGCACCGCCTGCGGCTGCAACATGCCGGCACGTTTTGCCAAGTTAATGATTGCCGTCGGAGCATAAACCGCACCCGCCCATAGACCGCAGATGGCGGAGGCAAGCAAGACGGTATTGACCAGCGTGCGCCGCGTGTAAGGAGGGCTGAAGATTCTTCGCAACGAAGAAAGGCCACCGGCGCCTTTCACCTTGGCTTTTTGTTGCCAGCGTTCGGGCTCCTTCACGCGGAACAGAACCATGAAGGCCACGATGACGGGCGTGAGTCCGCACCAGAACATCGCGCGCCAGCCATAGTGTGCTCCCACGGTATAGTTGAGGGCAGACGCCAGAAAGAAGCCCGCGTAATAACCTGTCTGCAGATATCCCGCTCCCATCTTGCGGCGGTCTTCCGGCCACGCTTCGGCAACGTATGTGCCTGCCAGTGCCCATTCGCCGCCAATTCCGATGCCCGCCAGCAACCGGAACAGCCCCAGCTGCCATACCGTCTGCGACATCGCGGCAGCACCCGTGAAAATTGCGTAGACGAAGATGGTAGCGGCGAGCACTCGCGTGCGACCAAACCTGTCAGCAATCGGCCCCCAAATTAACGAGAGTCCCCATCCCACGAGAAAGAGTGCGAACAGGATGGACCCAGCGTATCCGACAGCGGCGGGAGTGGCTTTGATGCCCGACTTCGGAAGCAGTTCGGTGAGTGCAGGGCTGAGAACGAGTGCATAGATAACTGAGTCCATGCCGTCGAGGGTCCAGCCTGCCCATGCACCCCAGAATCCGGTGATTTGCTGGCGTGAGAGTTTGGTGTGGGTTGTACTAACTGGAGGAGCCACTGCTTTATTGGCCATGATGTCCTCCCTTACAGGCGGTAAGCGCAAAAGACATCGAAGCCGACCTTCGAGAGCTGCGAAAAAATCAATGATCAGAACTACAAGCGCTCACGTCACGGTGCGAGATTTTCTGGCGTGGGCAAAAGCATAACACGGCACGGAAAAGGTGCAAGAGCACTAATCACGGCAGACAGCTGGCCAAAAGTTGCTGTCCGAGGACTGGTGCTGTGCTGAAGTCCCAATGGAACTTGTTAGTTGGCCGGTCGGAGGGGCCGAGTCATGATCAAAACGCGGCGCCCCATCCGTCGCGGAGAATGGGGCACCATCCCGTAGCAATGACCGTTCTCACCTGGAGCTACCGGCCTGTGCATTCGCTTCGGACGCGGATTCTTGGCTGACAGCGCCGCTTGAATTGCTGTTGGCAGTTTGGGGAATGGTTTTGGCTTGTTTAACAGCAGCCTTCTGCTGAGGCTGATAGTAGTTATTGCATTGGTACTCAGGATAGGAAGTGCAGCGCTGCGCGTAATCCTGGGCCTCGTCATACGCTTGGAGTTGGCAGGCCCGCAGCGCAGCAAGACTCGACCAGCAGTTGTCGTTGTGCGGATCCGGCAGAGTGTTCTGGGCTGACAATGTTGCCACAGAAAGCAAAAGCAGAATTCCGATAGGGATGAGTTTCAGCGTTTTCATGATCCATCCTCCTGAATGCGTATGAGATTGCGCGAAGCAGCAATTCGCACGGACAACTTGCCCTCGTTTTCTGCCAATTTTCGTGTAGTCCAATTTTCATGTAGCCTCGCGCTTGCGCCAGGCATCTGTTTTACATGAGCTCAAGAACCTCAATTGATGCGGAGCGGCGTGTCCAATTGAAGGAATGGCCGACACGCCGCATAGCCTTATTGGCTCTCCCCGATGTCTCCCTGATGAGTCTGGGCGGTCCTCTTGACGTATTTCTCCGCGCCTCCGCGTTCTTAAGTCGTACCGCGAAGAGACGTTCGCCTGCCTATGAGATCGAGTTGTTGACCCTGCATCAATCACCGCTGTCGACGGGGCCCGGACTGGCGGTAGCTGGCGGCGTACGCTGGACAGAAGCCCACTATCCGATTGACACCTTGCTGATCCTGGCAAATGCCAACATTACGCACTCCAGGATTGATCCTGAATTGGTCGCATGGGTACGCGCCCGAGCGAAAGATGTGCGCCGTATTGGATCGGTGTGTGCTGGCGCCTTTGTGCTGGCTGCGGCTGGAATTCTCGATGGACGACAGGCCACCACCCATTGGGAATTGGCCGATGTGTTGGCTCAACGTTATCCCCGAATTTTCGTGGATGGTGACCGCATCTTTACTCAGGATGGAAGCATCTGGACCAGCGCCGGCGTTTCCTCGGGGGTGGATCTTGCATTGGCGATGGTTGAGGAGGATCACGGCCACGGGCTTGCTCTGGAAATTGCGCGGCGCATGGTTTTGTTTATGCGGCGCGGCGCCGGTCAGAGCCAGTTTAGTTCGCAACTTGCCGCGCAAGCGGCTGACCATCAGCCGATTCGCGAACTCATTGCCTGGATCTCAGAGCATCTCGACGCTGATCTCTCGGTTCCCGCCTTGGCACGCCGAGTTGGGATGAGCGATCGGAACTTCAGCCGTGTATTCACGCAACAAGTGAGCACCACTCCGGCACGCTTCGTCGCGCGTCTGCGCACGGAGGCCGCAAGAGCCAAGCTCGCAGCGGCGCCTGAGAAGCTCGAAGCGGTTGCGCAGAGTGCGGGATTCGGTGATGGCGAAACTCTCCGCCGCCATTTGCGTAGCGAGCCGGAAAGATTAACTATGTCTTATCCGAACATCACAACATAGTGGTGCGGTTCAAATTCCACCACTACCACCGACTTCGTGGTCTTGCACGTTTTCTCTCAAACGATCTTGAGTCGCCTCGAATGACGGCACGGCGGCTCGCAACCGCGTCAATCATGAATCGGGCTCAGCCTCTGCGGGGAAAAGCTACGCCTTAATTTCCCATGTTCTTGTCCGTGAACTCTTTTCCGAGACATGTATTATCAATTATCCAAATGAGCAGTCAGGAAGGAGAAGTCATGTCATCGAGATTGGTTCTAAGGTGGGTCTCTTTACTGATGTTCGCAGTGGGCCTCTGGCAGACAGCTTGGGGGCAGATGCCGACTCCCTATGGCTTGCCCATTAGTCTCGACGATGCCAAGAAAGCCGCAGCTCCGGCGCTTGCCGAAGCGATAAAAAACCACTGGACCATCGCAGTCGCAATTGTCGATCCCTCCGGCAACCTCGTCTATTACGAGAAGATGGACAACACACAATTGGGCAGCACCAAGGTTTCCATTGATAAGGCGCGTTCCGCGGCCCTATTCAAACGGCCAACCAAAGCGCTTCAAGACGCTCTGGCCGCCGGTGGCGAAGGACTTCGCATGCTGGCGATCGAGGGGGCAGTACCCGTGGAAGGCGGCTTTCCCTTAGTAGTGGACGGAAAAATTGTCGGTGCGATCGGGGTTTCGGGTATGGCTAGTTCGCAGGATGCTCAGTGCGCCAAGGCAGGGGCTGACAGTCTGAAGTAGGCATGAAGAAACTTGCATCACACCGGCCGCCCGGTCGCCAGTGTTTGAATGGTAGCCGTAAGTTTGCCGGTCGTCGGGACAGCAATCCGATGGTGCGCCCCACCGCGGAGAATGGGACCAGCAATGCCATCGAGTTCGAGTTGTCGTCCCGCAGCCAGGTCCTTCGCCATCGAGCTGCGCATGGTTGCCGGCAATGTATCGAACATGCCCTGAATCTTGGCCACGTCAACCTCTGCACCGGAAGCTTTCGCGACGGCACATGCTTCGGAAATGGCGGAATCCAGATTCGCTTTCCATGCAGGGTCTGCGAAAATCTCGCCGAGGTTCTCGCCGGAAGCCGAAGTTACTAGAGCGAACGGTGCCAGAAAGCAAAGCTTGCCCCACAGCAGGCTCAGCTCGTTCGCAACAAACTGGCACATGAATCCTATCTCGCCCAGGCCCTGGACAATCCCTTGCAGCACAGGCTTGCCGCTGGCAGCAATGTTCAGGCGAACGGGTGAGCGCTGCACAAAGTGTCCTAACGCGGCCTGCTCGGCCTCCACTGCAATGGTTGCGGGGACTACGCGACCCCCTCCAAAGCGAGCCCGCAACACCGCAACATGATCTACTCCGTTGAGCAGCGGAACGATCCTCTTGGGTGCCGCTTCTATTGTCGCCAAAGCAGTTTGCAGTTGGTAGGTCTTGGTTGCTATCCACAGCACGTCCACCGGCCTGGTAAGTTTGTCGAGGGCTCTCGCTTTGGCCGTGAGCGTATCCGTGGCTCGCTCCAGCGAGATAGTTTCGGGATAGGCAGCGAGCTTCTCGGGCCGCACGATCAGCGTAACGTCTTCGCCCAACGATCCTAGAGCTGTGCCTATCAAACCGCCAATTGCTCCCGCCCCTAAGATTGCATGTTCCATGCTGGTTCCCTTCATCGGTATCGTCTCGATTCGATACCAGCGTCACATCCAACATTTACGGCTGGTGTATCAGGCAACGGGCTTGTCGGCAACCGGTGTTTGAAACATAGCAGCGACTGCGGGTTTCATCGTCTTACCCATGGGATTGCGCGGAAGCGCATCCAATACGAGAAGCCTCGACGGCAATTTATGTGGTGCCAGCAACTCTTTGGCCCAGGCACGCAAGAGTTGCAGATCGAGAGCATGGTCGTCCTTCAACACAACCGCTGCGGCGACACGCTCGCCCCATTCCTCGTCAGGGATGCCGACTACAGCACATTCCACCACCGCCGGGTGCCGGCGCAGCGTTTCCTCAATCTCCAGCGCCGATACTTTGTGCCCGCCCGTCTTGAGGATGTCAATGTTTGTCCGGCCGAGAATGCGATATACGCCATTCTCGAGAATTGCAGTATCTCCGGTGCGAAACCAGCCGTCGCGGAAGGCGGCACGGCTGGCGTCGGGCTTTCCCCAGTAGTCCGCAAACACGCTTGGACCACGGACTTCGATCTCGCCCGCAGTTCCCAACGGAACCGGCTTGCCGTCCTCGCCAACAAGCTGTACCTCGACGCTCGGCAATGGTGTTCCAACGCTGCCCGGGACGCGCTCGCCACGCAATGGGTTTGACAAGGCCATGCCAATCTCCGTCATGCCGTAACGTTCCAGCAGGGTGTGGCCGCTGATTTCCTCCCAGCGCTCGAGCGTGCTCACCGGCAGCGCAGCCGAGCCAGACACCATCAGACGTAGCTTGGCACAAGCGTGACTGAGAGCAGCGCGTCGCTCCGGAGAAGCCACGTCCCACGCGGCGATGAGCCTCACGTAAATCGTGGGCACGGCCATAAACACACTCGAGCCGCCATGGGTAATGCATGCCCAGACCGTATTCGCGTCGAAGCGCGGCAGCATTTCGCAGGCCGCGCCCGACCACAGCGCACAGGAAACCACGTTAATGATTCCATGTACGTGATGCAGCGGCAAACAGAGCACAATGCGATCATCCGCCGACCATTCCCATGCCTCCACCAAACTGACGATTTGCGCCGCGATATTGGCGTGGGTTGTGACTACACCCTTGGGACGGCTCGTCGTGCCGCTGGTGTAGAGAATCATGGCGCGCCGCTCGCTGGCGATGTCCGGCAATCTTACCGGCGGGTGTCGGAGAACCTGGTCGCACAGCAATCCGCGAATACTACGAGCAGCGGCAATCGGCGCCAGCATGCTTTCTGCCGAAAAGTCGAATACCATCGTGGACGCCTTGCAGTCGTCGATGAAGTATTCCAGCTCGGATCTTGGGGAGTTAAGCGGAAGGGGTACTGCAATTCCCCCGGCGCGCCAGATGCCCCACTGCACTGCCACCCACGGGAGTCCAGGTGTCACCAGAAATGCTACGCGCTCTTCCTGAAGGTCCTCACGGCCAGCGAGCAACGCACTGGCCACGCGCGACGATCCGTCCAACAAATCGTTGTAACAGAAACATCCTTGGGAATCGACGATGGCCATGCGTCCTCTGTGGCGCTCCGCATGAGCAATGATCGGAAGGAGATTGGAACTCGTGATCACACGCCGACTCTACGTCGTCCCGGCTGGGTTGTCCAGCCTTGGCCCGCGCAACCCCTCTGTTATGCCCCCCGCCATAGTGACCTATTTCATGGGAGGTAAATACGGAATATATCGGGCAAACAGCCAGCACAGGAAGAACACGACTGGTATGTGAACGATCAACTGCAGCACTCCATATCCGACAATGTCTCTGGCCTTCAATCTCAATATGCCCAGCAGCGGCAGCATCCAGAATGGATTGACCAGATTGGGTAGTGCTTCCGAGGCGTTGTAGATCTGTACCACCCAGCCCAGATGCACCTGGTGCAGATTCGCGGCCTGCAGAATATACGGCGCTTCGATGACCCACTTACTGCCGCCGGAGGGAATGAAGATGCCGAGCACTGCGGAATACGTCGCCACTAGCAGGGGATACGTGTTGTGAGTGCTGATGGAGGCAAAAAGTTTCGCCAGCGCGTCTGCGATCCCCGTTCCCACAATCATTCCGAAGATGACCGCATAAAACGGAAACTGGATCAGCACGCCCCCGGTCGCGGGAATGCACTCCACGACGACACGCATAAACCGCTTTGGCCGCCAGTGCAATAGCAGCCCAACTGTGATGAACATGAGGTTGTAAGTGTTGAGGTCAAGCGCCGCCAGTGCGCCTTGAGGCGAGGTACGGAATACGTCGATCAGATACCAGCCCAACAACGAAGCGACTAGGATGGTCAGCAGCGGACTGTATTCCAGCCACTCGCCGGGCTTGCTCTTGGCCTCCAGGCTGGAGCGAATAGGCTGATATTCGATGTCGTAGGATTCGGCGGTTCTGGCATTCTCCGGCGACGGCGTGGACAAATATGCGATCACCACCGATATGGCAATGAGGATCGCGGTCGCTGCAATGCTTTGCCACAAGAAGACAGTCTGGGTGAGCGGTATCAGGCCACTAATGTTGAACAAGGAAGCAGGTATGGCAGACTTAGTCGCCATCAGCATGGCTGCGGATGAGGACAACCCCATCGCCCAAACCGCCCCCAACCCCAGATAGGCAGCGGCTCCAGCAGCGCGGTAGTCCATGCCTTTGACGCGATGGGCCAGCTCTCGAACGAAGAGCCCACTGAAGATCAGGCTCAAGCCCCAGGAGATCAGAGAGGTCAGCATCGAGAACAATGCCACCAGTGCGACCGCTCCCCGCGGTGTCTTGGGAATACCTGCCAAGGCACGTATTACTCGATACACAGCGGGCGTAGAGGCGACGACATACCCTCCGATAATGATCATCACCATTTGCATGGTGAAAGGGACGAGAGCCCAAAAATTCTTGCCTCCCTGAATGGCGAGTTTGCTGGGGCTTTGACGAAGCAAGAGACCGACTACAAAGACAACCACGATTCCCAGCAGCGCAAAAATCAGCGGATCGGGAAACCACCGCTCACTCCAATTCGCCAGGCCAAGACCAAAGCGGACGAGGGGTTGTTCCTGAGTTGTCGATTGCTTCTCTCGTGGCAGGTTCATACTCGGTCCTTTCGGGCTAGCGGCGACATTCTTTGAAACAAGCGTCTGTCACCGTTGCGAAAGACAGCTGAGCATCCGGGGGCCGTGCCCGACATTGTAGCGCGTGCCTGGCGATTCGGACGAAGTCGTACCGGTTACGGCTATCCGTGGTGGATGCATTGCAAAACTCGGGTTGAATGCCCGGGAAACCGGTTTCGAGCCCGACCTATCCAAGAAAAGAATAGTGCGTCAGAGCCTTCCCGAGGTGTATAGTGCGGGGGCTATTCGTGGCAAATATGGGGTAGCTCCTCAACATAGCTGTATCGTCGAACCAAACGCATCCATTGGTTAATGGCATTTCTTGCGGCTTCTTATGAACGCTATAGGCGTTGCCAGCTGGTAGCGCCATAGGAGAATGACCAGATGACATGGACGCAGGTTTACGATCCACTTGGGCACTGGTGGCTGTCGACGCTCATTGCGGCGTTGCCCATCGTTTTCTTGCTGGTTTTGCTTGCTGTCTTCCACGTCAAGCCACATTGGGCTGCACTCGCTGGCGCCCTTGCGGCGGTGTTGGCCGCCACGGTCGTCTTTCAGATGCCAGCCCAATTGGCGACTGCAAGTTTTCTCTATGGCGTCGCCTTCGGTCTGTTGAAGATCGCATGGATCGTGGTTGCTGCGGTTTTTCTTTACGACATCGCAGTTGATACCGGGCAGTTCGAAATCATGAAACGCTCGGTGGCGGCGATCACTCCGGATCGCCGGCTGCAGCTTTTGCTTGTGGCTTTCTGCTTTGGCGCAATCATGGAAGGAGCGGCCGGCTTCGGTGCGCCGGTGGCGATTGCCGGTGCCTTCATGATCGGTCTAGGCTTTAAGCCGTTTCAGGCGGCGGCGCTCAACCTGATTGCCAACACCGCTCCTGTGGCGTGGGGTGCGATTGGCACGCCGGTACATACGTTGGCGGCTGTGACAGCCTTACCAGAGTCTGATCTGAACGCCATGATCGGACGCATTCTGCCGATTACGGCGGTGATCGTTCCGTTCTGGCTGGTTCGTGCAATGGTCGGCTGGGAGGAGACTTTCGAAGTTTTTCCGGCGATTCTGATGGTCGGCATGTCATTCGCAATCACTCAGTTCCTGTGGTCGAACTTCGTCGACAGCAACCTTGTCGATATCGCGGCCGGGGCTGTATCGCTGGTGGCAACCGTGGTCTTTCTACGCGTCTGGCAACCGAAGCGGATCTGGCGTTTCGAGGACGACCGCGGCGATATGCTGGAAGGTCATGAGATGATACGTGAAATCACCGGCGGTCCCATGGATGTGGATTTCCCGCTGGTGGTCGAGGAAGAAGATACGGCAGCCGGCGCTCAGCAGACCGTACCCGATACTGGACTGGCGCACTACACTTCCTGGCAGATCGCCCGCGCCTGGTTGCCCTTTGCGATCCTGTCCGTCTTCGTCATCCTGTGGGGATTGCCGAGCATAAAGAGTCCGATGAACAAAGCGACCACTCCGGTGTGGCAGGTCCCCTTGCTGCACAATGCCGTGACCCGCGCCGCGCCCGTCGTCTCAAAACCCACACCGGAAGCCGCTAAGTATGATTTTAACTGGCTGACGGCGACGGGCACTGGATGCTTTTTTGCAGCGATCATTGCGGGACTTGTGCTGGGGATGCGACCGGTTCGCATTTTGCGGGTCTTTGGCCAGACGCTGTATCGCATGAGATATGCAGTGATGGCGATCTCCTGCATGTTAGGTATTGGGTACACCACCCGCTACTCGGGAATGGACGCCGTCCTGGGCCTGGCCTTCACGCGTACAGGAGTCCTGTTTCCGTTCTTCGGCACCTTCCTGGGATGGTTAGGAGTGGCGCTGACCGGCAGTGATACGTCGTCCAATGCGCTTTTCGGAAGCCTGCAACGCATTACCGCTCAGCAACTGAACCTCGATCCAATATTGATGTGCGCTGCCAACAGTGCAGGCGGCGTCATGGGCAAGATGGTGGACGCACAGTCCATCACGGTAGCGACAGCGGCGACGAATCAGGTTGGCAACGAAGGCAAAATCTTTCGCTTTGTGCTCTGGCACTCGGTGGCGCTGGCATCGATCGTGGGCATAATTGTGATGCTGTATGCCTACGTCTTCCCGCACCTGATACCGCATGGAATGCACTTCGTGCGGTAGAAGCCTAACCGCGACCTCGCCGGAAACGAGTTAAGCCTGCTTTGGCCGCCGAGCCAATAACTCAGCACCCAGCGCTACAGCTGCCAGAACTGCAGCGGTGTAGAACGCCATCTGATAGTTCTTGTACTTGTCGAACAAGACGCCGCCGATTCTGGGGCCGATAACGCCTGCTACGCCCCACGCGGTGAAGAGCATTCCGTAGTTCATGCCGGCATTCTTTGCACCAAAGAAATCTGCTGTGGCTGCGGCGTTCACCGAGAGCTGCGTGCCGTAGCACCAGTACACGATAAACACCATTACATACAGCAAACTCACGTTGGCCCCTGCCAGGTAGAGCAGCGGCATGGACACCATTGAGATCGCAATCATCAACCGCAGCACGTTGAGACGGCCCAGAGCATCCGACATCCATCCCGAAAGAATTCGTCCGGAAGCGTTGCCGAAGGCTCCTACCAGCAGCGTCATCGTTTGCAGGGCGGCGCTCGAAATGTGCACGCTCTTAGCAAACGGTACCAATTGGCTGATGACCATCAGACCGGCGGAGGTACCCAGCGCATAGGCAATCCACATAAACCAGAACGTAGGAGTCGCCAGCACTTCGCCGGGCGTAAATTCCAGCGTGGTAGCGCTGGACTTCGCCGTCGCCGAAGCGGGCGTCCAACCTGCAGGTTTATACCCTGCAGGAGGGTTCTTTAACAGGAACGCGCCAATCAGCGTCATGACCAGGAAAATCGCACCCAGGATTTTGAACGTGGTGTGCACCCCGTATGTGGGAATCAGGTACAAATTGGCCAAAGGCCCAAACAGCGCTGACCCTGCGCCGTATCCGCCGACCGCCAGTCCAATCGCCAGCCCGCGTTTGTCGGGGAACCACTTCGCCATCACCGGAATGGGGGTCGCATAGCCGAAGCCATTACCTAGGCCGCCAATCACTCCGAAGCAGATGTACAGGTACGTCAAGCTATTCGTAAACGCGCACAGGAAAAACCCCAGGCTCACCAGTATTGCGCCGGTGAGCGAAACCCAGAAGGGACCGAACTTGTCCTGCAGACGCCCGGCGACAATGAATGTGAGGGCGAAAACCACCACCGCGATGGTGAACACCATAGAGGTATCGGCGCGTTTCCACCCGAACTCTTTCTCCAAAGGAGCTACGAAAACACTCCACGCATACAGCGTGCCCAGGGCGAGGTTCATCATCAAGCCGCCGAACACTCGCCACCACCGATTCAAGCCTGAGCTGCCGATTTCGACCGAATCGGCCATTGAAGTCGCCGCCATGTTGTTTCTCCTTTCTTGCACCAATGCGAAGTGATCTAGCCCCGTAACGCAGAAATGAAGAATTGAGGCCTGGGAGATGAGTCCCGGCATGGAACCGGTTGGCCCGTTTGTACATAACGGAGCCATCGCGCCACTTCGGCGCTACAGCTCAAGTATGCTCTGCGTGCCCTGGCCGCGCCATTGTGATCTCCGTATTCGCCGGGTGAGCAGAGTTTCTACTTGAAACGTCAAAGACTAGTCACACTTCCGCCCGATGAGGAACAGGCGCCCGCGCAAACGTATACTAAGCGCAGGGTTCGAATTGTCAAGGGGCAAACCACCGCGGCAGCCAAGTGCCAGAAGAGGAAAAAATAGGTTGTTTTCCGGTGCGAGGGACTACATAATCGCTGATGGCGGGGACAAAGTGGAAGTCCTGGCCTAGTCGAAATCCGAGGAGGCTTTCGTGCGCAAGACACTGCTGCTTACCCTAATACTACTAACCTCTGCTGTTTGGTTGCAGGCGCAGGATTCGGGACAGATGTCCAACAAGAGCTCCAGCCCGACTACGATTGAGGGCTGTCTGAAGCACACCGACGGTCATTACAGACTCACCGATAGCAATGGCGCAGTATATCAACTCTCCAACGAAGCGAATAAGCTTACTCACTATGTCGGCCAGCAAATCAAAGTCACCGGCATGATGGGTGTGAGAACTGTAGATACGACCATTCAGGGCGCAGCGTCGAGCGCCAAAGAGCAACCGGTCTTTAAGGTAAAGACAGTGACACATGTGGCTGATACGTGCAAGTCACCTGGTCAGTGACGACTCAAGTAATGGTTGCTCGTTTATGATGTGCGCACTTTAGCCAGGCGGCTAGGCTTTGGTTCATCGATTGATCTACTCTCCGTCGGGTCTGCCCTTAGCTGACCTCGAGGCAAGTTCACGCAGCAGGCGCCGCATAATCTTGCCGGAACGCGTCTTCGGCAGTTGATCGGTGAAGCGAATATCATCGGGCTTGGCCATCGATCCAATCTCCTTCGCCACCCATTGCCGCAGCTCTTCCTTCAATTCGGGCGAAGGATTGTGTCCCATCTCCAGTGTCACGAACGCAGCAACAGCCTGACCCTTCATCTCATCGGGACGTCCCACGACGGCAGCTTCTGCAACCCACGATCTCTTAGCTAGATGCGGGGGAGCCGGTTTTGCCGAGCAAGACTGACAAAGGTCCGACCCATTGTTATAACGAGCCGGAATGAAAAACAAAGGCATTGCCCAAACGGCGGCCAAATCGCCGATTACCCGCCCGCTTTTGCGCGCAACTTGTACTCGAGCGGCGAGGGCGACGTCACGACCCTGGAAGATCTAGGCGTGATCGCGAGATTGCAGCAAGAAGAGGAGTAAGGTAATCGGGGGTGTCATCGAAACGGACCTGCACGACACACCGCCCGGCTTCTGTCGCTCCAGTACCAGGCACGGCGGTGCAGCGCGTAGGTCAATGGGTTCGTCAGTTAGCTTCTTCCTCCCGCAGCGGGCCCGTGAGGGGGACGGACCCTACGCCATCAGGGCACCTCATTCTTGCGCGGTTGATTCTCCGGCCCGTTAGTCCCGCACGGGCTATACTCTTGCCTTTTCCCCACGCCGGTCATTGCCCAAAAGTGGTACGTCCAGTGTGATGCACGTGACATCGCTCCGTGCGTTCGTTAATGCATCATGCACGACAAGTAGCTAGGTCGTCCCCGTGGAGCCAAAAAACAAATAGCTGAATTGGCCTCCGGCACTCCACGGGGACATTCGAAACATCCGCCCTGTCCTCGCTTCACCGCCATCCTGAGACACTTCAATGCCCGCCGCAAGAAGCAGTACGCATTAAACCCAAATGAGTTAGACGACTCTGCGTAAATTGAATCCCCGGCTACGAATTCCGTGATTTGACGGCTCCATGGGTATAAGCTAAATGCTCCATGCAGCCGGCCATGGAAAAATCATCGGCTATGGAAGACTTTACGACCGCCGCACTTCGAGCGGTCGCTACGGTACAAGTCGCCGATCGCACGCCCACAGCCTTGCGCGATGCCATCCTGCAAGCTGTCGGAGACGTACCCCGCATTCTCTATGCTCCTCCCCACGAGCTCCCGGTTAGTTTGTTTAGCGAATTTGCAACCGATCCGCGGGTGCGAGTGGACGCAACTCCCGATGAGATGGTCAACACCACCGCCAGTGTGACCGAGGCCTTCGCAGCCGTGGCCAGCACCGGTTCCGTGTGCATCGATGTGAGCTGGGAGCGCACGGGAATGATTAGCTTGCTGGCTCCGCTGCAAGTGACGGTGGTCGCTGCGGAGACGATCGTTCCGCAGCCGCGCGATCTGTTTCGCCCTGACATTCTCGACGGCAAGGGCCTGGAGCGCGACTTTGTCTTCGTCACCGGCCCCAGCGCCACCGCCGACATGGGGCCTCTGGTGCGCGGTGTTCACGGGCCGCACCAACTGTGCATCATCGTGTTGAGGTGAGTATGGCCCATCTAGTGAATCCGGCTGACATCAATCCTCGCCAGGTGGCCAACAAGAGCGACAAGAAAGCTCTGCTGGCGGCCATCCGCATGACGCTGGCGGTGCAGAGCCCAGCCGTCCGCCACAACACGCAGACCTTCAACCGGAACCGATACGCTGCCACCGCGCTTCTCCCCGACTACAACCAACTCAAAGACCGGGCCCGCCAGATCAAGGAAAACGCCATCGCCAATCTACCGGAGCTGTTGCAGCAGCTGGAAGCCAGCGTGCGCGCCAACGGCGGACATTTCTATCTGGCGAAGACGGCGGCCGATGCCGGCCAGTACATTCGCGATGTCCTGCTGCGTCACGAAGCCCAGCTTGTGGTGAAGGGCAAGAGCATCACGTCAGAAGAGATCCGGCTGAATCACACCCTGGAAGCAGCGGGCATAACCGTCGCCGAAACTGACCTGGCGGAGTTCATCTTGCAGGTTGCGGACGAGCAGCCCTCCCACATTGTGGCGCCGGCGCTGCACTACTCGCGGGAGCGCATTACAGCGCTATTCAAGCGCAAGTTCACCACCGAGCTGCCGCTTGACACCGGCGAGCAGCTGACCAAGTTCGCGCGCGAGAAGCTGCGCGAGCAGTTCATCGCAGCCGACGCCGGCATTTCGGGCGCAAATCTCATCGCCGCTGACAGCGGGTCGCTGATGCTGGTAGAGAGCGAAGGCAACATCCGCATGACGACCACTTTGCCGCCGCTGCACATCGCCATCGCCGGCATCGAGAAGGTGGTGCCATCGCGCACCGATTTCGGCACGTTTATCGAACTGTTGCCGCGGAGCGGCACCGGACAGCCGCTAACTTCCTATGTCAGCATCCTGCATCCGCCACTGAAGGCCCCGCCGTTCGTCGCGCCGGGCAAGACGGCGAAGCCACGCGAGTTCCACATGGTGGTGATCGACAACGGCCGCAGCCGCATGCGCGAGGACCCGGTGTTGCACGAGGCGCTGTGTTGCATCCGCTGTAGCGCCTGCCTGAATTGCTGCGCCAATTTCGAGACCGTCGGGGGACACGCCTTCGGGGGAGAGACCTACTCCGGCGGAATCGGCGGTTCCTGGGAGGCGGGCACGGGCAAGCTGCTCAATGCTCGATTCAGCGAACTCTGTACGGGTTGCTCGCGTTGTGTGCCCCAGTGTCCGGTGCGGATTGACATCCCCTGGCTCAACGAGAACCTGCGGCAACGCATGAACCGCGGCGATCCCGTCTCGGCTGTGAAATCGATGTTCGGCGCAATGACGGGCAGCGCTCCGGAAGATCGCGTCGCGCCGCTGCAGAAGCAGTTCTTCGCCAACTATCATGTCCTGGCCAAAGCAGCCACACGCTTTTCCTCGGTGGCAAATGCGTCCATGCGTCTGCCGTTCGCGCGCAGCTTGATGGAGAACGTGGTTGGGCTGGATCGGCGCCGCAAGCTGCCGCTCTTTCCCCGAAAGACCTGGCAGCAGTTGTATCGCGAGCAGCCGCAAGGCGATCGCGCGCATACGGCAAAGTCCGGCCTGCCTCAAGTGCTGATGCTCGCCGATGTATTCACCAACTATGGTTCGCCAGAACGAGGCATGGCTGCGATACGCGTGCTGCGTGAGCTCGGCCTCAACGTCGAGTTGAGTCCTTCGCTGCCTGACGGCCGCGCGGCCATTTCGCAAGGCATGATCGCAACCGCGCGGCAACAAGCGAACACGTTAGCAAAGATGCTGCTTCCCTATACCGTGAAGGGAGCCACGATTTGTGTGCTCGAACCCAGCGTGTTCGCCATGCTGCGCTCTGACTACGCACATCTGCTGGACTCCACAACGTGGGCGAAGTTTGCGCAAGGCAACTTTCTCGATCCCTTGCAGGTGATCTGGTCGACTACAAACGCCGACGGACAGCGGCCGGATTTGGCAAGCGTTTTTCCTGCCAGCAAGTCCCGTCACGGCACCAGAGTGTTCTACCACTCACATTGTCAGCAGCGAACCTGCGACGCAGCATGGCAGACGACCGAGACTCTGCGCCTGTGCGGATTTGATGTCGTCACCTCTTCGGTGGAGTGTTGCGGCATGGCCGGTAGCTTCGGCTACAAACGCGAGTATTACGAACTGAGCATGGCGGTCGGTGAAGATCTGTTTGCGCAGGTGCGCACTGCTGAAGAGGAGGGTGGCCCGCGCACGCTCGTTGCCAGCGGTACCTCCTGCCATGAACAGTTGTGGGGAGGCATGCGGCGCCAGGTCATGCATCCGGTAGAATTGCTGGTCAGCACGCTGGGCTAATATGGCGCATTTCGGTGCAGCGTGTTGTGCGGAAGCGAGAAGCAACTTCTGCCCAACAGGAATGCAGTGCATCCGCTGCGCGACCTCGAAAATCGGAAACAACCTTTTTGAGGCGACCTGCATCAAAGGGGGGAAATCTTTGGAGGAGGAGACAATGCTTAAGCACGTGGCTGTATTCGCTGGAGCTGCAACTCTCGCTCTAGGTGTTCTCGGCCTAGGTGTTTCCACGAAACCTGCTTCCGTGGCCGGATCCTGGCAGGTGGACACCCGTCATTCCGATGTGCAGCTCGTCACTGACGGAATGACGGATTACGGGAAAACGAAAATGGACTTCACGCTTGGTTTCGGAAGGGTGAACGGTAGCATGAAAATCGACGAGGCCGATCCCACAAAGTCCAGCGTCGTTTTCAGGTTTTATCCGGCTACCGCTATGTCGCCGACCATTGCTGAAAATGGAAAATTCCTGAGTCAATGGTTGATGAACGCAGCCAACCAAACTCTGGTGTGTTTCCATTCGAAGACGGTCCAGCGCACTGCTGACGGCCGGCTGCAAGCCATGGGTGATCTGACCCTGACTCGGGTGGACCGCAACGTCGAGTTGGACCCGACGGAAGCATATTCCGGCCCCGTGTATGGCCCTCCGATAGTTCACCGCGTTTCGCGTGAAGCCACTTTCGTTTTCGACTTCCCAGCTACAGATGGGAACGGGCAGAAAGGCGGCGGAATCCAGGCTACGGCTTCTACCAACGTAGGCCGCGAGAATTTTCCCCACCTGGTGAAGGCTATAGTCGCCACCTCCTGGCCGCCCGTGGTTCAGGATGAGAATTGTCAAAACCCGGCCGGCGGGACTGAGAGTTATCGCGGCTTCCAGTGCACGGGGACGTTTATGGAACCTTCTGGCCTTCCCCCAGCGCCTGGTACCCAGATCGGAGAGGACTACTCTGGCCCCCCCTCGAATTTCGATTCCATCGTCGGAAACCATGTGAACATTCTCGTTCACCTGCGTTTAATGGCCACGGCCTCCGGAGGACCAGCGCCAGCCGGGAACTAGTGTAGTGAGGCTGTGGCTCATCAAAACTGGACGACGCCTAGCAGGCTGCTGAAAAACCTCTGATTTGCATGAACTCTGTCCCGCTCGGTCGCCAAGCGAGAGGAGAGAGACTTCGTTTGAGTTTATTTTCCGTGCCTGTTGAAGCTTTCCTGGATTCAGCAGACACACTTCGGCACTGGATTAGGCCGTCTGTACTGATAGTTTGCGCAGGCGGACCAGGTTATAGGCTGCGCAAGCAAAGGTGAACAGCCAGTCCACCTTGCACAATCCGCGATGTCGTAGCTTGCGCAACAGAGCAATCGTCTTGAGCCAGCCGAAACACTCCTCGATCCGTTTCCGCTTCCTTTGGCTGATGCGGTAGCCGACATGACGCGTCGTCCGCTGGTCGAGGCTCTTCCATCAGCAGTCGCTCGCTGCGGATGGAGTACAGCATCTGCAAGAGCTGCGCTCGCAACAGCTTCTCCGACGCAATCGACGGCCGGCCTTCGCGGGCGTACATGCGATCAAACTGCAGTGACAGTGCCCGCAGAACCTCGTCCACCATCGCTCGGATGGCACGCAGCGGATGATCCTTCCGCACCCGCGCTTCCGGCGACAAATAACTGAACATGTGACTTTGCTGATGATCCATGCCTCGCATGTTGCTTTCCTAGCATGTCTGCGCGGTGGATGGGGAGTACTTTTTCAGCATCCTGCTAGGGTCTTGGCGGCTCCTCATTTGGACAACAGCGCATTGCATAGAACTAATCCTCGCCTGTTCTGAATATCTCAGAAATCGTGCAGGCGATCGGAGCCGGCTAAGGTTAGACAAGGATCTGCTGCGTTACTGCCAAGGAACGAACGTGGTTCCGAGCTGCAAAGTTGTTAGGCCGCTACGGTGTAGCGATGATGCAGCCCACCGAGTCGGGGCAGCGAGACAACGTTGCGTCCACTCGAAGGCGCTGAGGGTTGAAGTCGACCGGCAGGAGTGTCTTTCCCCAGTCCGAGGTGAGTTCGATCCTCGTGGTAAATAACGGACGTACTCATTCAACAGTCGTCGCAGGTGTCTCCGATTCAGCACAATCACATGATCCAAGAGCTCGCGGCGTAGACTGCCCACCCAGCTACCTGCGTGCTGTCCCTAAATGTGACTTGGTCAGCTTGGGCTAGGCTGCTGGTTTGAGCGTTCGGCCACCAGACAGCTCGAGTGGCGTCATCGCTTTCGCCTGACGTATCCCTCGGTTTCGATGATCTGAAATGTGTTGTCGTCAATTCGACTGAGGCGGTTTCCATTGGACAGTCTATAACTGAGTCTAATGGGAACCGATTCTGCCTTGTCGGAAAGTGAGGTCGCCTCTTGCCAGTGCTGCAAAACGGTAACTAGCAACTCTTTTCCCTCATCCGTAGAAACCGAGAAGTGTTCGGAGATTGTAGTCACGGAATTAACCTCGCAGATCGCTGCGTGAAGCGGCTTGGTTCACGCCCTCTCGTTTGCGCGATTTCTCGCCACAAACGTGTTTTTCAAATGCTGCGCAAACTTCCTCAGTAGACATTTCGCCGGGCTTTCCGACAATAGTAACCTCCGACCACGCACAGGCGACGCAATACCACTGGGTAACGTTCACGCTGCCGCGCCGCATGAGCTTCCTTCCTTTGTTCGCCATGCCACCCCAGTTTGCACCGCCCCGAGCTGCCGTTCAAGATGCCGGAACTTCAACCTACCGAGGCGTACGGAAGGCGAGAGCCGGGAGCGAAGGCTCCGCTGTATCGCTGGCGCCAGGTGACACCAGGCTATCCGAAACGTCATCGACTGAGCAGACGGTAACGCGGGGATCCCCGCTTGGTATTTCACGACCTTGCGAGACCTTGCAGAATCCTGGCGCGATCTCCTAGTGTTAGTTCTCCTGTGTCGCCAGCAGCCGGGCGTACTCCGCCTTGGCCTGCTGGTAGAGGGGAATGTCGGGGTCGGCAGGTTTCCGGGCACAAGAACGTCTTGGTTTGACTGTGGCCGCCAGATGTTCCCCTTGTCAAAAACTGTCAACCATCCAGACGTTGCTGTCCTACGTCTGAGCGGAAAAAGCCAGATACTTGCCGTCGGGCGACGGAACCGGCCGAGTAAGCCATTGTCGGTGGCCGTTGCGTAGCAGGGGCTGCACCTTGCCGGCGAATGTGATATGCAGCAGGTTGGACGAGTCCGGCGCCACGGAGGTAGCGAAGAAGCTCTTCCCATCTGCCGCCCACGCTTGTGGTTCATCAAAACTAAACGCCGTCGATGTTTTCGATGCCAGAGGCGCTTTTCTTAACGCCGGCGCTTCGCATGGTGTGGCCTTCGATCGCTAGAGAGTCCCGGAGAATAATGAGAACGCCCAACAGCCTAATTCAAGAATCCAAGCGTGATTTTATGTCCGATCCTGACAGCATTTTGGAGCTGGAAATTGTTTAGGCCGCAACTGTGTAGCGGTGATGCAGCCCACCGAGTCGCGGCAGCGAGATAATCTTGTGGCGATTCGAAGGCACTGCTGAAACTCGCCCAGTGGGAGTGCCCTTCCCAATCGCGAGATGAGTCCGGTCCTCGTGGTAATAGCGGATGTACTCATGCAACAGTCGTCTCAGATGTCTCCGATTCAGCACGATCACGTGATCGAGCAAGTCCCGCCGTACGCTACCAACCCAGCGCTCCACAACTCCGAGGTCCCGTTTGAATTAGCTACTGGAAAGCACCACCATTACCTCCCGGCTTTACTCTGTTTCCTGACTCTTTTTTTCCTAAGTTTCTTGCCCCGTTCCCTCCAGTAGACACGCTGACGCTGGTGAAGCGAACATTCAGCAGAGCAAAACCGTTGTCCAGCGCGTTCGATTTCGAAGAACTGGCTATGTTGCTATTGACCGACAAGGTGGGATCGAAGATCTCCAGCGCGCCGAGAGTCTGCACCTGATTGTATGGATCCAGGGTTCCTGATTTCGCCGCTGCGAGAGCGGCCGCTTCAAGTTGTGCTTCTTCTGCCCGGATCCTTATTTCGTCTGGATCGTTGGCAATAATGCACTGCAGATCTAGTTTGCCGGGGCTCAGTAGGCATTGCTGATCGGACGGCGGAATTTGAAAGTTGGAAGGGAGCGTAAAATTAATCGGTGGTGGCCTCGTACCCTGTGCTAACAGACTCGGAACCAGGAATAGCCCACCCAGCATTACTACCCCAGCAATCGAGAGTGCGGAAGGCCTGTTCGTAAAACTCCTCCAGTTCACAATACCTCCTCACTACTTAGATTCGCGATTTAGCGTCGATTACATGACTGAGACCTCTAGGAAGAATCTGACGTGGCAAGTGACTTGCTGGCGAAGACTAGCGCAAAGGTGTGAACACCGAGAAAAGAAGCAGCGCGGAACCCGAAAGTACGTAGGTCATATCATGGTTATGATATCGTGTCAAGACTGTAATTTAGAAAAGTTATAAGTTCTGGCAGGAATGACGAAGCTCGGTCTCACTTGATGAGACTCGATCTGCAACGGCTGTGCACATTCGGCTGGGCCGTGCGCAGCTTCTACTCGTGTCAGTGCTGACCAGCCCCCCATCTTTAGTCCAGGGATAATGAGACTTTCTCCGGTTTTGACCCGCCCCAATGGCCTCTGTTCGTAGCGGCGTGGAAGCAACACCGAAGAAAATCTCATCACATTGTGCTCTGAATGCCACGCTGCGATTCCTCGAAACCGTCAAGGACATCGCACTTGACCCCACGCTGCGGCGCACAAGTACAGGAGATTGGCGGGCGCCTTGCAGCGTAAATTACTTCTTTCGTAACTCGTATTACTTATTCGTCATACTTCCAACTTTACCCACTCATTCCTAACAATCGTCGTTAACCTTTACATCTAACTGATTCGAGCACGTCCGCCTCTCAACGGAGTCTACGGCGGGCTGCTCTAAGAGAGGGTATGAGAGAAATGAATTGCATAGGCCGAGTGGGGGTTCTCTCAGGTTCGGTGCTGGCGTGTACGTTGTTGTTGGTAGCGGCAGGTCACGCCCAACAGCTAGCGAATTCCCAGCAACAAAGCGCCACGCCGACGCAGCAAAACTCTCAAACGACGAACATGTCTCCGGAACAGGCCAACTCTCAACCGAGCGGCAGGATTGCGGGCACCGTGCTTGACCAAGGTGGCGCGGTTGCCGTGGGAGCTCAAGTGAGGCTGACGCGCCCGGATGACCCGAACACGCGACAAGTGTCTTCGGGCGACAACGGGCAATTTTCCTTTGACAATCTTGCGCCCGGTTCGTTCCAGCTCACCATTGTGGCTCCGGGTTTCGAAACAACAACTTTCACTGGATCATTGCAACCGGGACAGGCGTTTCTGGTGCCGGAGATGGTGCTGAAGGTTGCGCAGACGACGACGACGGTGCAAGTCGGGCTGCCCACTGAGCAGGTTGCACAGATCCAGATCAAACAGCAGGAAAAGCAGCGGGTGCTAGGCATCGCGCCTAATTTTTACGTCAGCTATATTCCCGATGCGGCTCCGCTTAATGCCAGGCAAAAGTTTCAGCTTGCCTTGAGATCGGTTTCCGATCCCGTTACATTCCTCGGGGTGGGCGCCTTGGCAGGGATTCAACAGGCTACCAATGACTATGGTGGACTTGGACAAGAAGCCGGCGGCTATGGAAAACGGTTCTCTGTGGCTTACGCCGGTCTACTTACCGGATCCTTTATTGATGACGCTGTTCTGGCATCTCTGTTCAAACAAGATCCTCGCTACTTTTATCAAGGTACCGGCACAACTCGCTCGCGGCTTGAGCACGCTCTCAGCCATGCCATCATCCGCAAAGGCGACAATGGACGTTGGCAGCCGAACTACTCCGGTATCATCGGTAGTTTCGCCACCGCTAGCATTTCTTCCTTCTATTATCCGGAAAGCGATCGTAACAGCGGATTGGTGATCCAGAACGCGCTCGTTGGGATCGCCGGCCGTGCCGTCGGCGGCGTCTTCCAGGAATTTGTGCTCCGCAAGTTCACGTCACACGCGACCAGCCAGACCACAAGTCATCCCTGAATGTAGATCTTAAGTGTGCGACGATGGAGTCGGAAACCCCGGGCCGGACGGGCTTGGCGCTCGAGGCTATTGCTCGGGATTACTTGCGCTATTGATTCCATGACAATGTCGGCTCCGATGTAGGAGTAAAGTTGGTGGTGCTGACCAACCAACAGGCTCCCGAGAAAGGAGCCGAACGATGATCATTAGAGGAGTAGATTTTCACCCCGAGTTTCAGCAGATTGCTTACCTTGATAGCGATACCGGAGAGCTTACGGAGAAGCGGCTGGGCCATCGCGAAGAGGCCGAGCGGTTTTATCGCACTCTGGTAGGTTCCGGTTTGCGGGTGCGGGTGGGCATGGAGGCCAGTGGGCACGGGCGCTGGTTCGAGCGGCTGATGGGCGAGTTGGGAATCGAGCTGTGGATCGGAGATGCAGCCGAGATCCGCACCAAGCGCGTACGGAAGCAGAAACTGATCGGCAAGATGCCCAACCAAGAGGAAAGCGATTGTGTGCACCTTCAGCTCAGAAATGAAAATGCAAATCCGCAGATCAGCAAACAATCGGAATAGCAAATACGAACTGACGGTCTGCGACTCGGGCGGGCAACCGCCACAATCGCGCTAGACCGTGCTTTCAATTGCCGGCACTTGGTGAAGAGTTGTCTGGAGAGGTCTCCGCGAAGCCAGACGTTCCGTGAGGGGGATTAGAGATTAATCCCGAAAACAGCCGAAGTGTTGACCAGTCCCGCCTGTTCCCGCTTTGTTGGCAACCGGAAGTAATCGCGGAACCCAGCTTCATGGCAGATGAATCATCCCGCTGGGTTTTGGCTCTCGGCTCGCGGTCCACAAACGTTAGTGCAAACGGGGTTCGAGGAGATCAGAGCTCAAGCGACGCTCCGCAACACCACATTCCTCCAACCAGACTTCTGAACAATCTTCGGAAGGCGGACTCCCCGATGGGTTGTTGCTCGGCGTTACTTCAGTCCTTCCGCGCTGAGGGCGGAAGTGTAGAATCCGCGTTTATGGCCCATCATGCTAGGAAGCCTTGGCTGCGGCTGACTTTCGCCAAACTGCTATGCCATCTTCGCAAACGCTACCCCTGTTCCGCTTGCGGGAAATTCTTCTCTAGTGCGCAATGGGTAAAGTGGATCGGCGCGGAGCCCGACACCGACCTGCTCTGGTCCGGCCCGATGTGCCGTTACTGTTATTGGACTGCTCAGAATAAAACGGTTGAGCGCGCGATGGGGCGTCGAAGTCGAGAAGGAGATTAACGGTGGATCAATGGTTCACGATTCGCTGTAATAGCTGTGGTCAACACAGTCCCTGCCTAGACTCCAAGCTAGGCTGGCTGGAAGCAACCGCAGGAAGCGTCCATAAAGGAGCTCCAACCTGGAAACTGCACGACCTGAGGTGCGCGTCGGGCCATCCGGTTCAAGCAGTGAAACTGAGATAATTGTCCCGAAGTGCGGCTCCCCGACACTCATTCCCTCTCCACCTAAGTCAAGTAAACTATCGTTCTTGGTTACGGTACATGACCATGTCTGGTTGCTATTGTGGGCGCAATCCTCCTGACCTGCCCCCAAACTCTCATCCATTCATAACTAGAGATTCCCGGTTTTGATTTGCCTTTAGGTTCATCTCGCAGTCGTCGAGACGGTGGGAAAGTGGAAAACGCGCAGCGTTTTCCAAGGCAGCT
>JBARGS010000038.1:0-25368 GCA_049798495.1 Candidatus Korobacteraceae bacterium | reverse complement strand
GATTCCGGCTCCGGAACAAAGATGAGCGCCGCTTTGTTCTTGTACTTGTCGAGATGCCGGTCCACGCAGTTGTACGAGGCATTGATCTTGCCGCCCACGAACCACTTCCAGAACGGTGGATCGTTGGTATCGAGCGTGGTGTGCCAGTATTGATCCCAGCTCAACAGATCGGCATATTCGCGGAAGCATTCCGGGAAATTTTTCTCGCTGAAGCGTTCGTTGATGCTGGGATCGGTCAGATTTGCCTGGCCGATAAATTTCGCGGAAGGATAATAGTATTCTTCCTCGCGCCAATGGACTGCGATCTGAGCCTCGCTGGTCTGCGCCACCGGATTCTGCTGCTGAAGAGTTCGAGCCATATTAGTTACTCCCTTAGATTTCTGAATTTGTGATGCAACCCCGGCAATTCTTCGCCAGCGTTTCCTGATTTGGTGGGGCGCACCCTTGCGCTCCGTTCAAGCCCATAGGATGGAACATTCTCTCTTTAAGAACCCGTGACTTCGGAACACTGCCGAACTCGTGGACCTTGGAAATTCCTCTGATGAAGGCTGGTAATTTGCCCTAGTTCACACCGCATGGTTCCCGTGGTTTAAGTGCATTCTAAAGCGGAGTACGGAATTCGGACAGCAATGCCGGAAAAAGAACCCAGGGTGGCGGCGCTGGGGCCTCAACCATGATGTTCAACCCCTTGTGGAAACCCGTGGCCTTGCCGCATGTCAATTCCGGCCCCCGATGGGACCGGCAGCCGCAAACGCGGGCTTGACGTCAACTGCATTTCTGGTGGCCGATGTCCCGTATTTCATTGTTCCAACGTAGAGAGGTCCCCAATCTCGGCTCCGGTCTCCTGCGCCTTGAGTAAACGGCGCATGATCTTGCCGGAACGCGTCTTAGGCAAAGCGCTTACAAACTTTATGGCCGATGGGGTTGCGATCGGACCAAGTTCCCTCCTGACATGCTCGATGAGGCTCGCGGTCAGCGTATCGGATGCAACATGCCCAGCTCGCAGTTGAGCGAAAGCTACGATCGCCTCGCCCTTCAGCGCGTCGGGAATGCCAATGGCAGCGGCTTCGGCAACCGCGGGATGGGAGACTAACGCGCTCTCCACCTCGGCGGTTCCGATGCGATGGCCCGCGACGTTCAGCACATCGTCGGCGCGCCCGATCACCGAAATGTAGCCGTCCTCATCTTTCGTAGCAAGGTCCCCCGTAATGTAGCAACCCGGAAGTTCCTGCCAATCCTTCTCGAAGCGCGCAGGATTATTCCAGATGGTGCGCATGAAGTGCGGGAACGGCCGCTTGAGAATAAGTCGTCCGCTCACGCCCGGAGCAACGGGATTGCCGCTGATGTCTACCACGTCGGCTTCGCAGCCGGGGAGCGCCAGCCCTGCTTTGCCGGGCCGCATGGGCATCGTCACCGGCGTGCCGAGCGCGGGTCCGCCTAGCTCTGTCTGCCACCAATTGTCCACCACGTAGCCCCACTTGCCATCACCCGCGAGGTAGGTCTGCGCCCAACGCCATGCCTCAGGATTCAATGGCTCGCCTGCGCAGGCAATCACCCGCAAGGTGCTGAGGTCATATTTCTGCGGGAGCGCCTCACCATAACGCATGAACATACGCAGCGCCGTCGGCGCGGTAAACATCTTGGTCACACCATACTTCTCCACGATCTGCCAGGCGATCGACGGATCGGGGTAGTCGATTGCGCCCTCCCGAAACAGTGTGGTCACACCGGCGCACAACGGCGCATAAACAATGTAAGAGTGTCCAACGATCCATCCAATGTCGGAGGTGCACCAGAACAGGTCGCGCTCGCCGACATCGAAAAACGATTTCAGGTGATAGCTGGTGCCCACCATGAAACCACCATGCACATGCACCACGCCTTTAGGCTTGCCCGTCGTACCAGACGTGTAGAGGATGAACAATGGATCTTCCGCGTCCATGTCCTCAGCCGGGCATTCCGCCGGGAACTTCATCAGGTCACGAAAATCAACCTCGCGAGCGCTGGCTGGCGCGAAGTCTTTCGGATCGCGGGTGAAAACCACCACCTTCTCAACCGTTTCCAGGCCATCGAGCGCCTCGTCCACAATGCCCTTCAGCGGAACCGGCCTGCCCCGGCGAAAGCCAGCATCGCCGACGATCACGACTCGTGCCTGCGCATCTTCCACACGATCGCGTAAAGATGAGTGCCCGAGGCCGGCGTACACCACGGAGTGAATCGCCCCGATACGCGCACACGCCAGCATCGAGATGGCGCCCTCGACGGTGAGCGGCATGTAGATGACAACCCGATCGCCCTTCTTCACTCCCAGCGACTTCAGGCCATTCGCAAAGCGGCACACATCGCGATACAACTGACGATAGGTGACGATGCGCTCGGCTCCATCTTCTCCAAGCCAAATGAAGGCGGCGCGATTGCCGTTCTCCGACTTAGCATGGCGGTCAAGCGCGTTCACGGTAATGTTGGTGCGCGCGCCGACGAACCACTGGTGATGAATCCCGTCCCACTCGAAAACCTTGTTCCATGGCTTGGTCCACACGAACTGCCGGGCGACATTGGCCCAGAACTCGTCGGGATCGCGCTGAAAGCGATCACGCTCGGCAGGCCAGTCCTTCACCAGCGCTTGCTCTTTCACAATTGCCGGAGCCGCATACTCTTCAAACGACAGCTTGGTCAGATCCGACGCATCCATTAGCTTGGTTGCGGTACCCATGATGAAGACTCTCCTTGCAAATCCGGCGAAAATCAATTGCCTAGGGGCCTAAAGAAAACACGGCCGACGCTTGAAAACTTCTTCTAGACATGTTTGGGACGGCGCGCCAATAGTTCAGCAACCAGCGCCACCGCGGCCAGCACAGCGGCGGTGTAAAAAGCCATCTGGTAGTTCTTGTACTTGTCGAACAACACGCCGCCGATTCTGGGGCCAATCACTCCTGCGACGCCCCACGCGGTAAACAGCATTCCGTAGTTCATGCCGGCGTTCTTGGCGCCAAAGAAGTCGGCGGTTGCCGCGGCGTTCACGGACAGCTGCGTGCCGTAGCACCAGTACACGACGAACACCGCTCCGTAAAGTAATGCCACGTTGCCGCCAACCATGTAGAGAATGGGCATGGACACCATGGAGATGGCAATCATCAGTCGCAGCACATTGAGACGCCCGAGCGTGTCGGACATCCATCCCGACAGGATTCGTCCGGAAGCGTTGCCGGCCGCACCGACCACCAATGTCAGGGTCGCCAAGGCGGCACTGGCAATATGCACGCTCTTGGCAAATGGCACCAATTGACTGATCACCATTAACCCGGCAGAGGTTCCCAGAGCGTATGCCACCCACATGAAATAAAAGGCCGGAGTCTTCAACACCTCGCTCGGAGTAAATTCCTGCGTGGTAGCGCTGGATTTCGCAGTCGCCGGTGCCGGCGTCCAACCCGCAGGCTTATATCCGGCGGGAGGGTTCTTCAGCAGGAAGGCGCCAATCACCGTCATGACCAGGAAAATCGCGCCGTAAATCATGAACGTGGTATGCACGCCATACTTGGGAATGAGGTACAAATTGGCCAGAGGCCCGAAGAGCGCCGACCCCGCGCCATATCCGCCGACCGCCAGTCCGATCGCCAGTCCACGCTTGTCGGGAAACCATTTTGCCATCACCGGAATTGGCGTGGCGTAACCGAAGCCGTTCCCCAAGCCGCCAATCACCCCGAAGCAAATGAACAGGTAGGTGAGGCTGTGGGTGAACGAGCACAGGAAAAATCCGAGGCTCACCAGCAGCGCTCCGGTGAGAGAAACCCAGAAAGGCCCAAACTTGTCCTGCAGGCGTCCTGCGACAATAAAGGTCAAGGCGAAGACCACGACCGCAATGGTGAATACCATCGAGGTATCGGCGCGCTTCCACCCAAACTCTTTCTCTAGCGGAGCTACAAAAACACTCCACGCATAGAGGGTGCCCAGAGCGATGTTCATCATCAAGCCGCCGAACACGCGCCACCAACGATTCAAACCAGTGCTGCCGACTTCGATTGACTCGGCCGTTAACGTTGCGGTTGCCGCCATGTCATGTCTCCCTTCCTACACAGAGTGCCGAAAGACTAATCGCATTCCCCAAGAGCAGTCCATCCAGAAACTCAGATTGCTATGTTGACTCAACCCTAGTGTGACAATCAGGTAAATAACCGGCGAAGCCCCGGATAGAACAGCGCCGATCCAACCTCCACCCACCCTGCGAGTCTCGAACTGCTCGCGCCAAGTCTGGGCAGAACCGGGCAGAGCGTGGAACCATCGGCGGGAAGCGATATGGGGTAGAGGAGAGTGGTCAAGCCCTCACTCTGTATCGTGCGCGTACGCCAGATGAGTTGGTATTCCAGCTCACCTCGCAGCCAGGCCCGGCAAAGTGAAGTTATGAACCGTCGCTTCCCGCCTTTCTTGAGCCGTTGTGGGCGAGATTTTCCTTCGCGGAACGGGCCGGGGTCTGTGACTTGGGATACCTGAGGATGTGACAGCCGTCACGAACTGTCTGGCGGTAAGGCCCCGCCATCGTTCATGATCCTCCAGCCTAACCTTAAAGTCCTAGTCGTCCGCCACGAACGGGAGGGTAGAGCCACAGCTTCGCTCCAGGCGCGACTCCTACTTATGGGGGATGTGCCAGACAGCGCAGGTGATAGCATAGGAGGTAGCGTCGGGAGGACATGTGGGATCACCTTACGGCTTTGAGCTGGTGGAAAATTGCGTGATTTGCAAGCTACGGAGCGATAGCTTCTTCTGCTCTCTGCCCAAGCCAGCTCTGGAGGCATTCGACAAAATCAAATATTCAGCCGCCTATCCGGCGGGTGCGGTACTGTTCGTCGAGGGCCAGTCGCCACGCGGAATTTACATGTTGTGCAAGGGACGAGTAAAGCTGTCCACTACTTCCGCCGAAGGCAAAACTCTGATTCTCAAGATTGCGCAGCCGGGCGAGGTATTGGGTATGCACGCGACAGTGTCGGGCACGCCCTATGAGATCACGGCGGAAACCGGTCAGCCCTGCCAGTTGAATTTCGTGAAGCGCGAAGATTTCATGAACTTCCTCCACAAGCACGGAGATGCCTGTCTCAAAGCCGCGCAGCATCTCAGCAAAGATTGCCAAAGCGCTTACCAGCAGATTCGCAGCCTGGGTCTTTCCCACTCGGCGCCCGAGCGCCTGGCGCGATTGCTGCTGGAATGGACGGCGACCAGTCACGAGCAGGCCGAACCGAAGGTCAAGCTGGCGCTCACGCATGAAGAGATCGCACAGATCATCGGTACCTCGCGCGAGACCGTGACGCGTGTGCTGGCGGATTTCCGCAAGCGCCAGATCGCGGTGCTGAAGGGGTCAACCCTGACCATTCGCAACAAATCGATATTGGAAAAATTAGTGGGCGCATAGATAATAGATAGCAGTGAAACGACGCCAAATGGGGCACATCCTTGCGATGTGCCCTTTTTGCTGCGGCTCGAGGAAAGTCGAAGGGAATGATGTGGGCAATCTGTATGCCTAGGGGCCGGATACGAGGCAACCTGCTCCGCTCAAGCAGCCTCTCTCCTTATGTGCGGTGGAATAAATCAGACAGAAGGGTCCCTGTTGCATGAATTCACCACGGAAGATTCTCTTGATCGACAAAGCTCCTGATCGCAAAGAACGGATTGGTCAGCTCAAAGCGAACGGCTATGCCGTTTTTCCGGCCCTGCAGCTCGAGGAAGCACGCAGCCGATGCATGCGGGGAGGTTACGACCTGATCATCGTAAACGCCGAGGGGCAACCCCAGGAAGCTTTGCAGTTTTGCGACACCATGCGAACCACCTGTCCGCAGCAGCCTCTGCTGATGTGTACTCGAGCCGACGGAGACGCTGCCAATCGGGACTATGCGGTGTCCGCCGCTCCAGACGCGTTACTGCAGCGAGTCGATGCGCTGCTGAAGCAAAGTGACAGCCCGGGGGGCTACGCTAACGCTGCATAAAGAGGCTCAGCGCTGTGGTTAGGTGGTGTGTGCCAGACTCTCTGCGTGCGCCGCCTGACGGTGGTTCTTGACAATTCCTTGCGCCAGACGAACTAGTTCTGGCAGACGGCGCGAGGCCCCCGGCGAGAGCTTGTCCCCCAGCTCGAAGGACCAGCCAGCGAGCGTAACGACCATCGCCGTGGGCGCATCTCCATAAAGCTGCTCGGCCGCCGAAAGCAACGATGACGGCGTGAGATGATGCGTGAACCCTGCCGGTCCAGGCTCCGGTGAAACGCGCATCCGGCGGATGGCGCCTGGCCGATCGCCAAGGGCGGCATCGATAAAAAGAATGAACCTGCTACGCGCAACATCCTCAGCCATTTCCGGCGTCAGTTGCTGCGAAGCTATGACTTCTACATCGGGATCGTTGTGGAATAACCGTTCCAGCTCGTGAGCCGCGCGACAGCCGGCGGCATCGTCACCGCGCAGCGGATTTCCATAACCGATGATCAGGGTCTCGGGCACTCAGAATCTCCAGAACCTGGGAATATTGGTGGCTCTTCCATCGTTACTCCCTTCGTCCGCATTCGGCAGTGCGATTTCTCACGGCACGAAGTGACAACCACTTCAGCAGATTCTTGGCAATTGTTCACCACTTAACATGTCAATCATGCGTTCGGTCCCCAGCCGGGTCGTCATTGTTACCAATCCCGCAGGCCCTTCCTGAACCCGTCCAACACAAACTGCTTCCCTGCTTACTTCAAACCTTCTTAAGATTTTGATCGTTCGTTCTGCCTCATATTGCGGGACAAAGGCCAGAAAGCGTCCTTCGTTGGCAAGGTAAAGCGGATCGAGTCCGAGAATCTCGCACGCGCCTGCAACTTCCTCTCGAACCGGTATCGCGGCCTCGTCAATTCGGTTGCGTAGGCCACTGGCTTCAGCGATCTCGATCAACCCGCTGCTCAAGCCCCCGCGCGTCAAATCGCGCAGGCAGTGAATCTCAATTCCAGCCGCCAACAGCGCTTCGACGGGCTCCCACAATGAGGCACAATCCGATTCCACTGCATTTTCGAACGACAAACCTTCGCGCGTCGCCATGATCGCTATGCCGTGCCGGCCGATGTCCCCGCTCAACAGGATTGCATCGCCCGGACGGACGCTTCGTGGCGAAATAGAGATGTCATGCTCTACCAATCCAATCCCTGCGGTGTTGATGAAAATCCCGTCGCCCTTGCCTTTATCCACGACCTTGGTATCGCCGGTTACGAGTTGAACATTGGCTGCCATCGCCGAAGTTCGCATTGACTCGACGACCCGCCGCAGCGTCTCCATCGCCAGGCCTTCTTCCAGAATCAGCGCCGAGCTAAGGTAGAGAGGCCGGGCGCCGCACATCGCAAGATCGTTGACTGTGCCGTTGATTGCGAGGGTCCCAATGTCGCCGCCCGGAAAAAACAGCGGTCTGACAACGTAGGAGTCGGTTGTGAAAGCCAGTCTTGCGCCGCCAACCGTCAGAGTCGCGCCATCGTGCCGCTCCAACAGGAACTCATTGCTAAAACTCGGCAGCAGCAGTCCTTCCAGCAGCTCGTGCGTCCGCCTTCCACCACCTCCATGAGCAAGTTGCACGTGATCGCTGTCATTCAGCGGGACTGGGCATTGCGGACGAAACTCCTTGACCTCAGCCATGACTGCCTCCCGCGGCAGCAACAACGCCCTCGCTCCGCAGACGGCGATAACGATAGTAGGCGGCACACGCCCCTTCCGAGGACACCATCGGCGCACCCAATGGATGATCGGGCGTACAGCGCGCTCCATAGGCTGAGCATTCCTCCGGCTTTCTCGCGCCCTGCATGATCAAGCCGCTGATGCACTCCCCGTCTTCCTCTGCCCGGTATTCCGACAAACCAAAACGCTTCTCTGCGTCGAATTCTGCGAAGTCGTCACGCAGCCCCAGCCCGCTGTGCGCAATTTCCCCTATGCCGCGCCATTTTCGATCGACGACGCGAAACACCTTCGATACCAGCTCCTGAGCCGGAGTATTTCCCTCGCGCCGAACTGCACGCGCGTACTGGTTCTCCACCTCGAATCGGCCCTGCTCCAGCTGTAGCAAACACATGTAAATCCCCTGCAGCAGGTCGACCGGTTCGAAGCCCGTCACCACAATCGGCACTCGATACTTCGCGGCGATCGGGTAGTACTCCGTATAGCCCATAATCGTGCAAACATGGCCGGCGGCGAGAAAGCCTTGCACGCAATTGGTTGGCGAACTGAGGATTGCTTCCATCGCGGGCGGCACCAGCACATGCGAAACCAGGACTGAATAGTTTGTGATTCCGGCCTGCTTGGCGCAATACACCGACATGGCATTCGCGGGGGCTGTCGTTTCGAAACCAACGGCGAAGAATACGACTTGCTTATCGGGATTTTGCTTCGCAATGTGCACCGCATCCATTGGCGAATACACGATACGCACATCGCCCCCGGCCGCTTTTACTCTGAACAGATCGCCACCGGAGATTTGGCTAGCTGCAGATGTCGAGCCCGGAACGCGCAGCATGTCTCCAAACGAACAGAAGATGACATCCGGCCGCGCTGAGACCTGCAACGCTTTGTCGATGAGTTCGACCGGCGTGACACACACTGGACAACCGGGACCGTGCGCCAATGTGATCTCTTTGGGCAGAAGCTCGTCAAGTCCGTATTTCACGATGGCATGGGTCTGGCCGCCGCAAATCTCCATAATCGTCCACGGCCGAGTCGTGATTTTGGCGATGCTTCCGGCATACCGCCGGCAGGATTCAGCATCGCGGTATTCCTCGACGTACTTCATGGCTTGGCCGCCTCGGCTTCCAGTTCTGCCAGCTCTCCCATCTGGCTCAGATACTCAAGTGTGCGCAAGGCCTCGCTCTTGTCCAGAAGGCTAATGGCAAATCCCACGTGAACAATCGCGTAATCGCCGACATTGGCCTCGGGGACATAGGCCAGGCTTACCTCTTTCACGATTCCGCCAAAGCTGACGCGCGCGCTGCGCGCCAAGCCTTCTCCTTGTATGCTGAGGATCTCCCCTGGAACTGCCAGACACATACGGCCACCTTTTCCGGCGATCGCGCTCAAGCACGCGTCGGGCTACAAGGAAAGCCTAGCCCTGACGTATCACAGAAATCTGTGACCGATAACCGCCAGCGAGGGTCGCCGGTTCATCCGCTTTGCGGAGACCTTAGCGGGTGCTACACTGCAGCGCTTATGAAGTCAAAATATTTGCTCTTGCTGGCTATCTTCACCACCCCGGCCCTGGCGCACGCTCAGAGTCAGTCCTCTCATGGCGCCCTAGTCACGTACAAGACCACACTCGACAACGTGAAGACCGTCTTTGCCCCGGCCCCGCCGGTTGCGACGCTGCATCCGGGTGACATTCTCGACACCAACACTCTCGATTGCTTCGCCGGCGTTCTTAAGAAGCCGGGCGATACGCTCAGCATGGTCAAAATGGACAATCCCCTGAGCGGACCGTTTTATGTCGAGGGGGCCGAGCCCGGCGACACGCTGGCAGTGAAGTTTCTCGATCTGACGGTGGACGGCGACCAAGGCGTCGGTACGTATTCGCCGGGATTCGGGGCCATCAGTACCAGCTCTTACACGCCGATGCTCAATACCGATCTGCCGGAGCGCATCTGGTTTTACCCCATCGATAAGGCGAGCAACATGGCCACCTTCAAGGCAGCCGATTCGAACTTCACCACCAAGATTCCGCTACATCCGTTCATGGGCTGCGTAGGCGATGCTCCTGCAGACGGCGAGGCGCGCAGCTCGATCGTCCCGGCGGAATTCGGAGGCAACATGGATTCGCCAGAGGCCAGCGTAGGTAACACGCTTTACCTGCCGGTTAGTGTCAAAGGCGCGTTACTTTACCTGGGCGACGGACACGCTGCGATGGGCGATGGAGAAATTGCCGGCAGCGCCATCGAGGTTCCCATGCACGTGCGCGTGCAGGTTGACGTTATCAAAGGACAGAAGATCGCCTGGCCGCGCTTTGAAAACGACGACTATCTGATGGCAACCGGTATCTATCGCCCTCTGGAGGACGCCGCACGTATTGCCTTCACCGAACTGGTGAAGTGGATCCATCAAGATTACGGATTATCCGAGCTCGACACCTACGAACTGCTTTCCAAAGTCGCAGAGGTACGCCTGAGCGAGATGGTGGATCCAAACTATGTGGTGATCGCAAAGATCAATAAGAAGTATCTGCCGCCAAAGAAAATCGCCCGGAAGTAGATCTGGTTACGTAGGTTTCTTTTTCCCCGGCAACCCCGCGGGATTCTCATGAGTGCGTTCCCGGAAGCGCGCCTTCATTCCCGTCGCCAGCGAGATTGTGCCTTCACCATATTTTTCGCGAAGGCGGTCGGCGGCCGACAGAGCCTGGGTCCACTTCTCATGCGAGCGTTGGCCATCCAGGCTGATCTGCTCGCTTTCTTCCTCAAAATGCGAGACGTGAACTCCCAGCAGGCGAACGGCGTCCCCCTTCCAGGCGGCGCGAAAGAGCTCGCGGATGGTGGAGAAGACCTCGGAATCCACCGCTGTAGGCCGGTCGACCGTGTGGGCGCGAGTGATGGTGTGAAAGCTGGCATCACGCAGCTTCAGTTGCAGCGTACGGGCGTTAAGTTTCTGTTCACGCAAACGCCGGCAGACCATCTCCGACAACCGCGCCAGCGTGGCTTCGAGTTGCTGCGCGTTGCTGGTATCGTGGGAGAAAGTATGCTCGTGGCTGATAGATTTCGCGCCTTCTTCCTCACCGATGTCGGTATCGAACCAGCCACCCGCGTCCAGTCCGCGCGCCTTACCGGATAGCGCCGCGCCGAGCGCGCCGAAGTTCCTTTCCAGCCAGCGTTCGTCTCGTGATGCAAGGTCGCGGACTTTCGCAATGCCCTGATCGTGCAGCCGCTTCTCCATCACCTTTCCGACACCGGGAATCTTGCGGACATCGAGCGGACCCAGAAACTCCACTTCCCTTCCCGGCAGCACCCACAGCACACCGTTGGGCTTCGCCTGATCGGAGCAAACTTTTGCCACCAGCCGCGACGTGCCGATCCCGATGGAGCAGTTGAGTTTTGTCTCGGCCTTCATCGCAGTATGCAAAGCGTGTGCCGCGCGTAAGGGAGGACCATGGAGCCGCTCGGTGCCGGTCATATCGACGTAGGCTTCGTCGATGGAAACCATCTCCAGCTTGGGCGAGAATCGGTTCAGAACTTCGTACACCTTGGCGGAGTATTCGCGGTAGCGGTCGGGATGTCCGTCGACGAAGATCGCCTGCGGACACAGCTTGGCCGCGGTGCGCAGGGGCATTGCCGAGTGCACGCCAAACTTCCGCGCCGCGTACGACGCTGCAGAAACCACGCCACGCTCATTCGGCCGTCCGCCCACCACAACCGGTTTCCCCTTCAGCGATGGATCGAACACCTCTTCGACGGAGACGAAGAAGGCGTCCATATCAACATGAAAGATGGTGCGCTGCGCGGAGGTCATTCGAGAGCCCAGCGCGATTGTAGTCGAAGTTGCGAGAGTGCGGCGGGGACGAAACCTCTGCCTTAGGAGCGCCGGGCGACCACGCGCAATCGCTGCGGGAACTCAGCGACGCCCTCCAAGGCTTCCACGTCTGGCGAATCGCCAGGTGCAACGTAACCCTTGCCGCCGAGATGCTTCTCATCCGACGATTTCGTGCGCTGCGTAACGGGAGCAGCCGCAATGGCGCACATCGCGAAAAAGAGCGCTGCGTTTGCGGGGATGTGCAAGTTGAAATCCGAGACGCTGTGAATCAGGATGCCGCTGATGGAGACGATCGCTGCTATCGTGATTCCCTTGTCCCCGGAAGCCCGCGATTGGCTGAGGTTGCGCCAACCCTGCCGAAAAACGGCCACCAGGAACCATATGGTTATCAATCCACCAATCGCACCGGTCTCCGCCAGAAGCTGCATGTAATCGTTGTGAGCTTCATGAATTGGAACGTCATCGTAGAACGAGCGGAATTGTGGATAGACGGTCGGAAACGTACCCAGCCCCCAACCCAGGATCGGCCTTGCGCGCCACATGGCAAGGCTGTCGCGGTTGAGATGCATTCTCCAGCCTGCGACATCGGCTCGGCTTGGTTCGCGGAGCGTGCCGATGCGAGCCGCAACAGCGCTGTCGGCGACAACGGCAAGGAGAACGGCCATCGCCATCAGAATCACCAGCAACGCGGCGGCTGCTCCACGCTTCATTCGGGTAAAGCGGCCGATCAGCGCCAGCAGTAGGACCTGACAGCCCAACGCAACCACACCGCCGCGAGAACCGCTCACAACGATGGAAACGCCCATGACGACTGCCGACAGAGCAAAAAACATTCGCCGGGCAACACTCAGCGATCTCTGCGCGGTAAAGATCAGGGGAAACGGAATGAGCATCTCCATCAGGCCGGCATAGTGATTATGGTTCACGTACGGACCGAAGAAGAACGCGTCGGTTGGCACCTGTACCATCCAGAACAATTTGCCATTCGAAGCAAATGATTGGAGCAGGGCGAATACTGCCACCGCCAATCCAAACCCGCTAATCCCCAGGGTCAATTTGTCGGTGTAAGCGCTTCTCAATGACTGCAACATGACGAACGCCAATACTCCGTAGCAGCCGACGTTGAGCAGCTCGACAAGTGTGTCATGGCGATACGCAGTCACGCCCGACACGAGCTGTATGATCGCCAGCCCCATGAACGCCAACGCGGGAGCATAGAGTGGCGACGGTGCGATCCTGAGCTCTCCGCGAACGAGTTGCGAAATCGCCCACAGCACGAACAGCGCTGCCGCCACGGTGCGCAGTACGAACTGTGCTTCGACCTGCACGGCCCCCATGTCCAGCACGCCGAAAGCGAGCGCCAGGAAGACGCCACCGACGAGAAGTGGGTCTATTCGCCCGGGCGAACACTCCAGTTCGACGGATGGCACGGCATAGCTATGGACGGCGCTCACTTGTGATTGTCCTCCTCAGCGATGGAGACGTCGTCCAGCCAGAGATGGCCTTTGAGGGGATCGTAGGGTGCATTGCGCACCAGAGAGACCGCGACCATGTGTGTGTCAGCTCCAGTGCTGAAGCTGCCGCCTTGCGCGGACCAGAGAGAGCTGCCCAGGATATCGTCGCTGACATAGAAGCGCCGGGAAGCATCGTACGGGTCGATAATGGCCAAGCGGGGGCCGCTCGATCCGACGATGTTCTCGGGTCGAATGTACGCCTGCAGTTCGTAACGTGAGTTGGGCTTCACCGCGACGTACTGGTAGATGCCGAAGTCCTCGATGTCATTGCCGTCGAACGATACGGACAACGATCGCGATCCGCTATTGGACACGCCACTTTCCTGCGCCAGCTTCACGTGCGGACGATCCGCGTGGCGCCAATCGAATCCCCCATCGAGAACGTCGCGCTCGAATCCTGGGTTCACAACCAGGTTGTTGGGCGCCACATATTCCATCATTTCCGGGTTTGTGCTCAGAAAATCCTTCCACACCTGCTGCGCTTGTTCGATCTGCCGATGGTTGCGGGAGAATAGCGTCTCGAGGTAGCCAAGTACATAGTCCCTGCCGATAGGCTCCTTGAGCGCCGCAAGCGCTTGCCAGACTTTTGCCGCCTGGGGAAGCTGCTGCTGTTCATACATCACATTTAGGAACGAGGAGAGAGCGTCAAGGGTGTGCGGTACGTATTGCAGCAGCACGTCTACGTCGGGCTTCACGCGCCAGCTTAGCTGGATGGCCTGTTTACGTAGTTGGGGAGAGTATCGTTCAACAGTTGCGAAACTCTGCAATGCCTTCGGCAGATCGCCGCGCAACAGATCAAGGTTCGCAACCTCCCATGACACCTCGGGCATGGTCGGTTCGGCCCCCTGCGCCCGTTCCAGGTCAACCTCCTCGGCTTTCGCGTCGCCGGTGACTTGCGCGATGCTCGCCAGATCCAACCAATACTGCGCGTTGTGCGGGTTTAAGGCGATCGCGCGGTTGAATGCCACTCGGGCAGCGCCGAAATCCTGGTCCTGGTATAGGTAAATCCGGCCCAGCATGTGGGCATAGTCGGAGTTCCAGGGATCGAGTCGCGTCGCTTCCTGCAGTGCAGCCAAAGTCAGCCTGGTGTACTGCTCGTAAGCCAGATATTGGCGGAGGCTGACGACTTCAAACATCGCCGCCAGCAATCCGCACACTACGGCAAACACGATTTTCGAACCTGTCGATTTGAGGCTGAGTTCCATTGCCGCTCGGGGAATGCTTTCCTCACCTGCTACGTGGCCTGTTTCTCCGGGACCTCTTCGTAGTAGCTGCGGGCCCGGTCATAGTAGCCGTATCCTGCGTAGTAGCTGCGGCCATAGGTGGAGTCGTGATCGACCTCAACCGAATTCAAAATGACACCGCAGACGCGGGCATTCACCTGATCCAGAATCTCGCGAACTTCCTTCAAGGCTTGTTTCGTGGTCTGCCCAAAACGGACGACCAGTACAACCGCGTCCACATCCACCGACAGCAGGACTGGATCGGTAACCGACAGCACCGGCGGGGTATCGATGATGATGTGATCGTAGCTGGGCAGCCACGACTTGATGAGCGCCTTCATGCGGTTCGATCCCAGCAGTTCTGCGGGGTAAGGTGGCTTCGGGCCAGCCGGCATGATGTACAGGTTCGGCACCTTGGCCGAGGGGACGATTACGTCCTCCTCTTTGTCTTTGCCGATCAGCACCGTGCTGAGTCCTCCTGCATTGGCAGGAAGTCCCAGAAGATCGCTGATCCTCGGGCGTCGCATGTCGCCGTCGACCAGCAAGACACGCCGTCCCATCTGCGCCAGCGCGCCCGCCAGGTTAGCGCTGATGGTGGTCTTACCTTCCTCGGGCAGTGCGCTGGTCACCAGCATCGTCTTCGGAGGAGAGTCGATCGACGACAGCAGAATTGAGGTGCGAACCGCACGGAACGATTCCGCGACCTTGGAACGCGGACGCGATACAACCACTAACGGTATCTCGCCCTTGCCTTCCTTGGATGGCAACATCAGGTCGCCTCCCTTGCGCGCAACCTTGGAGCTTTCCCGCGTCGAAGGAATGATGCCAAGCGAAGGCCATCCGCTCACAGCATCGATTATTTCCGGACTGGTAATGGAATTATTCATCCGCTCAATGACGAAAGCCGCTATTGTCCCCAACATCAGACTGCCGAAAAAGGCTGCGGCCATGTTGACGGGGATGTTCGGCTTGGAAGGCTTGTCCGGTGGAACTGCCTGATCGACTACTTGAATATTGCCGGAACGCAATCCAGCCGACACACTGGCCTCCTTCATCTTCTGCAGTAATCCATCGTAGAGTTGCCGGTTGGAGTCGGCTTCCCGCTTCAGAACTTCGTACTGGATGGCGCTCTCGTTGAGCTTGTTAGCTTCCTGCTTCTGTTGCTCGAGCGCCGCTCGCAACAGGTTTTCCCGCTGCACCGAAGCCAAGTAGTCATTGTGGATCCGCGAGACGAGTTTGTTGCCTTCCGATTGGATGGTCCCTTCCGCCTCCTCAAGTTGATTGTGCACGGCAACTACCTTGGGATGGAGTGGACCATACTGGCTGTTGAGCAAAGCGTACTGGTTCTTGAGTTCGGCCTGCTGTTTCTTGAGCTGGAGGATGATCTCGCTGCTAGCCATCGCGGGGATCGATTCCACGCCGCCGGTCTGCGTCTGCCGGTACGCCGCCTCTTTCTGAATGCGGTCACTCTCGGCCAGCGTGACTTGCTGGTTGAGTTCGTTCAACTTTGATGTGGTGATGTTCTGCTTCTCGTCGAGCCCGAGGATATTGTTTTCGGTCTCATACTTCACCAGGTTTTCCTGTGAGCTGGCCACTTTCATCTGCAGATCGGAAAGCTGCTTCGACAGCCAATCCGAGGTCTGCATTGTTGCCTGGAACTTGGTTTCGAAATTGTGCTCGATAAAGGAAGCGACCAGCGTATTGACGATTTCCGCCGACAGGTTAGGATCGGGACTTGTACAGCGGATTTCGATGACCCGCGTCTTCGGAACCTTCTCGATCTTCAGCCAATTGTGAAAAACATCGATCAATGCCCTCAGGTTACGAGGACCGGTCGTCGGCAGTGCGCCATTGGGCACGGAGGAATTCTCTGCAGCGGCGCCAATGCCCGCGAACCTCGAGTTGGTATCCAACCTGAGCTTGCGGATCACGTCTGTCGCCAGCGTGTCGCTCTGTAATACCTGCACCTGGGTATCCAGCGCGACATTGTAGTCGTAATCCTCAAGAGTGTTAGCCGCCGAGTCTTTGAAGCCAAGTACGTCAGAGTTCTCGCGATTGATGGTGATGCGTCCGGTTGCCGAATAGAGCTTGGTCATGTGAAACGACACCAACGCCGCGAGCACTACACCCGTCAGGACAGTAATGAGAATGATGGCCCGGTGACGAATGATCGTTCCCCAGTAATCCCACAATGTGGGTTCCATGCGCACTGTCGCTGCGCTTCCAGCAAACCGCGGAATAACAGGCGGCGCTTCCAGTCGCGGGGATTCCCATCGCTTCAGTTGAACTTTGGTCTCTAACACATGTACCTCCTGTGCGACATGGTCCACGTCTGCGTCTATGCCGGCCAGCTTGGCGCGGAGCTTGAAGGATTTCCCACCATCTTGAAAGAATGTCGCCGATCATAGCACCAAAGGTGTGTTTATCAAAAGCAAATTTGTGCCATAAATTTATGCACAACGTAATTAGTTTGTGCTATAGATTAATGGCTCAATACGGGCATCGGCTGCGTAATGTGGGACCGGCCGATGTCAGAGCTCACACGAGATCCAAAACATGTGCGGAATTGTTGGGGTTTTGTCGTTCGCAGACGGCCGCTTCGCGGTAACCGAGTCGCTGATTACCGACATGCGCGATGCGATGATCCACCGTGGGCCGGACGGCGCCGGTGTCTGGATATCTCAATCCGCCGAGGTCGGCCTTGGACATCGCCGCCTGTCAATCATCGATCTGTCCACCGCCGCCTCTCAGCCCATGTGTAACGAAGACGGCTCGCTGTGGGTCGTCTTCAACGGTGAGATCTACAACCACGCAGAGATTCGCCGGGAACTGGAAGCTCTCGGCGGGCACACGTGGAAGACCGATCACTCCGACACCGAGATGATCCTGCACGCCTTCGAGCAGTGGGGAATCGATGCGATTCACCGCTTCCGAGGTATGTTCGCGATTGCCTTGTGGGACGAAGAAAAGCGCGAACTGTGGCTGGTGCGCGACCGCATCGGCATCAAGCCACTTTATTACAGCGTGCACCACGGGCGGATCAGTTTCGCTTCCGAGATCAAAGCTCTTCTGAAAGATCCTGATCAAGCGCGCGCCGTCGATGAGGAAGGCCTTTTCAATTATCTGAGCTTCCTCACGACACCTGCTCCTCAGACTCTGTTTGCTGGAATCCAAAAGCTGACCAATGGCACGTGGATGCGAGTCGACCGGCACGGCGCCATCACAAGCCGCAAGTACTGGGATGTGCTGGATCACACCACGCCGCTGACAGGAATCTCGGAAGACGAGATCTCCCGCCGCCTGATGGTCGAGCTGCGCACCGCGGTTGCGCTTCGCAAAGTCAGTGACGTGCCGGTCGGCGTCTTTCTCTCCGGAGGAATCGACTCCAGCACCAACGCGGCTCTGTTCTCAGAGGGCGAACGCCGCCCGGTCCAGACCTTCTCCATCGGATATGACGAGAACTACAAAGGCTGCATCAGCGAGTTGCCGCACGCGCTGGCTTTCGCAAGAAAACTGGGGGCTGAGCATCACGATCGCGTCCTGACGCAGGAGGACTTCCTCGACTTCCTGCCTCGCATGATTCAGTTACAGGACGAGCCGATTGCCGACCCGGTCTGCATGCCGATCTTCTATGTTTCCAAGTTGGCGCGCGACGCTGGGGTGATCGTCTGCCAGGTCGGTGAAGGTTCCGACGAGCTGTTCTGGGGATACTCCTACTGGGAACAAATGTTGAAGCTGCAACGCTGGAACACCCTGCCTGTTCCGCATTCGATGCGCGCTTTGGGCTTGGGCCTATTGGCGGCAAGCGGCCGCAAGACGGGTAGAGCTTATGAGATGCTGCGCCGCTCAACATGTGGCCAGCCGCTGTTCTGGGGAGGGGCCGAGGCGCTCACGCACGAATTGAAAATGCAGATCCTGTCACCGCGCTTGCGCCGGCAATTTCGCGACTACACCTCATGGGAAGCCATCCGCGGCATTCGCACAAGGTTTACAGCCAAGGCGTGGGAAACAACTCCGCTGAAGTGGATGACGTATCTCGATCTGAACTTGAGGTTGCCGGAGTTGCTGTTGATGCGGGTGGACAAGATGAGCATGGGCGTCAGCCTCGAAGCCCGTGTGCCCTTTCTCGATCACAAGTTCGTTGAGCTGGCTATGAGTATTCCGGAATCGCTGCTCACGAAAAACGGTGAACGAAAGTACGTGCTGAAGCGTGCCGTGGCAGGCGCCATTCCAGATGAAATTATCCAGCGCAAGAAACAAGGGTTCGGGGTTCCAATTTACGAGTGGTTCTTCGACCGGCTCGGGACCTACACGCGCCGCGAGTTGGCGTCGTTCTGCGAAGCTACCGATTTCTTCGATGCGGAGGCGGTGATGAAAATTGCCGCGGACAAAAATCAAGGCTGGAATTCCTGGTATCTGCTGAACTTTGCATTGTGGTGGCGGGAGTACATCAGCGGACCCGAGACACGCGATCCATCGCTAATGACAGCCAATCTCAGCTGGGAGTCGAGGGCTCATGCCTAACGGCGGCAAGGTGTACCTCCATGTCTGGACCGGTGATCGCGCTCGCGCTCGCGCACTGGCAACCCAACGCTACCCGGACGCGCAGATAGAGGAGTTGTCGCACCGTGCGTTGCGGGAAGGCGGCTGGAAAGGCCAGATCCAAGCACTCCGCGCCCTGCGCGGTCGGGCTCTCGTGGTCTACTTCGAAAGCTTCACCGATTCGAAGCAGACAGAACTGATTCGCTGGTCGGGCTTGCTCCATCGCTGCTACGAGACCTCGATGGTCAACAGCGTCGCCGAATGGCACGTTTACCGGCGCCGGGATTGGCTCTGGATGGTACCCAAGACCGCGTTCAGCCTGTGCGCCGACGCATGTGTCTTCTTGTTCTGGCTTGCTTATCTCCAGTTCTTGAAATTCACTATCAAGCCCGTCGCCAAACAGCAACCCGGCACATTCGACGTTGCTTATCTCTTCCCCTATCCACTAAACGCGGTGATTGCGGGCGGGGCGGTCAGCCACATTCGCGGCTTCCTGGGAGGGCTGGCGGCAAACGGAGACACGTGTCGTATTTTCTCCGGCGTGAGCTTGCCCGTCGACACCTATCCGACGAAGTTAATTCCCGTCCGGCGGAAGGCGTACATCTTCTGGGAAAGCTCGATGCTCTCCTACAACTTTCGCTTTGCACGAGAGGTGCAAGCACGGCTGGTTCAACAGAAGCCTTCCGTGCTGTATCAGCGCCATGGGCGATTCTCGGTGGCGGGAGTTGTGCTTGCTCGACGGTTGGGTGTGCCTTTAATCCTCGAATACAACGGCTCCGAAATCTGGATGGCCGATTACTGGGACCCGACACGCTTCCGCACCTGGCTCCGAATGTGTGAAGAGGTGATGCTGAAGTGCGCTTCGTTGATCGTCGTGGTGTCCGAGCCTCTAAAAGAGGAGTTGCTGGCGCGGGGAATTCCACCGGAGCGGGTGCTGGTCAATCCCAACGGAGTTGATCCCGAATATTTTCATCCCGCCTGCGGCGGCGAGGAGATCCGCAAAGAGTTGGGGCTGACCCAGCAGGAGATTGTCGTCGAGTTCGTAGGAACCTTCAGCCACTGGCATGGAATTGCAGTTTTGCAAGAGGCTATCGTTCAGCTGCTACAGAGCAACGAACGCAGCCGCCTGCGTTTCCTCCTGATCGGCGAAGGTCCACTGCATGGCGAAATGCGCGAATTGCTCAAAACCCACGAAGCCAGTGGCAGAGTGATTTTCACCGGTCTGATTTCGCATGCAAAGGTGCGCGCGTATCTGGATGCGGCCGACATTCTGGTCTCGCCTCATGTTCCCATGCCGGATGGACGGCCATTCTTCGGCTCGCCCACCAAGCTGTTCGAGTACATGTCGATAGGCAAGGCCATCGCAGCTAGCAAGCTCGATCAACTGGCCAAGGTGTTGAGTCATGGCGATACAGCAATCTTGTTCGAGCCGGGTAATGTCGATCAATTTGTAGCAGCGGTGCGGTTGCTGGCCTGCGATCCCAATCTTCGTGAATCGCTGGGACGCCGGGCGCGTGAGGCGGCCATCGCCAAACACACCTGGGCGCGGAACGCGAGCAACACACTAACAGCAATCAATTCCGGTACTGCTGAGCGTCACACGGAGTTCCTGGGGAGGCGCTTTCCCTTGGCTTCTGAACGTCAATAGTACTGGCTTCAGTGACTATTCAAGATGAGTACGACGTACTCCAATTCGGAAGCTGAGATCGCGGTGCTCGCGCCGGCAGCAGCGCGGCAGTCCGCCCTGAAGGCGATGGTGAACCAAATCTTGGCTTCCGACCTTGCGCGCAAGGTGCTCGAAACTTACGGCACGCAACTCTTCCTGATCCTGGTTGGGCTGATTACCACCGTCGCAGTCGCGCGCACGCTTGGGCCGATGGGACGAGGTTTATATGCAGTCACGCTAGCCATGGGACAGATCGGAGTCCAGTTCGGCCACTTTGGTTACGTCACTTCCAACACGTACTATCTTGGCCGGAATCGCGAGATCCTTCCTCGCCTTTTGGCGAACTCACTAGTGCTGAGCGTTGCGGTGGGCGTTGGGGCGGCAGTGGCCGGAGGCTTGGTCTTTTATGCTCGGCCGGAACTCGCTCCCGTGCACGGATTTCTTCTGCTGTTGAGCTTCCTTTACATACCTTTGGGACTGAGCTTTCTCTTCTCCGAAAACCTGCTTCTGGCCCTACATCAGGTCCGTTCCTACAACAAGCTTGAATCCCTGAATCGCATTCTGATCCTGATTCTGGTCGGAGCCGTCATTCTCTCGCGCCATGTCAGCGCGCAGAATGTCTTCGCCGTGACGGTTGTAGTGATGGCGCTTAGCAACGTAGCGGCGTTCTTCCTTTTGAAGCCGCTCCTCCAAAGCTGGCCCCGCACTTCCTTTGATCTCCTGCGCGAGCACTTTGGCTTAGGTATCAAGGCGTACCTCATTATCTTCTTCAGCTATCTTCTGCTGCGTATCGATCTTCTGATGGTGAAGTACATGCTTGGGCCAGAGCAGGCCGGCTATTACTCCGTGGCTTCGAGCATGGCCGACTACCTCCTGATGCTTTCCGGGGTGATCGGCATGATTCTGTTTCCTAAGCTGGCTTCCATGCAGGACTGGCGCGACAAGCTGCGGCTGTCGCGCAAAGCGACTTACGGGATGATTGCCGCGATGATTCCCCTGCTCTGCGTCGCCGGGCTCGCGGCACACGTCGGGGTCCGGATCCTTTTCGGCAGCGCTTTCTTGCCTGCCGCCGCCGCCTTCATCTGGCTGCTTCCGGGCATATTCACGCTGGCTGTCGAGACGGTTGCGGTGCAGTTCCTCAATGCGATGGGTTATCCCCGTATTCTCGTGATCATCTGGGGTATTTCCGTGGCACTCAATGTGGCAGGAAATCTTTGGGCCATTCCGCACCTCGGCATCTCTGGCGCATCGCTCATGTCTTCCATTTCTTACGCGCTCACTATGGTTGCCATTCTCGTTATCGTCCGGCGCACGGAAAGGAACCTTATCGATGTCTGCTAAGGTCTCACGTATTACCAGGGCTGTTCGTGAGGATTCGGTTGGGGCGCTGGCCCTGGAAGCAGTTTTGCGGGTGTCCCGGAAGATCCGCCTTTCTCGTTTTCAGGCAGAGATCGAGCAAATTCCGGAATTGCAATACCGCCCGCTTGGTTATTACAAGCCGGTTCTGCATGCGATATCGCCGGAGCAGCGCGAGGTAATCGTCAGCTTTGCGGACCGCGTGCTGGCAGGCGAATTTCCGCTGATGGGTTACGGAAATGTGGCGCTCGGATCGCCACCCGACTGGAGTCGCGACTGGGTCTCAGGTAAGGGCTGGGCCGCTGCGCCGGCGCAGTCCTTGACGGTTGTGCGACACGACGGCTCTGACGTGAAGGCGCCTTGGGAATTATCGCGGCTGCAGTTTCTACCTGTTCTGGCAAAGGCCAATCTCGTTACCGGCGAGGAGAAATACCGCACCGCCGCTCGCAAACTGGTGGCGGATTGGATCGATCGCAATCCGGTGGGCATTGGCGTCAACTGGACGCTGGCGATGGAGTCGGCGCTCCGCGGTGTGAGTCTGTGCCTGCTGCTGGAGCTGATGTGGCCGCTGCGGAGCGACGAAGACGCATGGCTGGCAAAGGTGACGCGATCCCTGTGGCAACACCTGCGCTTCACCGAAGCGTACAGCGAGTTCTCCCACCTCGTCCGCAGCAATCATTACCTCAGCAACATTGTCGGGCTGACCACCATGAGCGCTGCCTTGCGGGATGTCGACGCGGGCAAGCGTTTCCGTCGCTATGCCCAGGCTGTGCAGCACGAAATCCTGGTGCAGACCTATGCGGATGGCGGCGACTGGGAAGCCTCCACCGGGTATCACGTTTTCGTCTCGCAGATGTTTATGCATTCGTATCTGGTGCAAAGAGGGCAGGGCATTCCGCTTGATCCACGCTTCGAGCAGCGGCTTGCGGCCATGTTCAAGTGGATTGCGACTCTGGCGGACACCGATGGAACTCTGCCGCATCTGGGCGACTGCGATGATGGCCGAGTTGAACTTCTGTTGGACGACATTCAGCAGGCTGCTCTTCCCGCTAAACAGCGCAATTCCCTGAGACTGTCGAACTATCTAGGATTGGGATCTCATTTATTTGGAGATCAGCTGGGAGGAAGCAGCGGGGAAGCTGCGTGGTTTGGTGGACAATCGCGCAGCAAGCCTGGCACCAGGCGTCCGCGAGTGGAATTACTCGCCAATTCGGGCTTGGCAGTCGCCCGCGACGACGATGCCAGCCTGATCTTTGCGGCCATGCCCAACGGCATTAACGGACGCGGCAGCCACACCCACTCTGACAAACTTACCTTCGTTCTGCGCCTGGCTGACGGCGAGGTGTTCTGTGACAGCGGTACGCGGTGCTATACCCGCGATGCTGCGCTTCGCAACCGGTATCGTGCGGCGGCCGCGCACAATGTGCTTACGGTCGACCAACACGATCAAAACGGCATTACCTCGGACACGGATCACCTGTTCCACAGCGGTAATGAAGCGGCTGTCACCCCCATCGAGGTAAACGCACAGAACGGGGCAATCGTTTTCTCTGCCTCGCACTCTGGCTACGACCATGTTGGCGTGCGCTGCTCGCGTGCTGTCCACTTCAAAAGAGGCAGCTTCGTCATCAAGGATGAGATACACGGACCGGACCATCACCGAATCGATTTGTTCTTTCAGCTTGCGCCGGGCTGGACCGCCTCCGCCGAGGAGTCCCACGGCACGACCGTCGCCTGCAAGATTACTGGGAGTCGGATTCTGACTATGACTTGCGAGGGCGGCGACCGCGTCATGTATCTCGAACTGGAAGATAGCGAGATCTCCCGAGCTTATGGCGTCGCCTTACCCGCTGCCCGAATTCACATTCACGCTTTCGGAGAGCTACCGGCTACCTTGCTGACCACGATTCATTGGGGCAATTAGAAATGGACTACGGCCTTTCAGGAGAAAGCATCGTCTGTTTTGCCGGCGAGGATTGGTGGTATCACCACCCACACTCGAAGAACCATATCCTCAAACGCCTTGCAGCACAGAACAAGGTGCTGTTCGTGAACTCTATCAGCATGGGATTACCGTCCCTCTCGAATCCCGACTTCTTTCTGAAGGTTCGACGCAAGCTGAAAAGCTATGTGAAATGGCTGCGCAAGGCGCCGGAAGGGCTCTGGGTGATGACGCCGATCAACTTGCCGGTTTACGGAATAAGAGTTGCGCGTAAGCTCAACTGGTTCCTGCTGGTGCTTCAAGTTCGGCTCGCCATGCTCCTGATCGGAATTCGCAGTCCGGTGCTATGGATTGCAATTCCGTCCGCCGCCGACATTGTGGGACATCTGGGCGAGCAGATGTTGCTCTATCAAGTGAGCGACAAGTACGACGCCAACGAGGATAGCGCTCTTTCCGCCGAAGTAATCCGGTCCTTCGACCGCAAGCTTAAGCAATCGGCTGATGTGGTGATGTTCTCCGGCCGCAAGCTCTTCCAGGAGTCGTGCGAACCCAATCGCTACTACCTCGAACAGGCGGTTGACTTCGACCATTTCGCAACCGAACCATCAGAAGCCGCTTCTGAAATCGCGCACATTCCGCGTCCCATTCTTGGCTATTTCGGGGCAATGGACTACGTCATGGACACGGAGTTGATGGCCGAGGTATCGCGTCTGCGGCCGGAGTGGCATTGGGTGATGCTCGGTCTGAAGTCGAACTTAGTGCAGGTTTCCGCTCCGAATATTCACTTTCTCGGCTCGAAGGCGTATGCAGAACTGCCGAGATTTGTGAAGCGCTTCGACGTGTGCGTACTCCCCTGGCGGCAGGACAACGCATTCACCAGCTACGGCAGCGCGATCAAGGTTCGCGAGTATCTGGCGACGGGCAAGCCGGTTGTGATTTCTCCTTTGTACGAGTACCTGTGCACACCGGGGATTCGAGTTTACCGGTCCCCGGAAGAGTTTGTCGCACTGGTTGAAGACGCCTTGCGCAATGACACGGCGGAGGCCAGTCGTCAACGCCAGGCAGTGGTCCGTAACTGCGATTGGAATCTTCGCACTCGCCAGGTTTGCATGCTTATTCAATCGTTGAAGAAGGGAGAGAAGTATGCCTATGCGCCGCCGTTGGCCGAGGTGGCGCAGATCTGAAACCCGATTTGTGATTCCCAGTTCAAGAAGCAAGGAGATTTCTGCCGCGTGACCGTCCAAAGCTTGACCTACATCCTGTTTGTCCCGCTGGTATGGCTGCTTTGGCGGACGCTGCGCTCTCGCACTTTGCGCAAGGCGGTGCTGCTGTCGGCCAGCTACTTTTTCTATGCAACGTGGGGGGCCGGCTTTCTTGCTCTTCTCGTCTTCAGTTCGCTAGTGAATTACGCGCTGGGAGAATGTCTTCGCCGCAAACCCGATCCATCAAGACTTCTGTGGATGCGGGTGGTTTGCGCGGAACTGGGCTCAGTCGCCGATGTGGAAGCGAACATCATGGCTGCTGTCACCGGTTGTCTATTCGATTCTGATTCTCGGCGTCATCATCTGGAGCAAGCAAAAGTCGGTTTTTGTGTACATGCAATTCTGACCCGGGCAGAAGAGCTATTCCGGCC
>JBARGS010000037.1:0-12184 GCA_049798495.1 Candidatus Korobacteraceae bacterium | reverse complement strand
TTGCCGGGCTTCGATGAGACCGCGCGCTTCAATCTGAAGCAGCGTCTGGCCTTCACCTACATTCGTCTCGGCGACGGAGCGACGGCGGAGCGATTGGCGCGCGAGCTGATCGCTGCGCTGTCCAATGCGAATGGGCCCGACAGTCCTTATGTCTTGCGGGTTCGCCTCAATCTTGCCCAGGCGTTCATGGTGCAGAATAAATTTCGCGAAGCGGTGGAAGAAGCCGACGCCATCTATCCAGCGTTTCTTGCGAAGTTCGGTCCTGACCACCAACTCACCATGCAGTTGCTCAGCACGCGCGCGCAATCGGAGGGCAGCATGGGAATGTTCGACGATTCCGTGCGCGACGACCTTGCCATCTACGACATCGCGGTAAAAAAACAGGGACCGTTATCCTTCTACTCGATCGCCACATTGTCGGATGCGGCCGAGGCGCAATGCCGCGCCAATCATCTGGAGGAGGGCCTGGCTAATGCGCGCAGGGCGCACACTGCCGCTGTCCAGGCCTTCGGAGCGCAATCGGGGCTGGCGGGAGGAACGGCGCTTCCTCTGGCCAATTGCCTCATCGGGCTCGGCAAGTTGCAGGAGGCCTCGCAGTACTTGACCAACCTCGATACCAAGGCCATCGCGCAGCTCACGGGAGATCCGGATTGGGGAGCCGGTGTCACCCTGGCTCAGGCGGAGATCGCATTGCGGGAAGGCGATTATGATCGGGCGCGGCAATATCTCGACGGTGTGCGCCCCGTTTTCTCTCGTCCGGATGCGGAAGCCTACCAGAAGCGGAAGCTGGATGAACTCAGCGAAATGACCAGCAGCCATCTGCGTTCAAAGTGAAGCACATGCCGGTTCAACCGATCGTGGAGTACAGCAGAGTGATGTGGTTGGGCCCAGTGGTTAACCGGCGCTGGCCTGCGTCTCGGGGAGATTGTCGCCTGGCGCAGGCTGTTTGGCGGGGGAATTTCCGTCTCTCATTCTTGCCAGTGCCGGCCGATAAACCGCCTCGTCGATGCGACCGAACGCAAACTGCCTTAGCAGGCGCTCCAGTCGCGACTTCATTCCGGCCAGTCCGGTGTATTGGCGCGTCCGCGATTTCCACGACGCCGCCAATCGAGGCTGCGAGTCGTCGATTTCCCACGGGTGCAGGTACAGCACGGCGGGAGCCTGCTCATTCCTATTAATCGCGCGGACGCCGTTCTTCACCAGAGCGTAGGGAAGAATGCGCAGATAAGCGCCGCCGGCGACGGGCAGGTTCTGGTTGAAGACTCGCCACGTCGCCAGTGGAATCTCCATCAAGTTTGCGCCCACCAGGTAGGGAGATCTGGCCGCGTGATGATTGCCGTACAGTTCGTGACGCACCGGGTACACGCTGGAGTCGTAGCGGAAGCCGAGTTCCTCGAGGATCGGATAAGCCCAGGGCACCGACTCGTTGATAGAGAAATTCGGAGCCCGGTAGCCGATGACAGGCGCGCCCGTGGCATCTTCGATCGCGCTTCTGGCGCGGTAGGTGTCCTCCCAAAAATCCTGCGAAGACAACCGAAACACGGGGTGATGCCAATAGCTGTGGCAACCAACTTCGTGTCCCAGTTCGTGGGCTTGGCGGACCAGGTGCGGAAAATGCTCGGCCACCCAGCCCAGGAAGAAGAATGTCCCTTTGACGTCGAACCGCGCAAACAGATCGAACAAGGCGCCGGTACTGGCCTCAACCCGGGCAGGGAAGCTTTCCCACTCGCTCCGGGGCGCCACGGCCGACATGGCTTCGGTCTGGAAGTAGTCTTCCACGTCGACCGAAATGGCATTCGTCAGGGTCACCAACAGGGTTCTATGCATTCGGCATGCCAAGAGGCCAAGGGCTGTTCGGCGGGCGAGTTTCGAATCCACATGAGCCGAGTCCCGCAAAGCGGGACGGCTCAGTTTAGCCCAGGACGAAGTCCTGGGAAGGCTTGCCCCCAAAGTCCCAAGCCCCTTTAGGGGCGGCACTCCGGGATTCTGACAGGTCTTGCAATGTGAAAAAATTTTCCAAATCGCGCGGAATCGGTGAGAATGGGAAGGCAAGCCCTCGGACGTGCGGCCGCTGGCCGGGGCTTGTCATCCGCAAATCAGAATGGCGTTCTGAGCAAGATTCTGGAAGTGCGGTCAAACTCATGGAATCTCAAATACCCCGTACGCGCTAGCCTTCCTACGGGAGGACTTCCATGCGCGGACGACGTTCCTCGACTCTTTCGCTGTGGTTCCTGCTTTTCGCCCTGCCATATTGCGCTGTCGCACAAAATCACGCTCTTCCACCCCCTGTCGGGGGAATTAGCTTTACCGAGGTCATACGGCTATCGCAAGCAGGCCTGAGCGATAACACGATCATTGCGCAGATCAAAATGCGACCTCAGCCTTTCGATCTCTCGCCTGACGAGCTGCTTGAACTGAAGGGAGAGCAAGTCCCCAATCGCGTCATCGATGCGATGGCAGGCGCTCCGCCCCTACCGCCGAAACCTGGCGAAGGGAAGGCATCTGCCCCTCATTCGCCAGCACCGCGGGGCCTTCCCACTGAGCCAGGCGTGTATATAGTGACCGCAAACGGCAACACGAAAATTCTCGGACAGGTCGTCACCTTCGACCGCACCGGCAGTCTGTTTGTTAGCTGGGTGACTATCGGTATCAAGGCAAGGCATGGAAACGTACAGCTGCCGGGATCACACGCTCAAACCATAGTCGACGAACGGCCAAGTTTCTATTTCATCCCGGTCAAGCAACAGGCCGATGCCGGTGTCGACGCAGGAGATTTGGTTCTGATTCATCTCGAACAAAAACCGGAACGCAGGCAGTTTGAGATTAGCGCTGCAGGTGACTGGCGCGCGAGTTCGGGAATCTCCATTACACATCAGGTTCAACTTGTACGCTCGGAGCAAGCAGAGGGAGTTTACAAGATTACGCCTATTGCCGGACTACCTAACGGAGAATACGCACTCTATATCAGGCGCGGCGATGGTCTGTCGGCGTATGTTTACGATTTTTCAAGTGGCGGCGAACAGGCACGCTGACTAGCCGAAGGCGCACTAGGCTATTACAGCTCAACCGAGCCTGTGTGAGGACCCGTGTCGTCCCTACGGGGCTTGGGTCTTCTTTCGCGCGTCAACCCAGCGCTTCCGCGCTGGGCTAATCACTCTCGCCCTGTCGGGCTCTTGGCTGCGCTCGGGATGACACTCTTGCTCTTCGGGCGATTTTCGACAGAGCGTGGTCGAAGGGTCCTGGGCTAGCTGCAATTCCACCTCTTCGGAGTCCTGTTTTCGTGTGTCGTACTCCACGGCCGAAGACTGAGGTTCGTTCTCGCGCAGATCCTACCGCCCCACCAGCGCGTCGGCGACCTGCTGGGTCGCTGAGAAATTGCCCGGGAAGTGCCGGGCTGTCTGTAGCGCTGCTTCGGCTTCCTCGCTGCGGCCACTCTTGTGCAGAGCGCGCGCCAGCAGCAGATATCCTAACCCCGAAGGCCGAGCCTGAATGGCGCGGGAGTACTGCTGAATGGCGTCAGGCAGGTCGCCCGACTTCTGCGCCACGATGCCCAGTCCAAGCCATGCCTGCTCGGTATCCGGAGCCAGATCGACCGCATGCTGGAAGCTATCGCGAGCGCTGGTGGTGTCGCCCGAGTAGTAATAGACGAATCCCAGATTGCTGTAGGCCCGTGACAGCATATCGACTGTTTCCAGGTTGCTGATACCTTCCTTGTAGGCTGCAACGGCCTCTGGCCAGTGATGACTCCGCTGCTCGTAGACTCCTACATTCAAGTAGCCGAGTCCGTCGTGCGGCTCGATCGCGATGGCGCGGCGGAAGTGTACGGCAGCCTCATCCAGCTCCTGCCGATCCAGATACGTTGTACCCAGATTGTCCTCGGCAACATAATTTCCGGTCGTGACCTGGATAGCATGGATCCACAAAGTTTCCTCATCGCTCCAGTAGGCAAGCTGATGGCGAGTAACAACAGCAAGCACCAACAGCAGCGCGACACTAACACCTGTGGCCCACGCGCGCGATAGATGGCGCGCATCGGCCAAGTCGGCAACTCCCCAGCACACCATCACGAAGAGTCCGATGAAGGAGAGATAAGCGTAACGGTCGGCCATGGCCTGAACACCAACCTGCATCAGCCCGATCATCGGCACCAGCGTTCCCAAGAACCACAGCCAGCCGACCGTCAGATATCGATACCTCCTGCCCGCGGCGACCAGCCAGCAAATCGCCAGCAACACCGCCAAGGCTGCCAGCAATTGCCAAACCGGGGGCGCGCTTCGCGAAAAGGGATAGAACGGCGAAAGTGGTGAAGGCCAGAATGCCTTCGCCAGATAGCGCGCGTAGGAGATGATCGCATTCTCCAGTCGGAGACCGAAGGGAAACTTGCCCAGCGACTGCACGGCGTGGCCCGCAGCTTGCGCCTTCACGGTAACTACCGCGCTGACCGCACTGATCACAAATAACGGGATCTTCTCCACTACCAGCTGAACGAAGCTGCGCGGCGGATAAAGCACAGCCTGCTTGCCTTGACCATCTGCGCGCAACGACATCCGCTCCAGCGGCCAGTAATCCCAAAGCAGCAGAAGGAACGGCAGTGTGATGATCTGCGGCTTGGCCATCAGTCCCAGGATGAACAGAACGGTGACCAGGACATAGGGGCCGGCGCGCGGCTGTTTGGCATACCAGCGATAGGCGGCCAGCGCCAGCAGCAGAAACAACATGCTCAGCAGATTCTTGCGCTCCGCCACCCAGGCCACCGTCTCAACATTGATGGGATGAAGAGCGAACAACCCGGCGGCCATCGCGCTGCGCCCCGCCATCCCGGTGGCCCGCTCCAGGACCCAGAAGAGCAACAACACGTCGACGACGTGAAACAGCACATTGATCTCGTGCGGGCCGGCCGGGTCGGGGCCAAACATCTGCCAGTCGAGCGCGTGCGAAAGCCAGGTGAGCGGATGCCAGTTGGACGCGTAATACGTGGTGAACGCCCATTGCACTGTGTTCCAGCTGAGTCCAGCTTGCACGTTGGAGTTCAGGGTCACGTACTTGCTGTCGTCAAAGTCGAGGAAGGGATGGCTCCGGGCGGGATAGTAAGTTGCGACGGCGGCAACCAGCAGCAGCAAGCCATAGAGCAGGACAGTTCGCGTAGATCGCGAAGAGGAACTGGGCGCTGTTGGGCTTGTTGTCTTCTTGACTGTTCTGGTTCGCTTCGCCAACCGATGTCACCTGGGCCGCAGAATGCCGTTCATTATATCGAGTGCTGCACGTACTCTGGTGCGCTCCCTGCAACACCGCCGGTCCGAGGGACGATTTCAGCCGCCCGCGAGCCGTCTTCTGCTAGCATTCCTGCGTTATGGCAACTCGCAATGTTCCTGCTGTTGTGATCCTCATCCTGCTCTTCGCTGCTTTCGTTCACGCGCAAACTCAGCCGCAGCCGATCATCCTGCACGCCGCGCGGATGTTCGATGTCGAGAGCGGCAAGATCATCACTCCCGGCGAAGTGCTGGTCCAGGGAGAGCGCATCTCTGAGGCCGGATCGAAGGTCAGCCGTCCCGCCGGGGCAGAGGTCATCGACCTTGGTGACGCAACCTTGTTGCCCGGCCTGATCGACGCGCATGTTCACCTCTTCCTGCATCCCGGCGCGGAGGACTTGCAGACGGTGGAGGAGCCGGTGCCGCAGCGCACCATCCTGGCAACGCTGGCGGCGAAGGCCGATCTGATGGCCGGCTTCACCGCCGAGCGCGATATGGGAACCGAGGGTGCGGGCTCCGCCGACACCGCGGTGCGCGACGCTATCAACCAGGGGCTCATCCCAGGGCCTCGGCTGCGCATCAGCGGCAATGCCATCGACATTCTCGGCGGACACGAAGACGCCAACCATTTCAATCCCGCGCAACATGTGCTATCGAACGCAACCTATGCGAATAGCTCGGACGAACTGGTGGAAGCGATCCGCGAGCAGGTGAAGGAAGGCGCCGACTTCATCAAGATCTATGAGACCGGAAGAGACACGCTGGTGAATGGCAGACTGGTGACGCCGTACCAGTACACCGAGGCGCAGCTTGCGGCCGCAGTGCAAGAGGCTGCGCGCACGGGCAAGCGCGTGGGCGTCCACGCCACGGGAGATCCGGGTGCGCTTTACGCGGCGCAGGCGGGAGTCGAGTCGGTGGACCACGCCTACTACCTCAGCGACGAAACCATGCGCATCATGCGTGACAAGGGAATTCCGGCAGTGCCGACCTTCGCCATTGCTGAATACTTTGCCGACCACGCGGCCACGCCGGCCGCGGGCGAGCGCGAGCGCAAGCTGCAGGCGTTTCATGCGGAACAATTCAAGAAGCAATTGGCGGCGGGCGTACCCATGGCGGTCGGCTCCGACGTTGGCCCGTTCCCTCATGGCACCCAGGCGCGCGAATTCGAACTCATGGTGCAGTACGGGATGAATCCGGTGGCAGTGTTGCAGGCGGACTTTCTCAACGGCGCAAAGTTGCTTGGCTGGGAAAATCAGATTGCAGCGCTCAAGCCCGGCTACTACGCCGACGTGGTCGCGGTGCCCGGCGATCCTACAAAAGACATCAGTGCGCTCACTCGAGTGAGCTTCGTGATGAAGGGTGGCGTGGTCTATCGCAAGTAACGTTCACCGAGTCGTCTGCCTTGCGTTTTGAAAGGGCACACCTTCAGGTGTGCCGCAAGAGTGTTTTCTTTTTTGGAGCAGGCTTTAGCCCGCGACACTTCAACTTCTCTGCCGCTCTTGCCGGAACGATACCAGCTCCCACACACCTTCCGGTGTCGATGTTTGCTGCCGCAAAATGTACAGATTGCCATCGTTGGCGCGGACTTTGTAGCTGATGCTATCGGGGTCATACCACTGGTCCAAAACCTCCTCGACCAGATACGGTCTTTCGTCCAGCCGGAAACGAGCGGGCCGCTCCTCGCCCTTTCGACCCGAATAGCATTCCACCACTAGCTTCATGACCTCGCCACTATGATCCGCTACTCGAATTATGTACTTCGTTTGCACTGCTGGTCCGGCCTGGTCGCGCGGACCGAAAATTGGCTGCCTCCATTTCACTTGGCAGCAGGAGGGTTTGCGGGCACAGGATCCGGCAGCGGCCACACCACCGAAACGAGCCACGCCGCGACCAGCCCTACGATGCAGCCAAAGATGACCTCGCTGACGCGGTGCATACCTGCCTGCAGGCCTTTCAGCCGGGAGTGGTGTTCCAATCCGGCAGCGATGACAAAGGCTGCGGTAATGGGCCCTTGCCGCCACATCGTTGGAATGCGGACCACATAGGTAGACAGCAGCACCGCCACCGCCATGGCCAGCGGCAGAGTTAGGACTCGCGTGCCTCCGATGGCGATGAACAACAGTCCCACGGCGCAGCCGGCCAGAGTATTGATGAGACGCGAACGGAAGGTCAGCAGTGCCGTCTTCATCAGTGGATCGCTGGTGGCGACCATCGAGCTGATCGCCCAGATCGGGTTGGCTTCGGCTAATTCATGTACGCAGACCCACAGCACCGCCGTTGCAATGAAGATGCTCACTGCATAGTGGACGCCGTGCATATCGCCCTTGGTGACGCGGTCGAGGAGTTTCACCTTCTCTCCGCTGCCGGTGCTGCTGACGTTCGCTGTCGCCATGGGCTGATTCTAGCCGGATCGCAAAGAAAACTGTAAGACAATTGGTTGAGGCACGCCCTCCAGAAGTGCAGCTGTAGGAAGCCGGCTTTAGCCGTCAAGGAAGTGCAGGCAGCGGCTGAAGGTGATCGTGTTAGGCCGGACTTAAGCTAGCCTGAAAGGCGTGCTCCTCCCGATGCGATTGTGTGAGGGCTAGACTCAAAGATGTGCGAGCGGAAACTGGCGCACGTTATCTCTTGGCGGCATTTTTCGCGGCCTGCATCACGGTCTTGGTCATGCGATTCTCGCCCGCCCAGTAGAGGCTGATCTCATGTCCGTCGGGATCGTTGAGGTAGGCATGCCGCCAGCCCCAGGGCATCATACGCGGCAGCTGCGTGATGTAGAAACCCTTCCTCTGCAGCTTATGACAGAAGTCGTCGAGCTCGCGGACCTCGAAATACAAACGCACCCCATCGCTGGCCAGTGAAACGCCCGGGCCTGCCTGGTGCAGCGCGATGGTTCCATCGCCACCCGGAGCGCGTAAACGCGCGTAGACCGGCTTGCCCTCGTAGCGGAAATCTTCGATCAGCTTGAACCCCATCAGATCGCGATAGAAGACCAGCGCCCGGTCAACGTCTTTGGCGTAGATCATGGCGTGGTTGAAGGTAAGCTTGCCGTCATCGGCGGGAGCGGGAGGCTGGCTCAGCGGCGGCTTCGCAGCTTTGGCAGCCGCCTTCGCGGGTTTGGCGCTCTTCGAGGCCTTGGCGGCGCGCTTGGCCGGTTGTGACGCGCGGGCTTTCTTAGCGGGGGTCTTCTTCGCGGCTGCCTTCTTCTTCATGGCTCCTCCCTCATTCTGGCTGCTGGAGCGGCGCCAAGTATGTTCGGGTCGGCGACGGTTGTCAAGCAATGGGTGCGCAGGGTGTCGCCCTGGTGCTGCAGTTTAGTATTGTCTTGAAAGAGGTGGCCCGCTTCATGAAGACCATTGGCTTAATCGGAGGTATGAGCTGGGAGAGTACAGCGCACTACTACAGCACACTGAACAAACTGGTGAACCAGCGCCTGGGCGGGCATGAGGCGGCGAGGCTGCTGCTATACTCCATCAACTTCGGCGACTTGTATCGGTTTCAAGCCGCCGAAAAATGGGACGAAGCAACCGAGCTGATGGTCGACGCGGCCCAACGCCTGGAGCGTGGTGGTGCGGACATCCTGTTGATTGGCGCCAACACCATGCACCTGGCAGCGCCGGCGGTCGAGAAAGCCATCGGCATTCCTCTGTTGCACATCGCCGACGCAACCGGCAAGCGCATCGTCGCCCAAGGCATCAAATGCGCCGGCCTGCTGGGCACGGCGTTCACCATGGAGAAGGACTTCTATACCGCACGCCTGCGGGAGAAGTTTGGGCTTGAGGTAATCATCCCTCCCCCCGACCAGCGGCGCGTTATACACGACGTCATCCTGAACGAACTGGTTTGCGGCGTGGTCAAACCCGAGTCGAGAGAGCGGTATCGTGAGGCCATTGCCGGGCTGGCGCAATCCGGCGCTGAGGGCATCATCCTGGGTTGCACAGAACTGATGATGATTGTGCAGTCGTCCGATAGCACGGTGCCGCTGTTCGACACCATGGCAATCCACTGCGAGGCTGCCGTGGACTTCGCCCTCGCGGATGGCATTGATCAGAGCGCCAGCGCGCGAGCTTCGTGAGCACGTCGCTCACCGTCACGGTCGCGGAAGTAGCAGACTCCAGTCCCGCAACGCCGGACGGCTCAGTTCAGCCAAGGACGAAGTCCTGGGTAATCGTCCCTTAAAATCCCGAGCCCCTTCAGGGGCGACACACGGGATGTCAACCGCCATAGCGGTTGCTTCCTCGCCTCTCAAGCGTTCTAATGAGCGTGGGAGCGGCCCAGCGACGCAACTTTCGCCTCGGCCGGGCATCTCTCCAACAGGCTTCCTATCGCTTCGCAGGCGGAGGATAGCCGGGACACATCATGAAAATCGTATTGGCCGTCAGCGGCGGCATCGCCGCTTACAAAGCTGCCGAAATCGTTCGCCATTTGCAGGAGCGCGGAGTCCAGGTGCAGGTCATCATGACCGCCGCGGCGCAGGAGTTCGTTCGCCCGCTGACCTTCGCCGCGCTCTCCGGCGAGAAGGTCATCACCAGCATGTTCGGCTCCTCGGCCGAGCAGCCTAATCTCGACTCCGCCGTCGAACACATCTCCGTCGCGCAATCGATCGACGGCCTGCTGGTCGCGCCCGCCACCGCCGATACGATCGCCAAGTTCGCGCAAGGCATCGCCAATGACTTTCTTAGCACACTCTACCTGGCGACGACCGCGCCCGTTGTGATCGCGCCCGCGATGAACGTAAACATGTGGGAGCATCCGGCGACGCAGGCGAATCTGGAGATCCTTCGCGGTCGAGGAGTACACATCGTTGAGCCGGGCAGCGGCTATCTCGCGTGCGGAATGGTCGGAGCGGGCCGGCTGGCTGAGCCGGAAGAAATTGTCGCAGCAACGTTGGAGCGGCTGGGCGTGGCGCAGGATCTCGCCGGAGAAACCGTGCTTATCACGGCCGGTCCCACGCATGAGCCCATCGATCCGGTGCGCTATCTCGGCAATCGCTCCAGCGGCAAGATGGGATATGCGCTGGCCGAAGCCGCGATCCGCCGCGGCGCGAAGGTTACCCTGGTCAGCGGACCGACTGCGTTGCAGCCGCCCAGCGCCGCTGAAACCATCTTCGTCGAGACCGCACAGCAGATGCGCACCGCCGTGCTCGATCGCTGGGAGCGGACCAGCATCATCATCATGGCTGCGGCGGTGGCCGACTACCACGTGAAGAACGCAGCGCCGGAGAAGATCAAGCGCAGAGGCGCGATGGAGCTCGAACTCGAGCCCAATCCTGACATCCTCGCCGACCTTGGCAGCCTGCGGCAGGCCACGGGCAAGCCCTCGCCGATGCTGATCGGCTTCGCCGCCGAGACGGAAAATGTTCTGGAGAACGCCCGTGCCAAGCTCGCCAGGAAACAAGTCGATGCCATCGTGGTGAATGATGTCTCGCGCAGCGATATCGGTTTCAACTCCGATCGTAACGAAGTCAGTATCGTGACCGCCGGCGAGGTGCTGCGGATACCAGAAGCCAGCAAGCTGGATGTGGCAGTCAAGATTCTCGAAGCCGCGCTCCGGCTGCGGCGAGATGAGAAAGTTCCGACCTCGGCCGGCCGCTCATCCGAGGGTTGAACTTACCGGTATTTCCCCGCCGCGGTTCGCTCTTCCGGGGTCATCTGCTGCCAGAGAAGGTCGCGATTTTGCTGTGCCCACTGGCTGCTGGGACTGGCGGCCAGCGCCGAGCTCAGCCAGCGATAGGCCTCCACGCGATTGCGCTGTACGCAGATTCCTGTTTCGTACATTGCCGCAAGGCGGTTGCGCGCGCGCGCATTTTCCTTCTCCGCGGCGGTCTTTAGCAGCACCATCGCCTGCTCGCAACTGCGGGGGACGCCGTCTCCCTTGACGTACATATCTGCCAGCTGCACTGGTGCGAAGGGATTGCCCTTAGCGGTCGCCTTCCATAGCCAGGCCGCTTCGGCCGCCGAATCGCTGGCGTTCTTGGCCTTGGCCATCTCGTCGGCGCCGGGAACAAGCGACTTCGGCGCTTCCGGATTGTCAGTGGCTGCCGGCGCGGACTTAGGTTGTTCTCCTGTTGCTCCAGCCGATTCCTGAGAAGCGGCGGAGTTCTCCGTCGGGGGCTTTGGAGTTGGCGAAGTGTCGATGGCAGCAGACCCGGCGGTCGTTGGCTTCGGACTAATTGAGGCAATCTGCCCGGCAGATTTTTGACTATTCGCCGCGGAAGGATTGGTTATCGCAGGATTCGTCGATTGCGGAGCGATTGTCTCAGCGTTGGAAGTCGCCGGGCCCGCAGCTGCACTGGTCGCTACACTCGCCTGGTCTTGTACTGGAGGCTTCGGCTGCTCCTGCACCTGCATGTCCGGTTTGGCGTTGGGGTCGGTAACGGCAGCTGGAGCCGCCTCACTGCCAGTCTGCGGTGCGCCGCCGCGCTTCCAGTTGCGAAGCTTCATGCGGACGACCTCAACCGGCCCGTTGCCCGTCTGATTCATCTGGGCGCGCCACTCCATCACTCCCAGAATCGCAAACAGCGCCACCACTGCCGCTGCCAGCCAGAGGCGCGCGTGACTTTGCGCCGACTCCGCAACTTCGCTCTCGGCAGCAGGTTCCTCGTCAATCTGTGGCGCGTCGCTCAAGCCCAGGAACGATGGTCCGACAATCGTCGAGGTCCCTGGACCAGCAGGCTGCACATCCGGCTGGACCTCTTTCGGCGTGTCGCTGATCTCCAGGAACCGCGGGCGCTCGACTTTCTCATCGCTGACATTTTCTTCCGCTGGACCGGCAGGATGAAGTCCCAGGCGGCTGTCGACGCTGTCGGCCGCATTGGTGGAAATGCTTCCGCTAACCGGCGGAGCATCGGCTGGCGACGCCGGAATCTCGGCGGTTGACGCCGCCGTCGCGTTCGTTTCCGCGATTGCCATCTGCTCCACCGAAGCGTCGCCGCGCATGGT
>JBARGS010000036.1:0-2936 GCA_049798495.1 Candidatus Korobacteraceae bacterium | reverse complement strand
CGACTCGTCTTCTAGCGCTCGCTTTAATGGAGCAGCGATTTCGGAGTTGTCAAGAACGAGCGTCAGCGCCTTGCCTGATTCCGCCGAGATCGCGACTCGTTGCATAGCAGGTGCGACGGCCACCGGCTCGACGGCTGTCGCCAGGGAGAGCTGCTCGCTGTCGCTTTCGTCAGCGCTCTCGGCTTCGTCAGCAGTTGCCTCCGGCTGTTGCGAAAATGATTCCAGCGCAAGCGCCAGCATTGCACCGGGCTTCTTCGCCGCCGCGATCACCGCTTCGACCTCAGCTGCGGTCTTTGCCTCGCGATAGTCCGTCTCGCCAAGCTCGATGTTCTCGCTGAGGAAATCCTGCACCAGCGTGGTGAACTCCAGCTCGGTGAACAGTGAACGCGCCGCGCCGGGATCGGGCTCCTGCGCCCGCATTGTCTCCGGCGCAAAATCAACGGCAACATTCCTGTCGATCGTCACCAACTGCTTGCTGATGAGAATCGCATTGCGATTGTTCTGTAGCGACTCGCGATAGGTCTTGCGATCGACGTCGGCCGCGTGCTCCAGCGCACCTTCCACGCTGCCGAAGCGCTGGATCAACTCCACCGAGCCCTTGTCGCCGATACCGGGGGCGCCGGGAATGTTGTCGATGGAGTCGCCGCGCAGGGCCATCACGTCGACAACTTTCTCCGGCGGGACGCCAAGAATTTCCTCGACCTTGGCGGCATCGCAGATCAGGTTGTCCTTGGGCGGATTCAGCACGCAGATGCGGTCGTTGACCAGTTGCATCATGTCCTTGTCGCTGGAGACGACGAAGACGGAATAGTTCGCCTCGACGGCCTTGCGCGCCAGCGTGCCGATGACGTCGTCGGCTTCGAAGCCGGGCGCTTCGAGAATGGGAATGCGATAGGCGTCGAGCGCGCGCCGGATGTAGGGCACCTGCTGCGCCAGGTCGGCGGGCATGGCCACGCGATTGGCTTTGTAGCCGTCGTAGGCGACGTCGACGTAAGTCTGCGTCTTGCTGTCGAACTTGCGCGTGCTGCCGATGGCAGCCGCCTGCTCATCGCGAAAGGTTGGAGCGGAGACGTCGAAGACCGCGGCCAGGTACTCGGGCGCGAAGTCGGCGCGAAGTTTGCGCAGCATGTTGACGAAGACGAAGGTTGCGCTGGTCGGGATGCCGGTCTTGGTCGACATCGGCCGCTGGCGCGCCATCGCGTGATAGGCGCGAAAGATGAACGACATCGCGTCAATCAGGTAGATGCGGCCTTTGGAGCCGGCCGGCTCGGGAGGCGCAATAATGGCGGCCTTGGCGGCAGCGTTCTTCACCGCCGCAGCGGGTTTGGCAGCGCTGGAGACGGTGGCAGATTTGGCGGTTTTGCGCGTGGACGGCAAGTAGAGATTTTAACAAGGCGGCGAGGCTTGCATCTATCTACTCCCATGTTTTCAGAACACTCATTTGCTTCTTGTCATCCTGCGCGGAGCGCCGTCGCTGCAAGGTTTGTGCGCTGTCGAGGGACTCCTGCATTCACGGAATCACGCGAACTCCGGTCTCACATCACAGCCCCAACTTCATCAATCCTGTCATCCTGAGCGGAGGCGCGCCGCATTTGCGCGCCGGAGTCGAAGGACCCCTATATGCGCGATCACTCCTACACCGTTTACATCCTGGGCAGCCTCAGTGGAACCTTGTAAGTTGGGATTACGAGCGATCTGCATTTTCGTGTGAGACAGCATAAGGAACACACCTTTCGCGGCTTCACCGCGAAATACGATGTCGATCGCCTCTTGTACTATGAAACCCATGGAGACGTGCTGCTGGCTATTCAACGAGAGAAGCAATTGAAGGGGTGGCGCCGCGAAAAGAAGATTGCGCTGATTAAGAAAATGAATCCGCAATGGACGGATCTCAGCCGCGGCTGGTATGACAAACCTCAACGGATGACTTTTGAAGGATGGGGGAGGCTATAGGGTCCTTCGACTGCGGTGCGCAAAAGCGGCGCACCTCCGCTCAGGATGACAGCTGTAAGTCTGAGGCTGCGCTCAGGATGACAGCTGTAAGTGTGAAGCTGCGCTCAGGATGACAAACCGTTGATGTTCTTCCTCATTCCACGAACATGCAATCCCCATACGAATAAAAGCGGTATCGCTCCCGCACCGCATGCTCGTACGCGCGCAGGACTGTCTCCCTTCCGGCGAAGGCTGAGACCAGCATCAGCAGCGTCGATTTCGGCAAATGGAAATTCGTCAGCATCGCGCCCACTACGCGAAACTCGAAGCCGGGATAGATGAACAGATCCGCTTCGCCCTGCTGCGCTGCGATGGGCGCCAGCTCTTGGATACCGTACCCGTCGACAGACCGGGTGCCCCACTCAAGCCGCTTTTGCTTGAGTGGGAGTCGCGCCGCATATTCCAGTGTCCGCACGGTCGTGGTCCCTACCGCCACGACCCTTCGTCCCTCATCCCGTGCGCGCTGAATCCGCTCTGCTGCCTCATCTGAAATTTCATGCCACTCGCGATGAAGCTTATGCTCCTCAACCACTTCCTCGCGCACCGGCTGAAACGTGCCGAGTCCGACATGCAAGGTGATCTCGGCAATCTCGACTCCCCGCTCGCGGATGCGCCCGAGAATCTCCGGCGTGAAGTGCAATCCCGCCGTCGGCGCGGCCACCGATCCTGGCGGCTTGGCGTAGACCGTCTGATATTGTTCACGATCTTCGGGCGTGTCGGGCCGGTCGATATAAGGCGGCAGCGGAATGTGGCCGATGCGGCTGAGCACGGCGAAGAAGTCGTCCACGGGATCGAAGCGCAGATGCCGCTCGCCAAATGTGCCGCGATCGACAATTTCGGCTGCCAGCTCGTGCGAAGCCTCATCAGCATCGCCACCAAAGTACACGCGCTCTCCCACGCCGAGCTTGCGTCCGGGATGCACCAGCGCCTCCCACTCCAGCGGT
>JBARGS010000035.1:0-43949 GCA_049798495.1 Candidatus Korobacteraceae bacterium | reverse complement strand
CATCAGAGCCGCACAGGACAGCTCGAACGCGCGGGCGGAGCTCTCGAATCGCTTGAGAAATTGAATGCGGATGAGGCTGACGACCTCGGTTTGGCGCCCATATTTGAGTGGGTCGATTTTCGGGTCTGGCCCTTTGTAGTAGGCCAACGGATAGTAGATCGCGAGCGAGAAGAGCGGCTTCTCCTTATTGAATGCCTGCTCAATCATCGTGAGCAGCCGGCCGTACGTCTTCTTCAGGTTGAAGTCGACGACTTTGGGCGGCTCGCGCGTCGGGAAGATCGCCTGCGCACCACTAGCGTGCTGTTCCTGGCTCCGCTTTACGTATGCGCGACTCCGCTGCACTACGAGAGCACGGAACAGGGCGTCGTCGGAAAGAACCTCGCTCGCCTCCACCTGGTTCGTCTCAATGTCACCGTCTTCCAGAGGCTTGCTGAAAAGTTTCTTTTCGAGTTCCTTCTCCATTTTTCGGAAATGACCGGGAAGGGAGTGGATGCCAAGCGGCGCTGGTTTGAAGTAATCGGCTTTCCGCTGGGAAAATAGCTCGATCATGTGCTGCAAGTCCAGCAATCGATTGTTGATCGGCGTTGCGGTTAGGAGATAAACCTCCTTGCCTTCACAGATATTGAAGAGGCCCCAGAACTGCGAAAGCGGCGTGTCTGGATCATCGCCCTTTAATCCTGGATTTCGGAAGTGGTGCGCCTCATCGACGATGATGACGTCGGCTAACTCTTTTAAGCGTCGGAGTCGCTCCGGATACGTACCGCCGCGCAGGAGGTCCGTGTGATTGTAGATCGCTAGATTGCTGTATTCGCCAAACAACTCCGGCAGATACTTGCGAAGCTTATCCTCCCAGACCGCTTCGCGGGCAGCCTTGGGAACGAACAGGGCGACACGCTTCCTGTGTTTCTTGATCAGATACTCGATCAGCATAAGACCGATGAACGTCTTGCCCAGACCTACCCCGTCGCACATGAAAGCACCGTGATACTGGTCTGCAATGCTGATCAGTTCATGAAATCCCTCTTGCTGGTAGTAATCGAGAATGGGGTACATTTTCGATCCGCTTGCGGGACCGGCCGTCAGCCATTCGTAATCCGTCATTTCATGGCGACGGAAGAACTCATGTAAGGCCCTGGCGTAGACATCGAACGGGGAATGCAGGGCAGTGTGCCGCTCGACAACCTTCAGGATTTCCGGAGTGACATCCTGAGCGAGCTCCCAATGGCGGTCATACCATTCCTGGAGGATCTCGACCTCTCGGCGGAGCTGCACATTGAGTTCGACGTTGTCGATCAAACCAGGCACAGTGAAGTTGCTGGACCCGACCAGTGCTGATGATCCAACCACAGCCTGTTTTGCGTGCGTAATGAACGCCTTCGCGTGGAACTTGTCCTTCGTATAGACGCGGCATTCGATCTGTCTTTTTTGCAGTGCCTCAACCACCGCAGGCACCCCTATCAAAAAGTCGTTTTTCTCCTTCTCGTTCTCGATGCTGGCATCGAGTTTTCTCTCAATTTCCTGCACGCCGGCAAGCAGTGCTTTCTTGGTTCGCTTCGAGACGTCATCGCCCATCAAGATCCGGATGTGGTTTAGCTTCTGCCACTGTCCATCAAGCGCGAGGAGTGCCCCGATTTCGAAGTAGCCGGTGGCGATATCGAAACTGTTGGCTATCTCTGTCCAGTCGTGGAGGTAGCGGCGGACTTTCCAATCCTGGTCACCGTTGTCGACGATGAACAGGTCGCCGCCTTGGGGCTGAGCGTCTTGTGCCATATGGGATAGCCAATGATGGTGTAAGCGGATCAGTTTAGCGCACTAGACCGCGAAAACAAGTGATCTTTGACCGCCGCGCGTGGATGCTGGTAACTGGCGTTGCTGCGCGCCCACGGGCGAGCCAGGCTGCATTCAGTCTATGCATGGACTAATAGTCGGGCCGGCGGGAGGATTGGACGGGGTGTGCGTGTGCAACAGACAAGCGAGAAGGGAAATGGCGGCCGCATCTTGTGTGGGATACCGAGAGGTGTGGTTGTATTTGCACCCGTTGCCGCTCGCGCGCCCTCCGAAGATATCCGCGTTGACAGATGTGTTGACAGTTAAGAGCCGAGTGGGATGATTTGTCCCGACTGAGACAACGTAATCCAACGCGTAAGTATTTGATCCAATTGAGAGGAGGCCCTTGCCCAACAATTCCTAAACCGTTGGTCGGCAGTTCGACTCTGCCCAGGGCCTCCATCCCCAGCTTGCACATTTCAAATGGCTAGTTCATTGCCACTGGCGCGGCTTCGACCCGTTCTGGCGCACGATTGGCGCGCGTTAGGATGAAGTCGATGATGACGGCAAACTCGTGACCGCGGACGGTTCCGCATCTCACGCGCGCGATCTGCCTGCTTTAGGTCTCGGGGGCCGCGGACGGCGAAAATCTCAGACCGCAAGCACTCTGGACATTGACCTCGTTCGTCTCCACATCGATAATGGCCAGAGGTGCGTAGTGATGCACAATTCCCTCCGGCGGCAGCGCGGCCGCAGTCTGGATCGCCTTCCCGGTGCTGTCCGTTGCCGTTTCGGTGGGCCACTCGACATCGCCGGTGGCTGTGCGCGCCGGGATCAGCCAGTAATCTCCGGTGCGGTAAGTCGCTGGTAAGTTCGCATCCGACTGCTGAAACTGAATCTGGACGCCGTCTTCCAAATTGAGCCAGTTATTTTCACCCGATCCTTCTACGATCAAGGCGGCATTGTCGGAACTCAAGGTCACACCGCCATCATCCTCGTCGCCTTGCTTCTGGTCCCAGCGGCGCAGCAGTGGGTGCTTGGTTGGATCCTGACCGACACTGGAGTCCGGCGTGCCAGTCAGCATAACCTGCGTGCTGGTTGGATCGACCGATTGCACCTGCAGTAAAGTACCGGCGCGATTCAGCAGCACGTAATTGTCATCCAACATCTCCACCCAGTCGCCAGGTGCCAGTCCAAAGCGATCGTCACGCCCCAGGCTCTCCAGGGTGACCGTATTCGTGCCGCCACCGCTCATAATGGGGAAAACCACCGAGCCATTTTCCCGCGACCATTTGAAGGTCGGCGTCGTCGCGCCAGCGGTCGCTACCGTGCCGCCAGTGTGGACCTCCACCCGGTACAGCTGGTTCTCCGGACCGCGATACTGCGAGGTAGGCGAAATGATGCAGGGATCGGTTGAGGCGGCGCTGGGAATTGTCCGCGCTTTCAGAAGGCCGCGGTTGAACGATTGCAGTGCGGCATTCAGCTCGTCAACAGTTTGGCAGGCAACGGCGGGTGTGGTTGGGAGTGGCAGCACCTTCACCTGCGCCACTACCTTCGATCGCGCTGCGGTATCCGGTCCTCCGAGGGCGACTTCGCGTATAGCATCATCTTCGACATACGTAATCAGCCGCTCCCAAACGTCGAGATATACCTGGAAAACACCTGCTGCCAGCTTGTCCTTCACCGGATAGTCAGGCTGCGTTGTATAGGTCATCAGCCGCCGAATGCGAGGCATGCTCATCTTGCCCAGGCTGCTGACATCCGCGTCTAACGTAAGGAGCCGGGTCGACTCAGTCGCCTGGGTAATGTGCGCGGGAGTGCTGGCGGCGGGAGTAAGTGCGTCGAATACCTCCACGATCTGGCCGGGAGCAAAGGAAACACCGTCTACGGTCCACACCTCCACCTGCAACTGCGAAGCGCCGGAGGTGGACGTCGACGTAGACGTAATTGCCACCGGGGTTGGGTCGTTCGCGCACAAGATTCCGTCGACGTAGTAGTGTCCGCTGCTGATTCCGAAATCCAGCACCGGAGGCGAAAGAGCCGGCAGGTTAGGGGTGGTGACACTGAAACCGAGATCGTTCGCCGGTCCACCATGCGGCCCGATCAGGTCGGCGGCAAGGGTGCGGATCGTCTGCAGCAATATAGAATTCTGCTCATTCCAGTCGGCATCGAGTTGCACGCGTCCTTGCTGCATCAGCACGCGGCTGAAGTGCTTAGATTGGCGAAACGTATTGCGGGTAAGGTCGGCTTTCATGAGCGCTCCATTAGCTGGCGAAGATGATCCCCACATCCATACCGGCGACCATGTACTGGTTGAGCCGCGCGCGCAGATTGTCTGCCCGCTGCGGCTGGTAGAGGTTGTGAAACACGCCCATCTCCGATTCGTCTTCGGCGCCGCGCACAATCTCCTGAGCGCAGAAATCGGAAAGCTGGCAATAGGTTGGCGAACCATACCGCACGCTATTGAAGTCGGGCTCAACCCGCAGACTCTCCGCGGACTTCAGCGAGTCGCGTTCGGCGGCGGTGATATCGCCCCGCTTGAATTGAGCATCCACGGCCTGCAAGACGAGATCGGGCTGGCATTCGTATCGGCGTGGAGTTCGCGCGCCGGGGGTGACATAGCAAAAGCGCATGCATCCTTGCTGGCGGCGGCAGATTCTGGCCACGCCCAGCAGAATGCTGTTTTCAGCTAATGCCAGCGCTCGGGTCTGCACCTGCCCAAAGACGGTGCTGCGCTGCAAGGTGAGCTCAGCGTGCGCGCAAAGGCTACCGGGCGCGCCCAGCGCAACCCCATCCATGCTGGTTGCGTCGACAATGCTGTCGCTGATGCGGATCGTCATGGGGTCAAGCTTCACCTCGTCGCTGTCGACCTGAATGGCTCCCACGATGCTGTGCTCGATGGTCAGACACGCGGGAGCGTCGATCAGCTCCAGACTCGGTTCGGTAGCCCGCCTGGGTTCACAGTTGCACCCCAGAGCCCAACCGGGAACCAAAGTGCAATGCCGAACCGTCAAGCCTGCGACGGCGCCATCCACCTGCACGCCGCGCCCGGTGATCAACAGGCCGTCAAGAATGCACCAGGAGTTCGCCTCACCCGTAATGCTGAGATCGTCAGGCTGCGAGGTTTGCCAGTCGAGCAGACGTATCACCGGACGCGTCCCGTCGGCAGCGCGCAACTGCAAGGTCTGGCCAGCGGCAAGCGAAATCTGAATCGGCTCCGCGTACACGCCGCTGTCGGTAATCTCGATTGCTGCATTGGTAGGAGCGTCCTTCTGCCACTGCGTGAGTGCATCGTTGATGCGAGTAAACTGCTGCGTGTCCGTGCTCTGTGCGTTTACGAAGTAGAACTTGGCATCGCTGGGCTGCGAGAGCGGCCGGTTGTACTCGCCGCCTCCGATTGCCGCGCTGAAGCCGTAGTAATAGGAAACCCACACGCCTTGCTTGCGCGGATGCCCGGGTGGAAACATGATGCGCCCCAGCGCCGGATCGACCGCGACCTTGTCTCCCGTGGGACGATAATTCCAATCCGAGAGATCGGCAGCAACAATGCGATCGGTGCTTACGGCCTGTAACGGCGGTCCCGTCCAGATCTGCAGGCTCTTTCCGCTGCCGTAATAAAAGGGGACACCCGAGGTCGTTCCGCCGGGCCGCTCTTCGACCTCCTGAGTCTCGAAGCTGCGGCGTCTGATAGGAATGGGCAGATCGAGTTCCCCAGGCGAGCGCCCACTAGTCTCATTCGAATGCGTGTACAGGGGCGTGTCGTGGCCGAGGACGCTGAATAGATAGCAGTTCGGAGCTTCTTCTTCATAGCAGTACGCCGGGGTCTCGGTCACGGAATACGAGTTCAAGCGCCAGAGATAAACGCCAACTTCGGGAATGTTCGGGCGGCCGGGAAAATGTTGCGAGTTGACGCGCCGCACATCGACGGTGTGCGCCATTTCGTCAAAGGCGGTATCCAGGTTCTCGAGGGCGTCACCATCGCGAAGCTCTCCCGTCCGTCCCCGATCCATGTGGAGGTAGTCGATGTTCTGGGTCACGCCGAGCAGCCGGTAGAACTCGATGGCCTTCGCCGGCCAGCCTGCGATAGACAATGCCAACGCCTCCAGCAGGGCGAGCGTTCCTTTGCGGCGGCGGAAACGAATGGTGTTTGCCACCTCCGCTCTTGGGATCAGGATGCGGTTGCGCGCCTGGCCTTCCGCGCTGCTGACGTCACCCAGTTCGTTCGCGTCGAAGATGGGCTGATAACCGATGAGGCCACCAATGTAGGGAACGACCCAGTCCTGGCAGGTCTCGATGAACCAGTTTTCATAAAGCTGAGCGATATCGTCTTCAACCAGGTTCACCTGCTCCGCAATCACGCGCAGCAGGGCTCGCAGCGGATATCCTTGCGCGGCGTCGCGCAGCCGATACACCACCGGAACGAGTTCGTACAGGCGGTCACTCCGGTCCACCGTTGGATTGCTTGCATCCATAACGATATGCATCACGCTTTCTGCGCGCTGATCTGGTTGAGGATCAGCGTGGCTGGGATATCGGAAGTCAGGTACGCGACTTCTGCCGGAAGAATTCGCTGGCAGGGATCGGTGGCGCTGCTGTCAGCTGCCGGATTAAGTCGCGCCAGTTGCGCCTGAACGTGAGGCGCGAGACCGATGGTTGTGGTGAGAGAGGCAAGGTCCTGCGCGGTAACGTCCTGCGCCACCGAGCCGAAGTTCTGCACATTCACGTAGGTCACGCCCGCGATGTTTTGCATGACTCCAATGGCTTCGCTGAGGAACGCGCTCTGCCCCAGGTCGCGATTGTCGAAGCTGAAGGTATCGAGCAGGGCTGCGCGCATGTTTGCCTCCACAATCTCCCATTCGTAATCGGGATCGATCTGCACGCCGGCGATGATCACCAGCAACCGAACCGTGCGCAGGCAGACCTGCAACGGCTGATGCGGATCTCCGAAGAGCATCAAAGACTGTATGAGGTTCAGATAGAGGTCGGAGTTCTGATCGATGGGAATGTCGCCAACGCCAGCGATGGTCAGGTGTACCAGCTGCCGGCGTCCGTCGCTCAACCGCATGGCGGAGGCTTTGCCGATCCCGGCATAAGTACGCGCGAACTTCTCGTAGTCATCTACCGAGACCAGGCGATCGAGGGCTTCCACCGCCAGTGGAGCGTTGCGCCGAGCCTGGTCAATGGTGTCGCGATCCGCCCCGCCGCTGGCCTCCAGAGGATTGATGACTCCCTGGGCTCCGAGAGGATGCGTCGCAAGCTGGCTGATCTGCATGGCGTCGACATTGCCGGCCGCTCCGATGCCGTAGCGGTAAGTGGCCTTTACGTTCGCCGTGCCGGTGGGCACGCGCGCGCCATGGTCTCCGGTACCGAAGATGACCGAGGTTTGATCGTCATCGTCGGTCAGCGTGGTGTAGCCGCGATCCGTGGGACCGAGGTCGGCAATGTTGTCGGCCTCGTGCCACTCGAGTTCATTCACCCGCAGAAGCAGGGTGCTTTGCGCGCCCGCGGGCGTAGCCGCTGAAACATAGGTGAGCGGCTGCTGGTGCAACGCAAAGGTTTCGAAGGGCTGGCTGGCATCGCCATCGCCCAGGACTTCGCCAATCGTCTGTCCATGCGTCGCCTTGACCACGTTGGCATAGATCGTGACCTTGGTGGCGCCGTACGTATAACTCAGGTCGTTCGCCAATTGCACAGTTGTATGCACCGTGTCGGCGCGACTGGCAACGTCGGAGAAGCGCCAGGCAAAGACCGAGTCAAGCCGCGTGGGTGGAATCACCCCATTGGCGAAATCACCTTGTAGATCTTTAGGAATCAGCGCCGCGAATGAAGTGAAAATGCCATTCCGCTCGTCACTGGTGGGCACGTAGGCATTCACCCAAAGGCCGGGCGCGATTTGCAGCGCATCGCAAACTTGCTGTCGAGGAGAGTCGGGTAACGGCACCTGTTGCAGGAGAGCCTGCAGACCGGGATTTGGTACCCCAATCAGAAGCCGGTCGCCGTCGTCATTGGCCGCCGTTACGCCCAGCGCGCTCGAGAACACAACGGTGTTGGTGTTAAACGGCAGACACGATTGCTTGCCGGCACCTTGCGTCACCGCGCTGATCATCACCAGCTCACTGGCAGTTACTCCTGTGGTATTGGGAATGTCGGTGCGCTCGCCGGAGACGATGATCCATCGCCCGGGCTCGATGCCATCGTAGAGTCCATCGAGCTCGATGGAGTTGCCGTGAACGTCGACGTCGAGCGGTTCTTCCGCCAGGTCGAGTGGCTCGGCTTGCGCATAGACGATGGTGCCGCGAAGCGTGGGAGTGCTCCCTAACTCATCGCCCAGTGACGTCGAGTCCGACAGCCAGAGTGGGGCAACCGTTAGCACCGAGCTCTTCGCGGTGAACCCCGTTTGGGTGTCCATACTCCGCGTCTGGACGCTTTGCACCTGGTGATAGGTGACCTTGCGCGTGCCATTACTGAGCAGGCGATCCACCGCGATCCAGGAACCCGGCTTGATCTGGTCGTAAACCGCATCGAGCGCAACTGCCGAGGGTGCGGTTGCAGCCGTGGGGTTCAGCAGATCTTCCCACGTAGTGCTCAGACTCGGGAGAGTTGGTATTGAAGCCGAGATGCTGCCGTCGTCGTTCTTCGTCTGCTCGACGACTCCGGCATAGCTACTGGCGAACAGCGATGCCTTGGCGCGAAGCGCGTTCACCGTTACTTCGGTGCCGGGAGTTTCCGTACCTGCCCAAGCCTGGTACAGCGTGGATTTCGCGCGCGGATAGAATGCCTCCAGCAGCCGCGGAGCGACGTCGGAATGGGCGGAGAACGATGTCTGCAAAGTTCGCGCGAGCCGTTGCGAATTCGCCGGCTGCAGCGACGGGGCTGCATTCAATCGTCCCAGGATTGCGGTGAGACGGGAGAGTCCTGCCGGCGCGAAAGAGAGTTGTAGAGGAGGAGGCAATTCCCCTTTTCTTGTGTCATGCGGCTGCGACAGGAGCGTCACCAGATCGTTCAACACATCCAGAAGTTGCGCCAGCCAGGGTTCCAGCCGGGTGAAGCCGCGCTTCACGGCGACATCGTGCTTCTCCACCACCACCGAGACCAAAGGAGACACGATATTCAAGACATCATCCTGCGAGCTTTGCTCGCTGATTTGACCGAGCGCATCCTGCAGCGCAGTCGAAACGTCGGCGGCGGCAGTAACGTCGGAGAAGATGGTTGCTGCCTCGTCGATGAATGGCTGAAACGCTGCGGTGATCGCGTCCAACGATCCGCCGTTAAAGGACGGCAGCGCTTCCTGCAACACTACTTCCGTTCGGTTAGCGGCGGCCTGCGCATTCAAGGAGGCGATGATGCGCATGATCTGCTGCCCCTGGCCCTCACCGGCAACAAACATCACGCCATCGCCGACTTTCAGGTTGGTCGATGTGCCGGAGAAGTAAACAGTCTCGCGGGTGGAGGCGTCGGTGCCCTCGTCGATTGCAATGAACTGCGCCGTCTCTGACACCACATGCGTCAGGACCTGTGGACGGGTCAGGCGCGGACCGAGGCTGTTCCAGACGTCGCGCGCACTCAGGTCGTCAGAGGTCTCGAAGAATTGCGCCGTTTGTCCCGCACCTGGAATGCTCTGCGCTCGCGCGCCAGCGCTGATGACCCCCTGAAATCCACTCACCACCGTGAAGGCGAGATACACGCTAGCCGAGACCCCGGGGCGCGGCTTATAGCCAATCAACCGTGCAAGTTCCACCAGAGAACGTCGCTCCACCGCGGTCGGCAAGTAACCTTCATTGGCGATGCGCTCCTGGTAGAAGGTCAGCACGTCGGCGACGATCGCCCATGCATCGAGCAGAGCGATCGCCGGGTCGGCGGGATCACGAGTGGTGAGCTGTTTCAGTGGATAGAGACGAGCGCTCGTGCCGCTGCCGTCGATGGCCGGCACGTCGAGATACAGGCTTGAGAGCCGGGCAATCATGCTCTCAAAGAAAGTTGCATACGTTCCTACGCGATAGGAGATCGCCGCCAGCCCCGGACGGTTCTGCTCGGCTTCGGGGGTAACGCTCTGAACGCCGGCGCAACAGCCGCAGGGAAGCTTCATCTGCCACCTCGCAGATCGAGAGTCAGACGGCCGTTCTCCGGAGCATTGGGATCGTTGTCGAGGCGTGCTATTTCAAACGGGCCCAGTGGCAATACGCCGCCAACGGGCAGTTCGTCACTAACGTCCTCGACGCCTATGGCTGGTTCGCCGATTTCGTAGCGCTCCAGTCGCAGCAGTTGCGCCTCCTGAACGCCAGTCACGGCTTGTGCCGTGGCGATGATCCGGCTGGTGTAAATGCCCTGGCCGAAGGTCAGGTTGTCGGGATGGAAGAAGCCCAGCGTCCCGTCGGGCAAAACGCGATTGCTGAAGACGTCGAGCAGGGCCGACTCCACGTGTGCCTGTTGGTAATCGGGTAACACGCAAATACGAAGCGCAAGATCGAGCGGCACATAATCAGCCGGCCTGACATCCAGATCGTGACCCATACGCCGAAAGGGCTCGAGGTAATCAGCAATCTCGGTGAGAACGTCGCTCTCCACCGATTCCGCGCCTGCCGGGTCAATGGCAACCAGAGCCTCGTACCAGCTTCCCGTCCAGCGCAGGCTGGCTTTCGCTCCTTGCAATCGCACGAACGGTTGGTTGCAGATGTCGGGACCAAGCGGCGTCGGCTCGCCGGGTTCTTCCTCTTCGCTCAAGCGCTTTTCGTCGATGGTTTGCGGAACCGCACCGTCGACAGTTTCCGGCTGTGTGACCTCAGCCAGCAACTCGGGCCGGTCAGCCAGTCGGCGCGTATTATCGGCGGCCAGTGAAGCGTAGTCGTCGGCTGTAATCGCGCGCTCCAGCACGTCGCGGAAAGTGTACGGGGCGAACATGCGAACTTCGTCGAGCGACTCGGGATCCGTACCACCCGCTGCTGGCAGCGGATTTCGCGGCTGCAGATTGCCCATCCCTTCGGTCGTTTCGGCGAATAGCAGGTAGACGATCGTGTCAGCACCCACATTCCCGGCAGTACCGTTGCCGAGGCGATAGGTAGCTGCAAACTGTGTACCCGCATCAGGTATTTTTCCCAGCACGCCGTCGCCGAAGCGCAGGTGCGCCGCGCCGTCGTTGTCCATCTCAACGACAAAGGTGGCGTCGTTAGGCCCGCTCTCCAGCAGATCGCGCGCCGGGGTCCAACTCGTACCGGTCGCGCCCAGTTCGTTGCTCAATGTTCCCTGCAGCGTGATCGCCGGCACGGCTTGCCGTGGATCGTTGACGACGAACGCACTGGCACATCCGCACGCCGGCAGCGGTTGGGCGAAAGTAAGTGGCTCGTCACTCAAGGTTGGGCAGAACTTTCCCGGCACAATGCTGGTCTCCGACGGCGAACACTTGGTGGCGCACTGTTGTGTCGTCGACAAAGTCGGCACGGTGCCCAATGAAGCTGAAGTTTTTGCCCCGTGATCCACCAAGATGACGTTGCCGCGGGCGACGCTGAGGTTCTCCAGACAATCGCACTGTGGAAACGGCGCCTGGGTGGAGATGCAAAGTGGAAACGTCAGCGCATCTTCAGGGCACCACTCAATCGTCACGATCGGTTGGCCGAAATCCGGATCGGTCGGATGGTACAGCGGATCAACGGACCACGTGATGTTGGTAATGCGCACTGCCTGGCGATGGGTGGGATCGGCATCTGCCGGATTGCCGGTGCGCGGACCAATCACTTCTTCGAAGATCAACACATTACCGATCTGCAACTGCAGCGCGCGAGTCGTCCCCGGCGGTCCATCCGATGGGGGCGTACCAGCAGGAGTGGGGGTCGCCGGCGTACTCGCCTTCACCGCAGGTGCGGCATCTGTCCTGGCGCTGGCTCGCACATCCCTCGTCGAGTCAACTCTCGTAGCTGTCTTTGGCGAGCTGGTAGCGACCTTCAGCTTGCTTTCGCCGGCACTGGCGGCTGTGCGGGCGACTTCAGGTACCGCGGGACTTGTGGTTCCTCCTCCGTCACCACCGTTTCCGCCGCTCCCCGTCTTTGGTGTGGTCCATTGATCCACCAGGGTCGCCGAGGTCGCGCCCACCGGCAGGCAACATTGGCAATTGCCCCAAGTGTAGAAATGAATCTCGCTGTGGGCAGCGTAAATGTTGATCGACTGCGATGGGTCTTGCACCAGCGGCTCAAATACCTCATAGCTGCCGGGCGTTGCCGCTTTGATGTCTGCCGGCTGGAGCGTGCCGGGCGCGGGCGATCCGGGATATCCAGTGATGAATGAGATTTTGGTGGGATCGAGCGGGCCATCGGTGTCAGTGTGTATGGTGATCCAGGCGCGCGCGTTGCACCCTTCAAGCATCGCATAATCGACCAGTCGGGCATGACGGCGGACAGAGATTCGCTGCCGCGCCGTTCCCAGATACGCCTCGGTTGCAACCGCGTCCTGGTAGTAGCTCAGGTAATCGCCAACGTAAGCCAATACCTCGACCAGCATGATGCCGATGTCGGGAACGTGCGTCTCGCTCCAACCCGGCATGATCAACGCCAACCGGTCGAGAATCAGTTGGCGGAAGCTGTTGTAGTCCTTCGCCAGGTAGCTGATTTCCGGTTGGGTCCTGGTTGGCGGCGCACACACCTGCTGCGGCCGGCAATCGAGATCGGTGGGACAGCCGGCTTTGAAGCTGAAATCTACGCTAGCGTACATGGGATCGAAACCATCCAGGATCTGATCCGTCGGGCGGCCGCTGTCGTCCAGCTTTACCAACGACAACGTGTAGGTCGAGTAATCTCCGGGCTGGTTGACATTCACTTCCAGCGTATCGTCGAGCGCGGGATCGGTGTTGTGCCGCAACAGGAGGCTCGTGACCTGCACACTTCCCGGCGTGCGACCGCCGGTGATGCGCACATTTGCCTTGGTCAGATTCGCCGGCGCCTTACCGAGGAAAAACACCTCCAGCGTCTTCTGGTCGTCGCTCACGTCGACGAAGTCGAGGCCAAACAGCGGAGCGGCGCGAACGGCGCTCTCTCGCTGGTTCTCGCGGCAGCTCAGGTTGTTATTCGTCAGCATCGCTGTCAGCCGTTGGCTTTCACGAAGGTTTGGGTTTGCGCTTGCTGCGTCTGCCGGACTACGTACTTGACAATCACGGTCAGGGTCGCATCCACAGCGGAGATTTCCAGCTGCTGCAAATCGATTAAGTCTCCCAGGTAGCGCTGCAACGCGGCCTGGGTAGTGAACTGCAACGCCGAGGCCAACTCGGTGCTGTTCGGCGCGAAGACCATCTGCAGTAGACCGCTGCCGAAATCGGGACGGTTCACGCGCTCGCCCGGGCTGGTAAACAGCAACTCTTCGATCATGTCGCGAATGTGATCGTTGTCGTCGGTGGCCGCCGTACGACCGCGTGCGTCGAAGCGAAATGGGAAGTCAATGTTCATGCTTTACATGCCGGTGACGCGGGTCTGCGTCACCGTGATCAGCAGCGGCGTGCCCGTAGGTACGCAAAGTGCCTGGCTATCCAGCAACAGCAGCGGCTGTCCATTCGAGGTCACGCGTGTCGCCGAAGTAATGAATTGCGCCGTCACGCACGGACCGTTGCCGGCAGGGGGCGGTGGAAATGCACATCCTGCAACCACGTAAGGCGCAGTTAAAGCAACCGTCGGCTGCCCCATCACGGTCACTCGCGGATTAGGTGCGGTGGGCTGTGCCTGTCCGCCATGCGAACACAGCACGGTTGCGCCGACGTGCAAGAAGAATCCGGGCATAATTTCCTTATTCCTGAAACGCGCTACACCACCACCAGAGCCCCGTTGTTCACCGTTACTGTCGGACCCACCATCACGATGCTGGCACCTTTGCCGTTCTGGATGTAAATGCCGGTATCGTTCACGATGATGGTCGCGCCGGTTGTGCTCTTCAGCATGATGCCCCCGGTCGGACCGGGCAGGTCGCTGATGACGATCGCATTTTGCAGCGTGGTTTGAAACACCATGTTGGGATCGCCGGGAACTCCCGCCAGCGCCAGCGCCGGGACCTCAGCGGCAATGCCCCACCAGCCGCCCGTCCACACTGGACGATCGGGGTCGCCAGCCTCGAACTGAATCCACACGCCGGAGCCGATCTGCGGCACCATGAAGGTCCCCATCTGCTTGCCGGCAAGCGGCACACACGGCGTCGCCCAGGTGGAAGGGGTAGGTCCGCCGGCATCCGGCACGGTCACCATGATTCGCCCCAATTGCATGGGATCGATGTTGTTGATTACCGTGGCGCGATAGATCCCGAAATATCTCTCTCCCGTGTTCATACGCTGACCGTCGATACCGAGGAACCCACGCCGCCTCTGCTCAGCGTGAAGTTTTGCTTGTATTCGCCCCGCTTGATGTTGTGGGTCACGCTCTTCACGTAATACTTGCCGTCGTAGTAATCGCCCGCTCCGCGCACGGCAGCGACCTCTCGCGCCTTGAACACATGGCCGTAGCGCAACACATCGAGCGAGCCAGTGGCGCTGATGACGTCGGCGGTAACGAACTCCGACGCCAAGGCATGCAGCGCAGCTTCTACGATGTTCTCGCTGGCGGCGGGCTTGATCTGCTTGCTCTTCAGCGCGGTCGGCGCATGCGCCGCCATGGGCGCTTTCAGCAGATCGATGGAGGGCACCGGAATGGGTATGGGGACTTTGGTAATCGGCTCGATCACCGTAATGAAGAACTGTGTGGCGAGCGTGCCATCATACGAAAAGTTGATCGATTCGAGATTCGTGGACGCGTCGAGATTGATGCTCAGCGCCGGCTGCGTCGTTCCGAACAGCTTGCTGATATCTGGTCCCCAATAAGCGAGACTCATACCGGGCTTCGGTCCCGGATCGAGATAGAAGACTGCTCCCACCGCTGCGGCCATCAGATTAACAAAGTGATAATCGGTGCCCTGCTGCTTTCTGAATTTCTCAATGGGATTCTCGAACAAGGTGAGGATGGGCGGAATCACCACCGGCACAACTCCCAGCACCAGGTACTTCGCCAGAATGAGGTCGACTGCCAGAAAAAATGGGATGGCGGGATAAGGAATGCCGGTGAGATCGATGAAGTCCATGAGAGCAGTCAGATCGAGTCCCGTAACCGTGAGCGTGCCTTTGCCGGGCGAGTTGCTGGGGGTCACTTCCTGCCTGGTGATGATGCCGTCCATCAATACCTCGGTCGAGCCGTTGACCGTCACCGCAATGATCACTCGTTGTCGCGGATCGAAAAATCCCGAGGCCATCAATCGCGATACGGCCGAAGTCTTGCCCAATGTGAACTTCAACTGAAATCCCGCCTGTGCGCCGACAGTGGATGACACCGTAACTTCGGTCAGCGCCTCGATTACCGGCTCGGGCACGGGGCTGGCATTGAATCCGCCCATCATGAGCGTCAGATAGAATCCACGATTCATAAGCGCGCGCCGGTAATTCCTGCCGGCAAAGTAATACGAATGGTGCGGCCGACGGTTTCGATCAGCCCTTCGGGCCGCATGGCGTTATTGGCGTCGCACAGTTGCCAGAACAAAGTGGGATCGCCCAGGTAGGTTGCGGCCAGGTTGTCGAGCCTCTCACCCTCCGTCACGGTGTGTTGCTGCAGCGTCTGGAAGCTGTCCGACGGCGGAAGAAAGCGGCGCTTTAAGTACACGACCTGCTTGCCCGCAGCCGTGACATAGTTCTGCGTCGCGATGCCGTAATAGCGGCTGCTGGCGTCGAACAGTGTGTTTTGCAGCGACGTCTGTGCCAGCATCGCCTGCACAGGATCGAGCGACAGCGGATTGGTGCTCATGGAATACCTCGAATGCCCAACGGTGTCAGGCTGCCGGTAAAGCCCATTCTGGCCAGCGATTCTTTCTGCTGCTGGTAAGCCATGTAAATGCTGCCACTGCGATCGGAGAAGTTCAGGTCGTCGATGGAGAGAACGCGCATGCCCAGGCTCACTTTGGCGCGGATCGGATTGAGCAAGGGATCGAACGCCTCTTCGGTGATGCTGAAATCGGTGAGCCGAACCGGCACGATGCGGTTGGCGCTCCAGACGAACAGCGGCAGTGGCTGCAGCATCGGCATGATCTCCAGCGTTCCCTGCTGCGCCAGCGCAAAGTTCTGTTGCAGCGTCCGGCTGGCGGGATACACCAGCGTCTCCAGCGCCGCCAGTTGCGGATTGATGCCGAACTGCACCGCATTAGGGTTCTGGTCCGGCTGCTCGAGCTGGTCGGTGGCGTCGATCTCGGCGTCGAGCTTGATGGTCTCGACTGGCGGACCGGTAAGGCGCAAGGCCTCGGAGCGGTCCGACCCTTCGTCGGCGCCCTTGATTTTGAGCGTGCGCGTGAGTGTGTCCGGGTTGTATTGCAGAACGATAACGCCGTTCGGCAACACCTGGAAGGTGTCGGGGTCAAGCAATACGATGCCACCCTTCACTACGCGCGGAGATCCCGGAAATGCGCTCATAGTCGTATTCTCATGGTGGTGGATTGGCTCCCGTATCCTGAGGACCGCCGCCTCGCGGCCCGCTGGCAGGTGCTCCACCTGCGGCTGGAGCCGGCGCGGCTCCGCCGGCCTTCTGGGGTGCAGCAGCAGGCGCGGGAGCTTGTTGGCCGGATGCCGCAGCAGGTGCCGCGTTCAGGCTTACGGTCAGGAATGGGCTCCCTTCGCTTCCGTCGCCTTTGGGAGGTTTCCCTTGATCCGACACACGAGGCTGCGCCTTATCGTCGAACGCTCCTTTCCCATCTGCGTTAAACCTGACGCTGGCGCTGAACCGTTGAACCTTGTAGTCCTCGTTCTTCTTGGCTCCTCCGGAGCCGGAGATACCCCCGGTAAGGAAAGCGAACACTCCGCTAGCCGTGGATCCCAACCGCTCGCGCGGCGGAACATTCGTTCCCCCGAACAGAAGGCGAGCCGTCGCCTTGCCTGTGTCTTTCTCCGGCGCGCCAGGGGAAGCCCTGAAGTTCACCGAGGCATTGCTATTGAGCGTGCCTCCCAGATATCCCTTCACGTCGCCCATTTCTGTTGTCCCACCCTTGATGTCCTTGGAGTTATGCCGCAGGGTCAACCAAAAGTCTGCGGAGTTGGTTGCGCCCTCCTGCAAGCGCAGCACCAGGAAGCGACTCTCCTGTTCGGCAGGTGCGGATTCTTTAGACACTGTCTTCTGTTTAGTGATCGTTCTTGGATTATGAGTCTCGCCTGAGCCAGGAACGCCTTCCATCTTAGGGTAGGTGATTGTTTCCACCACCGTATCGGTCTCCTTCGTCTCATCTTTAACCTTCTTGTCAGCGTCGAGATCCACTCCCTTAACCTCCGGAATCTCCACATCGTTTGATACTAAGCCCCCGGTAGTTGGCGTCTGGACGGGCGGATCCTCCGCTGCTTCCGCCTGGCGGCTAGCATAGTTGGCCTGGCGTATGGCTTCGACGGCGCTTACCCCTGCGAAGACGGCACTGAAGATACTCGCCTTGGCCGAAGTTGCGGCGGATTTGTCGGCGCTCGGATCGTCTTGGCGCTGCACAGTGAATGAGCCAGAGCGGGTTGACATCTTAAGGGGCTTTCGAGCCGGGGGCATATGTGAATCTGCGTCGGAGGTCGAGGTCACTTCAATGCTCCGCTGACGCGCAGCTCTTTCGAATCGATCGGAAGGGTCGCTTACCGACAGCCCTTCAGCCGCTTTCCTCCCAGCCACCGGCCCCGTTGACTGCTGTACGGAGTGCGTCAACTCATGAGCAAGCAACTGACGCCCACTCATCGTTCCCGGCTCATATCTCCCGGGCGCAAATGCGATGTGCGTTCCGGCGGTGTACGCGTTTGCGCTAACCGCGTGCGCCGATTCGGCTGCCTTGTGGTCTGTGTGGACCCGCACGCTGCTGAGATTGTGTCCGAGACGGGGCTCCATGAAAGCGCGCGTGTTCGCGTCCAGCGGCTGTCCGGGAGAATTCACTACCTCGCGCACCAGCGATGGCGCGGATGGCTGCACGGTGCGTCCCGCGGCCTCGCGCTGCACGCAAACGTGCGGGCCGAAAGAATGCTGACGCTCTAACGTCGCGCTGCCGTTTTGTGCGGCTAATGCCGACGATGGTGTGTAGCTGGACTTGGCTGAGTTCTGCTTTGTCATCTGGCTAGTCCTCGTGGGGAACGTGCGCTCGTTTCCCTCACATTCCGGCGAGATGCCGATCTGCGACGCGACGGCCGACTCGGAACTCCGATGCTGCCGTGGATCGCTCGTGCGATACGCCGTCCAATCTCAGCGGGAGCATCGCCGCGCGCGAACGTAATCTGCGCCGCAGGTAAGATGGGCAGCGCCCCGCCCGAGCGTAATTCGTGCGACAAGCCGCCATTCCCCAGCATGTTTGCCAGCTCCGCCTGCACTGCGGCCTGCACTTGCGCCCCTCGCGACCCAGTCACCGGCAGGCCATCCAGCACGAGCCGCTCGATACGGATCTGCAGCTTCATGCCACGATCTCCTTCGGACGCGCTCGCCACTGGAAGTCGGCTTCATTGATTGGCCGCTCCAACTTGCGAAACTCCGCACGCGCTGCTTGCAGGACTGTCGGCATGTCTAACGATCCGCCTTGGTGCGCGGCCATGAATGCCGCGTTCAGCGCGATATTGTGAATATGGCCACCTGTAATGTTGAGCCGAGCCAGGCGATCGTAGTCGAGATCGGAAACCGGCGTCTGTGGCGGAAATACTTTCTGCCAGATTGCTTTGCGCTCAGCCGCTCCCGGAAACGGCATGTTCACCACAAAGCGCAAGCGGCGCAGGAATGCGGGATCGAGCGCGCTCTTCATGTTGGTGGCCAGAATCGCCAACCCGCGATACGACTCCATACGCTGCAGCAGGTAATTGATCTCGATGTTGGCGTAGCGATCGTGGCTGTCTTTCACTTCGCTGCGCTTGCCGAACAACGCATCGGCTTCATCGAAGAACAGAATGGCGCCACCATCTTCCGCCGCATCGAACAAGCGCCGCAGATTCGCTTCCGTCTGCCCGATGTACTTGCTGACCACGACTGACAGGTCGATGCGATAGAGGTTCAGACCGAGCTCGTTGGCGAGCACCTCGGCGGCCATGGTTTTGCCGGTTCCGCTCTCTCCGGCGAACAGGGCGGTGATTCCCAACCCGCGGCTGATCTTCTGCTCGAATCCCCATTCCTGATACACCGTGCTGCGTTGCGCCACTTGATCGGCTACGGCGTGCAGCAGCGCGACCTCCTGCGCGGGAAGCACCAGATCGTCCCACGTCGCCTTGGCGTCGATTCGCTGCGCCGCTTTGTCGAAGCGCGGACGCGTGTAGGCCAGACACTCCGACCAGAGCGCATCACGAAGCTGGTGGTCGTCGGTTATGTTTTGTGCGGCGAGCTTGGTCGCGATCTCATGAATGGCGCCGAGACCGAGGTTGAATTGCCCAGCAACCTGCGCCGGAATCGTTCCTTGCCGCTCGCCAAGACTTTCGGCCCAGGCTTTCTGCTGCTCGGCTGCAGTCGGCTTCGCTACGTCGACCAAGACGATGGGCTTGGTAATCCCGGGCCAGCTTTCGCGAGTATCCAGAAACACCACTCCCGAAATGCGCGAGAGCAGCCCGCTGATTTGCGCTGACTGCGGGGCGTCCTCCTGCCCGGCGTCGACTTCCACATACAAGGCGTTCGACAGAAGCAGACTCTCCCGCTCCCAGAGCCGAGCAAATGTTTCCAGCTCGGTTGCATGCGTGGGCAGCAGGTTGCTGTGCACACGATAAACCTGCAATCCCAAAGCATTCGCCGCCAGGCCAGTCACGAAGCGTTTGCTGGAGCTGTCGGTTCCTAACAACTGCACCACCGGCAGCGGCTGATTCGCGGGCACGCCCTTCAACTCAGTGATGATTCGATCAGCGGCAGCCTGTTGCGAAGCGGGAGCTGTCTCCGCTTTATTCAGTGGCTCCAGCGCCGACACCAGCGGCGCCAGCCGGTCGTCCATGTAGTTCACACCTTGCACGCAGTTGACGATGCGCTCGTCGGCTCGCAGCGGACTGACGCTGAGTGGCAAGCCTCCCGGCTGGTTGATCTCGATCAGCCGCCAATAGCGCAGCGGGCGTTCCGGCGAAATCGCGTCCCAGGAGGGATTCTGGAAAAGCGCGAACGCCAACGCAAAGGTTGGATAGGGGCGGTTCACATCCGCCTGGGCTTGCGCGCACAATCCCGCGATGCTCACATCCACTTCCATTGCGACACAGAGCAGCAGCAGGTTCTGCTCGAACGGCGTCAAGCCAAGTCTTTGCCCTAACAACACCAGTGCCGGCGGGGGACTCATCTGAGCAGCAATGGACGACGCCTGCGATGCGCCTTCCGAGACCTGCGAATCGCCGCTCTCGCTCTGCCGGGGAGCAGGCAAAGCAATCGTAGAAGGAGGGGCAGGCTGCGGGCGACGCATCAACTGCCGCCAACCCGGTTTTTGCTCGGCTTCTACCTCCGGGGCGGGCAATACCATGGGAGCCGATTTCTGGCGCCGGGTTTGCGACTCCAGCAGCGAGCGCACCCAGGCCACGGACGCGGCGACGTAATGCATGTTGTTATCTGCCCAGTTGCTCGCGTCCGTCATGTGACCGTCACTTTCTGCGTCGCATCGAACAACGGCGGCGTGACGGTTCGATTCACCAGGATGCTGTCGACGCCGTCCACCCGCAGGCGCACGAAGTAATTGCCGGCCGCTACATTTGTCGCCTGGAATGTCAGCGTGTTGATCTGGCTGGGGTGCGGGTCGGCCAGAATCTCAAGATCGCCCAGCAACAACGAGGCGCGCTGTTGCGGCAGAATGTCCGGCTTACATGTGACGGTATAGGTGACGGATCCCGCCGGCGCGCTCTGCGGCGCAATGGTGATGACCGGTGCGAGGGAAAACGTCAACTGATTACTAGTGCGGCGGAAAGTGTCGTTCGGCCGCTGCACCAGGAACTCCACTGCGTAGAATCCGGCGGGCCAGCTTGCCGGATTGTTCGGAATCCCGACCGTCGCCTGCGTGGCTGTCGCCGTGGCCGGAGGAAGCTCGATCGGCGCCGTCCACAGTGGATGCAAAAAAGAGACGCCCTGATTCGAGCCATCCAGATCATGTCCAGTCAGGGTCAAGGTTTCGCCCAGCCGTACCGATAGCTGCTGGTTCGGGGGCGCAACGGTATCAAGCGCGGGAAACGGCGGGATCAGATCGGCCTGGGAGAAGATCCCGCTGTCCTGGCGGCCGCGGGTAAGGATGGGCAGCGGCGTCTTTACCGGCTGCGTGCTGTCGATCAATGCGACCGCAACTTCGTAGGCGCTGGAAAGCCGGTATTGCGTGGCAAAACCCGTCCACAGCTTGGAAATCTCTTCCACCGACAGCGGCTGCAAGGTAATGCGAACTCGCTCCACCTGTTTGTCAAGATCGCTCAACGCGAGGTTGGCCGCGGTGGCATTGCGAATCTCGTCCGCACCCAGCAGCGCGTGGTCGTAGAGCGCGCTCATGGCTTTGCCCAGCAACTCATGTCCGAAGGGCTGGTTGGCATCGTTATCGCGGCCGAACGCCGTCAGCAGGTAATAGAGGTTGAGAGCCAGCGGGGGCACCGCTGATTCGCCCTGCTTCACCTGACTGGGAATGTCCCAGTTGCGCCACGCGGCATTGGGCAGGATCTGATACAGGAAGAGGTTGAGTTGGTTGCTGTTGATGGCGCCGCGCGCCTTGTCGAGCGGCTGTATGGTGACGACCGTGTCGCTGAGATCAGTCTCTGCCGTCACTGCCTGAAGCAAAATTGACTGCAGGGTTGCGGTGACGGCCGCAATCGCGAGCGAGTTGCTCATCGGCCGGCTCCCGCGCCACGCTGGCGCAAGTACTCTTCCAGGCTCATGACCGGCGACGCAATCTCCTTACGCGGCGTGGGTGCCTGCTGCACGGCCCGCACCTCAACCCGGCCGATGGTGACCTGGATGACGGGCTCAGGCTCGGGGTTCGCATCCGCCAGTTTGGAAGCTGTGGCGAATACGGGAACGCGCGTCTGGGGCTGAACAGTGGATTGGAGCGGCGCTGATTGTGGCCGGGAAGATCCTGCGCGAATCGATCCCGCCTCGGGGAAGCCTGCTTCAACGTGATCCTTTCGAGATGGGGGCAGGACTTTGTCGCTGTCGGTGACATTCAGGAATCGCGGCGCGCTAGTCCGCGTTGGAATTTCAGGCCGGGCGGACGCAGCCGTAAATTCCTGTGTCCCACGCTGTGGCAGATGGGCGCCGCCGCCCTCCATGCGTGTCTCACGGCGTCGAAATTCAGATTCCTTCAACTTCTCCAGAAGCGCTGACACCTCACGTGAATCGAAGCCGGGCGCCTGTTCCACTTTCTCCTGTGCAATGCGACGGGTGTCTTGTTGATAGCGGGCGTCCTCGTTTCGTTCCCAGCGAACCTGCGCCGGATCCGACGCGCGCCGTCGCTCCTGCTCGACGGCGCGCTCAGGGGAGGTGGAGAAAACCTTCTCCGTTTCACTGAGGCCGCCGTATTCATTTCTCTCCGCCGTAGCGGCACCCGAGCTTGTCCTCATCGACACTCCCGCTCCTGAGGGCTCAAATAATCCGGGCACACGCGGGCTGAGCACGGGTTCTGCGCCGCGGCTCCGAGCCACCAGATTGCGCAGGAAATCGCTCATGCCGCCACCATCTCCAAGTACATCTGGCGACGCGTGGAGCTCATCGCAAGGATGTCGTGCTCTGACCAGCCATACGCGGAGGCGAGCGCATGCACCTCGTGAACAAGGCGCATCGCCCAGGCTTCGATCTCGGTCCATAGAAAGGAAACAATGTCGAAGGTGACTTGCCAGTTATGGGTGCAGCCACAGCAGGTGACGTTCAGGTGCAAATCCGCCTGCGGGTCGGCTTCCGCCAGACGCTCGGTAATGGCTTGCAACACGCAGTCGGGAAGTTCGGTAACCTTTTCGCCGTTATGCTTGGCCGAAAGCAGGCAACGCTCCAGCAAGCTCTGACGCCCGGCATCAAGGTCGGGCGCGTCCGCCGCGATTGCAAGGTCAAGGCTGTTGGGCAAGTGCAATCGCACCTGGTAATCCGCCAACTCCAAGTTCACGTCGAGCGAGGACAACGCCGGCGGCCTACGCAAATCGTCTACATCCAGCGTCAGCTCGAGCGGTTCGCCGCAAAGGGGGCAAACCACTTTGCCGATAACCTGACGGCCAAATGTAGCAGCGTGCAGATCGAGCAAGGCAGCGTCGCGCTGGCCAATGCTGAGGCTGGCCAGAGCTTCCAACGGCTGCTCCGAGGATCGCAGCGACAGAATCTGAAGCGCACGCTGGAGTGGTCCCGCATGCAGCCCCTGTTCCCACGCCAGCAGAACTTCACGGGCTGAGAGAGCTTCCATGCGTCGTCACCCCGCAGCGGGAACCGTGAAGCTGGGTTCGGTTGGCTCAGGAACTTCCACGTCGCGCTCCCAACCTTCGTTCTCCAGCTTGATGTGCTGAATGGCGACGGCGTTCGCGTTGGCGTCCAGGTCGGGAAGCGCCTGATACTCCGAGACCCAGCAGCGGTACACCTTGTAGGTGAGAGCAAGCTGTCCGGCTTCGTTGTAAACCTCGATGAGAATGTCCTTGCGGAAGTCCTTCAGCGAAACCTCGGCTCCCAGACCTGCTCCGATATGCCACACTTTGTTGGCCCACTGCTCGAAGTCGAGATCGTGGGTAATGCCGCGCTCCAGGGTGATGGCATCGAATTCGGTGCGCCCGGGAGACTTGCGGCTGCTGGAGGGATCGCCCCCTTCGCGATGTTTCACCACTTCAGTCGTACGCTTCAGCATTCCGACCTTGCTGATGCCGGCGACGTAGCGACCGTCCCACTTCACGCGGAACTTAAAGTTCTTGTAAGGGTCGAAGCGCTGTGCGTTGACCGTGAACTCTGCCATGGCGATCTCCTACGCTGGTTCTTATGTCTGGATTTGTCCCGCCATTTGCTGGATCTGAATTACCACAAACTCGGCTGGTTTCAGCGGGGCAAAGCCGACGCTGACATTCACGATCCCAAGGTTGATGTCGTTCTGAGTTGTGGTCTGGTTGTCGCACTTCACGAAGTAGGCGTCGGTGGGCGTCTGTCCCTGGAAGGCTCCTTTACGGAAAAGGTCGTGCATGAAGGAGCCGACATTGAGCCGTATCTGGGCCCACAAGGGTTCGTCATTGGGCTCGAAGACCACCCATTGCGTGCCGCGATACAAACTCTCTTCGATGTACAGAGCCAGGCGGCGTACCGGGATGTACTTGTAGTCGTCGGACATTTGGTCGGCGCCGTTCAAGGTGCGAGCGCCCCAGGAGACGGGACCGTAAATGGGGAAATTACGCAGACAATTGATCGCCAACGGATTCAGCACCCCATTTTCCGGGTCGGTCAGTTTGTATTCGAGCTTCTGTACGTTGGTGAGGGTCGCCTCGGTTCCGGCGGGAGCTTTCCAGACTCCGCGATTGGTGTCAGTCCGGGCATAGAGGCCGGCCATGGTTCCACTGGGCGGAGTGGCACGCAAACGGAACGCATTGAGCGGATCGGGTATGTCGATACGCGGGAAGTACAGAGCGGAGTAGCTGCTTCGCAGGGTAGAGTTGGCGCCGATCCAATCCAAAATAGGCTGCACCTTGTCGCGCGATTGATCCTGCTCTGGTACGTCCAGGATGTAGAAAGCACGCCGGGTGGTACAGAGTGTTGTAGCAGCGCTGGCCACACTTGCGGCGTTGACATCCGGCAGATTTGCAGTCGCCGGCAAACAGAGGATATTAAACAGGTCTACGTCGAGCAGGGCGTACATACCGGTCTTACCAGCCGGATTACCGATGAGCGCCTGAGTGACCCCGGTGGCATCGCCCGCCGGATCCCATTTGCCGTCGGAGCCGCTCTGTTGTTTCGCTCCTGCCAAGACCTGTGCCTGCACTGCGGCACCGCCCAGCGCATACTGCTGCACGTTCTGTCCATCGGCCCCGAAACCAAGCTTTGTGGCCAACCCCGAACCGGTATCGCTGAAGGTCAGCCAGTCCGCGGGATTGTCGGAACCGGTTTTCACCACCAGGAACGACTCGGTCGAGGTATTGCCCACAACGCTGAACGTCACCTTGGCAAGCTTCGGATCGACGGCGCTTACCAAGCTCTGCAATGTCGAAGCCAGAGAAGCCATCGTGCTCGGCGGGGGATCCGGCAATCCGGGCATAGGAGTAGTTGTCAGCTTCGTTCCGTTGAGCGACACGTCCATAGTGTCGCCCTTGGCAAGCTTGGTGAGGTCGGGCGATGCACCACTTACCGTTCCCGTCGCAGCCGGCAACTTTCCGCTGCTGCCGGACGCTTCCGTCACATTCACCAACTGCGAACCTGCGGTGATCGCGGCAGCCGCATCGTTGGGCTTGGTGGGATCAATCACCAGGTTGCGAAACGCTTCCGTCGCCACCACCTGTTGCCTACCGTTGACGATTGCGACCTCCGTCACCACAACGTTGAACATCGTTGTAGGGTCGGTGGTGCCGTAATCGATGTCCAGGCGAATATTGTTGCCCCACGCTCCGGGGCTGTCGGCGACAAAGACAAGTAACCCGGTCCCTTTGGGCTTGTCGGCCACTCCGATGTTCGCCGCTGCGGGAGCATTCGCGGCGGTGCCTGATCCCACCCGCACCACATACGCTTCAGTTCCGCCGTTGAGGAAGAACTGCTGAATGCCGTAGCTGGCTTCGCTGTTCGCGTTCAAGCCGCCAAACTGATTTTCGAAGTCCGCTAAGCTCAGGACTTGAACCGCGGTGTCTAGCGGCCCAATAGAGAAGTTATCGACGAACGCGGCAATCGAGGTTGCCACGCCAACGATGGTACGCACTCCACTGGGAATTTCTTCGACATAGACGCCAGGATAAGTAACCGCCACAGGCATGGTTTTCTCCTAGGACTAACCGTTGAAGTTAGATCAGGGCCAGTGTTCAGCTATTGGCAAGCGACAACAGTGTGCGGATGGGGAGTAAGGTTAGCACATCTTCTCGGATAGTCAAGTAAAAGTAGGTGTACTGCACCCAAAAAAGATTCTGCCCATAAATCGGGCGTTTTCGAAGAACTCGTATAGGGTCCTAACGCAGTGCTTTCTTCACAGAAAGAAGTACAAGCCAGGAAAACATGAAAATCTGAGCTGATTATGTTCGCATTATTTGTCTAACGAAAGAAGGGTATCGACTCAGGACGAGTTCTCCGAGTACGCCTACTATCTTTGCTTGTGTCGTAGCGCCGGCGACTTCCAAATTCCGTACCTCGGAAAGCGGAACAAGTTCGATGCTACAGGATGTTGAGACTGCGACACACGATGGCAGGAACCTCAAGCCATATCTGCCACGAATCCTGAGCCTTGAGCCTGAACATCTGCGACAATGAGTGCTCGCCGTTCCGTCGACATGAGCACGCAAGCGCCTCCCGACGTCGTACTTCGTCTGCCCACGCCGCAGGAGTCCCCAAAGGGGTGGCTTGCGCGGTTTCTTTCGCATGACAATTTAGCGAAGGCATCGCAGCGGCCGGAGCGCACCTATCCCTGGTACCTGGTGCTATGGCTGACGGGCGTCGATTATTTCTCTACCCTCGGCTACCAGCCTGGCATCGCGCTGCTCGCGGCGGGCGCTTTGGCCCTTCCCGCCACGGCGGTGTTGGTTGCGGTCACCTTGCTGGCAGCGGTACCGGTCTATGCGGCGGTTGCCCAGCGCTCCTACGCAGGGCAGGGTTCCATCGCCTTACTGGAAAATCTGCTGCCCGGTTGGACGGGGAAGATCCTGGTTTTGATTCTGCTTGGATTTGCCGCCACCGACTTTGTAATCACGATGACGTTGTCAGCCGCCGACGCTGCCCGTCATGCCATCGCCAATCCTTATCTGCATCCTTTCGCCGGCGACTCCCGGATGCGCCTGACGCTGGGATTGCTGATTCTGCTGGCGATCGTTTTCCTGAAAGGCTTTCGCGAAGCTATCCGCGTGGCCGACTTCGTGGCGATTCCCTATCTGGTTCTCAACCTGATCGTACTGCTGTGGTGCGGATCGAAGGTTCTGCTCCACATCGAGCTATTCTCCCACTGGCACGCTGCGCTCATCATGCGCGGAGATTGGACTGCGATCTTCATTGCCTCGGCACTGTTCTTTCCGAAGCTGGCGCTGGGCCTGAGCGGGTTCGAGACGGGAGTATCGGTAATGCCGCTGGTCTCGGGAGCCGAGCCCGGCAAGAGTGAGGAGACGATTCCCGGTCGCATCAGCAACACCCGCAAACTTCTGGTGACCGCCGCAGCCATCATGAGTGTGATGCTGCTGCTCTCCAGCTTTGTCACGGCGGCGCTGATTCCGGAGAGTGCCTATCGGGTCGGCGGTCCTGCCGACGGGAGAGCCATCGCTTACCTTGCCCATCTCTATATGGGAAATGCCTTCGGTACCGTGTACGACCTGTCGACCATCCTCATTTTGTGGTTTGCCGGAGCTTCGGCGATGGCCGGTTTGCTGAACCTGATTCCACGCTACCTTCCGCGCTTTGGAATGGCGCCGGACTGGGTAGCTTACCAGCGGCCGCTGGTGCTTATCTTGTTGGCCGTCGACGTGGTGGTCACCCTGGTTTTTCGCGCTTCCGTGTCGGCTCAAGGGGGCGCCTATGCCACTGGCGTGTTGGTGCTGATGCTTTCCGCGGCGGTCGCGGTCACCATTTCCTTGTGGCGCGAAGCCAGCGTACGAAAGCCTGGGACACTGTTTCTGCCCTTCTACTTTCTGCTGGTCGCCTTCGTATTCGTGTACACCGTGATTGCCAATGTAATCGAGCGGCCAGACGGCGCGATCATTGCCAGCATCTTTATCTTCCTGCTCCTGACCGCCAGCGCCCTGAGCCGTATTATGCGTTCGACCGAAATGCGTGTATCGGAAGCCACGTTCATGGACGCGGATTCAGCGCAACTGTGGGAGACGGTGCGCGGAGTCAAGGTGAACCTCATTCCCCACCACATCGCCACCTCCGAGCACCGAACCTATCTTGCCCACAAGGTGCGGAAGTACTACAAGGTGGAGGGTCCGCTGGCCTTTCTGCATGTCAATCTTCTGGACAATCGTAGCGAGTTTCTGGCGCCACTGCGCCTGCGCGCCTTCGACGAGGGCGAGCACTTCGTCATCGAGGCGTTCGGCGCCGTCGCCATCGCCAACTCCATCGCGTACATCAGCGAGTTGCTGCAGCCGCGCAGTGTGGTTCTCGGCCTGACGCACCGCACTCTCATGAAGCAGTCTTTGGAGTATCTGCTTTTTGGCGAAGGCGAGACCGGTTTACTGGTTTATTCGATCCTCATCCGATACTGGGAATCGGTAAAGCGAACCGTCGGACTGCCGTTAATTCTGCTCGTCAGTGAGTCATCCTATGTCGACCAGAGCGAACGGGAAAAAACCGCAGCGGCGGAAACATCGACGAATACAAATCCTACAAAGTGACGGAGCAGCGCGGAGATGATGGCGGCCGCCATCCTGAGCGATAACCAAAGGACATTTGGGCAGTGGGAAAAGTCGGAGGGGCGATCAGGCAATTCGTGTTTTCAGCAGATCGGAGATGGTTTCCAGCAGAACTTCCGGCGGTTCACCTTTCGACAAAAACCCGTCAGCAAACTCAAGTCCGCTGGGCTCCTCGCTTGCCGCCGACACGATGAGTATCGGAACCTTTGGCTTCAACTGCTTCATCTCTCCGGCGATTTCCACGCCAGTCTTGTCGGACAAGAAGTGATCCGCGATGACGAGGTCGACCGCATGCTGTTTGAAGAGCTCCAGCCCGTCCTCTCCCGAGGAAGCGGTCAAAACGGAATATCCGACGCTGGCGAGCAAAAGTTGACGAACTCGCAGGGTGACCTCGGCATCATCGATACAGAGAACCAGAGGCCGGTAGGGAAAGGTGGTTGCCATTTGGCGCATGCGCGAGTGTAGCTCAAGTATAGCGCGAACCGACCGCTGGATGCGGAATTGTCGGCAGTTCCTTCAGAGGTCAAGCTGAGAGCTGACGGCTGAAACCCGACAGCTGTTTAGTGCCAGGTATATCCGAGCATGAATTGCAAGTTCGCGTTGAGGCCTGGATTGTGGTTGCCAATCGACGCGTTGGACAGGTGATACGCCTTGACCGCGAGATCCCAGGAGTTCGGCCCCTTGCGGAAGATCTGTGCGCCGATTTCCGCTCCGCTGGTGAAATTGATCTGCGAGGTATCGCCGGGAGGAAGATTGTGGTTGCTGAACAGCGCTCCGCCAACGATTGCGGCATACGGCGACACCTTGCAGCCGCTGGTGAAATTCCACTTGAAGACAATCGGGTCGACCCCACCCGCGTACTGACCTCCGTTGATCCAGTACTCGTCGAGGGGAATGATATCGATCGCCATTTCGTAGGTGCCACGGAAGATTCCGGAACCGTGCTCGTTGGTGAGCACGCGGCCCAAACGGAAGCCGAGCACGAAGTTTTGTCCGCTCGGAGAGCTGTCGACGGTGGTCCCGCCGCCGGCAAATATGCCTTTGTTCCACCCCGGATGACGCAGAGCATCGACGGGGCTGTCGGTGGGCAGTTGGGCCAGCAGCGGCGCACAGGCAAGGCAGCAGAAGAAAATCAGGCGAATCGCTTTCATTATTGTTGTGTTGAGGGTAATGGCAAAAGTTATCAGGTTGCGCCGAGCGGTGCAAACCCGTCCATGAGCATCCCATCAGGTTTTATTACCTTTTGTCCCGGTTCCGATTTTCGTCCGGACAGTTTCACCTATACTCTTGCCGGTCGCGAGCCCGGCCAAGGAACACCCCTAAGGGAGCGGCTATGAATTTGCTCATGCGAGCGTTGTTCGCGATTACCTGTTCTGTCACGCTGTTCGCCGCAGACCCAACGCCGGGTGTCAAAGTGTTGAACCGGTGGGTAGGCGGTCGATGGGTGGGTACTGGGCAGTTCGTCGATTCGGCTTTCAGCAAATCCAACAAGTCCAGCGCCACCACAAAGTGCGCGTGGTCGCCCGATCACATGTTCGTCATATGCGATCAGGATATTGATTTTGGCGGGACGCCAATGCGCGATCTCTCCGTCTACACCTTCGCTCTCAAAAACAGCAAGTTCTACTTCTACGGCATCTCGTTGGGTGAGGAGCAGCCTCGCCATGCCGCACTGGATATCACAGAGAACGGCGACCGCTGGACGTATTCCAGCACGAATGAGATCAAAGGCCAGACCGTACAGTTCCGCACGGTGAATCAGTTTCATGGCAATGATGCGGTCGAGTGGCGGTCGGAATTCTCCACCGATGGCGGCAAGTCTTGGACGAAAACCGGACAGGGAAATGAGACGAGGCAGAAGTGAGAAGAGCCTTAGCAATTAGCAGGTAGCAATTAGCTTCCGAATCAGCAGGTCGTATTTATTGCTAAATGCCAAGTGCTAACAGCTAACTGCTTCTTCCAGCCGGAAGAACCGTTTCGCCTTGTTGACGTCCTTCCCTATCTGCTCGCGCAGCGCTTCGACCGACGGGAACTTGATTTCGGGCCGTAAGCGTTTCAGGAAAATCAACTCCAGATCTGTATCCGGCAACAGCTCGATAGGGTGAAAGTTGAGCAGATGGCTCTCGATGGCGAAGGACTCCGCTCCAAACGTCGGACGATTCCCGATGTTGGTTACGGCATCAAAACACTCGCCACTTACGCGAAGCCAGGTTATGTAAACCCCGTCCGCAGGGACGAGTTCGTCATAGCGCGCGAGGTTGATCGTTGGAACGGTGTACTTGTGCCCGTATCCGCGTCCTCTGCCGGGATGCGAGAAAATACTGAATGGGCGTCCCAACAGCGCACGCGCCTTGCCTACTTCGCCGTTCGCGATCAACCTGCGGATCTGGCTGCTGGACAGGTGATGTCCGCGCAATAGCTGCTCGGGATAGATCTTCACCTCGAAACCGGCCTGGCGTCCCAACTCCGCGAGCGTGTTGACGTTCCCCTGCGCCTTGTGCCCGAAGTGAAAGTTGTATCCCTCATGAACCTCGCGTGCGTGCAACGTATTGGCTAGCACCTCGCGCGCGAAATCTTCCGCCGTCATCAGCGACAGATCGCGGGTGAATGGCAGCACCAGAACCGCATCCACACCGGTCTTCTCCAGCAAGTTCAGCTTCGCCGGCAATGGAGTCAGCAGCCTGGGCGCGGCGTCGGGACGCAAAATGCGCAGTGGGTGGGGATCGAAGGTCACCACGACCGCCTCGCCGCCGAGCATCCGCGCCCGCTCCGCCATGTGGCGCACCACTTCCTGATGTGCACGATGGACGCCGTCGAAATTCCCCACGCTCACCACCGTGGGGCCAAACTGCGCGGGCACGTCTTGAAGATTACGGAATACTTGCATCGGCGGCGGATCCTACAGATCGAATTCGAGTTTCAATCCGTCGTGCGCCAGGCGCACGCAGTCGGGCAGCGCTGCGTTGGTTTCTTCATGCGGCAGGTCGTGCGAGATATGCGTAAAGTATGTGCGCTTCGGCTTCAATCTGTCGACAATCCTCAGTGAATTCTCAACCGTGGAATGCGTGGGATGAGGATGATGGCGCAAGGCATCCAAAAAAAGAATTTCCAGCCCTTCCAGCTGCACCAGAGACTCCTCGGGCACGCTGCTGAAATCCGTCAGGTACGCCGCCGATCCAAAACGATAGCCCTCGATGGGAGCGTCGCCGTGCAGAACCGGCAGCGGAATAAAGCTGACGCCGAAAAGCTCCACCGGGCCATTCAGGGGCCGCAGTTCCACCTGCGCCAAGCCGCCATATTTGTAATCCGCTTCGAAGATGTAACGGAAAACGCTCCGCAGAACCCGCGCGGTGGGATCGCTGGCATAGAGCGGAATCTTGGCGCCACCGGTGATACGCGGAAAACTCAGCGGCCTGACGTCATCGAGCCCGAGAATGTGGTCGGCGTGTCCATGGGTATACAGCACGGCGTCGATTTTACGGATGCCCTCGCGGATCGCCTGTTCCCGGAAGTCGGGTGTGGTGTCGATGAGAACCGTGTGACCATCCCACTGCACCATTACCGAAGGCCGCGTACGGCGATCGTGCGGATCGGCCGAGGTGCACACCGCGCAGTCGCAGCCGATCGTGGGTACCCCCATCGAGGTCCCACTACCCAGCACGGTGAGGGTTGCCCTCATCAGGACTTGCCGTCGGCGCCCTGCGGCGGACGCGTGAGCATGTTGGTCACTTCCAGGTAGGCCATGCGTAGTTCATAGAGGCAGTTCTGCAACATCTTCTCTTCGCCAGCAGTGAGATTCCCTTTTGTCTTCTCCTGCAAAATTGCCAGCGTGTCGATAGTCTGCCGTGCACCGATGAGATCCACCTCCGGCTTCGCTCCCTGCGGAGCAGCCAGCCCGAGTTGCATCAGCGCGCTCATGTAGATGGAGACGACAAATTTCTCGAATGTCATCTCGAAATCCTGCGCGCGATGCGGCTGACCCTTGGCCCGCATTTCTTTCTCAAGACGAGCGTCGATCTCTCGGGCGGATTGCTGGTAGGCATCGGCCGAGTCTTGCTGCTCCTGCGCTGTGGGCGCCTCCATCTCCGGTTCGGACGCTGTTGGCGGTTCGGCAGAAGTTGTTTCAGCATCATGTTTCTGCGCCGACCGCTCATCGTTTATGCGCTGTTGCGCTTCCTTCTTCTCGCGCTCGCGCTCGGCGCGCCGCTCCTCGTCTTCCACGACGTCCTGACGTAATTCGCCGTCGGTGCTGAACAGGCGTCGATCGGTAACCACAAATTCAGGCTTCTTTTCTTTTTCTGCCATAGGGTAACTCACTCGCTGAAAGGAAGTGTCTGTACGGTCGCACGATGGTCGCCTACCTGAACCGTACCTCCAGGGCTGGCCACCTCGCGCCGCAAATAGCCTAGCGCCAGAGTTCGTTTGCCGCTGGGAAAGGGCACGCGCGCTGCACTGGTGATCTCGCCCACGTCCTTGTCGTCGGCGCGAATCTTGCTGCCCGGCTGCGGCGGGTCGCCCTCCATCTCAAAACCGAGGAACGCACGATGCACGTTGCCGCGGGCGCGAATACGCTCCACGATCTCCTGCCCGATATAGCAGCCCTTGCTGAAGTTCAGTGCATGTACCTGACCAGTCTCCTGCGGCAGATCCCGCTCCCGCAGATCGACTCCATAACGCGGTACGCCTCGCGCGATCCGGTACATCTCCAAAGCGTCGCTGCCCGCGGGCTTGGCCCCCGCTGCAACCAGCAAATCCCAGACTTTATCCGCGTTCTCAGTAGAGAACCAGATCTCGTATCCATCCATCTGCGGCTGAATGCTCCGTGCTACGGAAATACCGATGCCGTTCCACACGGTGTCGATTACATCCCCAAACTCGAGTTGCGAAACATCCAAGCCCGCGCTGGATAGGACTTGTCCTGCTTTCGGTCCGGCAACACCAATAGTGGCCAACTTGTCGCTGATGTCCTCGATCTCCACCTGGTCCATGATGATGTAGCGCTGCAGAATGGTGGTAAGCGCCGGCGCTTGCGCCCGATCGGTGGTTAGCAGCAGGTAGTCGCCACGGTTGTACCCCGTCAGGTCGCCTTGATTGCGCCCCTGCGGAGTCAGAATGAAAGCGTAAACGCCATGTCCAGCGGCGAGATCGCGAATGTTGTTGGTGATCATGCCGTTAAGCCAGCGGGTGCGGTCTTTGCCGCTCACCAGCAGCTTTGCCTGCCAGCTCAGGTCAAGGACAGCCGAGCCTTCGAGCAGCGCCCGGAATTCCATCGCCGTATCGCCGAAGCTCGCCGGCGTTTCCGCTCCCCGATAGCTGCCAAGTCGCGCTCCGGAGGCGATCAGCTTGTCTTGTAACGTTGCAACCGTCATACAGAATCTTTGATTATAGCGAAGCGGAGAAGGACGCGCCCGAGTCGCCAGCTGTGAGTTTGCAATTTATGTTGCATAGGCGGGAAATGGCGGGAAGACGCGGGAAGAGGCGGTATTTACACGCCGAAATCACATTTTTCCCCCTAAATACTGGGCGCTAGAATTTGCACGCTATTTTGCACTGAACAGGTGTTCGAACCGGCTAAGTTATTGATAATACGAAAATCGAACAGGCGAAGAAAAAGCGTAGAAATCTACAATTCTTGGCCTGTGGAAAACCCTGTGGATTTCCTCCTGTTTCGGAGCCTGAACCTTAAGTTGTCGATAGTCAAGGTAATTACTCACTGCTGGTTATAGCCGGGCTGCTTCCCGTCCGTGCATGAGGTGTAGACCGGGCTCAGCAGCCGCCAATTCGAGTCGAACGTGAGCGCAGCCTGCGTAGCCAGGTTGCACGTCGGAAACGATTGTACCTGGTCACCCTGCGGCACAAACAACACGTTGCCGACGAAGCGCGGAGCCAGCGGCGCGGGGTCTCCCATGTAGTAGGTCAACCCAGCCGTTCCCTGTGCGCCCCAGTCTCCCGTGAGCTGCCGGCAGAGCGCGTTGTTCAACACCCAGAGATTATGGGTGTACGACTGCGGCGGCGGCCATCCCCAGCTCTGCAGGCTGTTGAAGTAGATCGCTTCGCCACAGGCCGACCCATCAGCCATCCATACTGTGTTGTGATCGATCGCCGCATCCGTCTGGTTGGGTCTCCGAGGGAGAATCCCCAGTGATGCGAGCCCTCGTTGCGCGAGGCCATCTCGGCAGGCGCGCCCGAGGCTGACAAGTTGATTGCGCTATTGAGGCCGCCGCTGATCGCCGCGCTGATGCTCGAATTCCCCTGCCCACCTTGCTGGATCGTGAGCGATGCCGGCGATGCTGAGAGCGTGAAGCTCGCTTGCGACTGCACCGTCAGGATCAGAGTCTTCCACTGCGTATGGTGGGCGCTGTCATTCACGATCAGCAGGAAGGGGAACGATCCCACCTGCGACGTTGTGCCGGTGATAGCGGAAGATCCTTTTATGATCGCGAGCCCCTGGGGCAATCCGCCCTGAACCGATTCTTTCGCCGCAGTCCAGGTGTACGGGGGGACGCCTCCAGTCGCGAGCAAAGGCGCATTGTACGGCGCGTTTGCGATCGCGTTGGGCACGGAGACGGTATCGAGTTTCAACAGGCCGATGCCTCCGACGTTCTGAGCGGCGCACGCGACACCAAGCCACAGCGCGATAAGTACAGTAGAGATTGCCTTCGAGATCATTTAGCCTCCTGACGGCCTCACACAGATTCAGTTAGGATTCCCAAACACGATTACGCCCCATGTTGCCGAATTAGAGCTCGCGGCCGTCACGGTGACGGTCGTGCTCGATACGCTGCACGCTCCCGCGATGGGGCTGCCGCCCTGCAACAGTGACAATGCACACCGGCGTCGTATAGGCTGCGGCCAGCGTGACCGTGCACGTCGTGCCCGAAGACATCGCGCAAGTGCCACCGAACTTCCCGCTCGCGGTTTGATTAAGGTGCCCAGCCAGCGCTGTGTTCTGCGAGGTGTCCATCACGATAGCGTCGAGAGAATTCGTGCCCAGATGGAAGGGTTTGTTGTTCGTGTAGCACTGAGCCCAATCGTTGCCGGGCCCTAATGCCTTGCAGGTCAAAGCCGCCTGACTGGCGGTTTTGATAAAGACTGTCGCATCGCTGGTCCCAGAACGGGTGACTCCCAGTTGACCCGCAACGTTGCCCAAGTCGCATCCGTCGCCGAAACAAATGGAGTAGTTGACGATTCCAGCGTTCACGTCTGGGTTGAAAGTGAAGCCTGGCCCGCTGACCGTCAGGTCATTCAGGCATAAGCCACACCAATAGCGCGTCAGGCTTCCGCCCGAACCGCTGCCTGTCGCCGCCACCTTTAAGACTGCGGTGGTCGCATTGGTGACGCTAGTTATGTAGTCTCCAGCCGGGATGTTCGTGCCATGCACGGGACGCTGGAAGTCGTACTCTGCGCTGAAATTGGCGGTAGCCGACGTGATGGTCGTCGTGCTGTTCGTCACCATGTCGCTGACAGTCGCCGGATTATTGCGGAAGGAGCCGACCATGACGCCCCCGCTCTTCATGTAGAACTCGTAAGAAGGGGATGGGGTGATGACTTGGATTGAATCCTGCGTCTGGGCTGTGCTTGTGTCCAGCTTCAGCAACCCCTGCGAAGGGTCGTTGGTGTAGTCGCTTGCAATCTCTACCGCGAAATTCGGGTCCGGCTGCGGTTTCCCAAGGCCGATAGTGGGACGCGAGTACTTGGCATTCAGAACCGTTATCAACTCTGCGTTGCCGTGGTTGTAGGTGCAAGGGTTGGCGGCGACCAGCGTCGTCGTTCCCCATCCGCTGGCGATGGCCACGTTCTCCTGCGTGCCCACGGTGTTGGTGCCCATCATGACGTAGTAAAGGCCGCTGATCGCGCCTGGCTGGGTAAGCGCCGCTTGGGTGACAATGCCGGTTGTGTTACATCCGGCACTGGTCACGGCTCCGTTGAGCGTGCTCGTAGGGTAATTCGCGCCGATATAGAGAATATCGGTGCAGGCCAAGGGGTTCGCTGCAGTGCCCTCGTTGCGGCAGTATGGAACATAATCCCTGTAGGGGATGGAGGCCGCAGAGTCAATCCCGCCCTGCCCTCCTCCGTTGTCTCCCGCAAACACGTCGATCGGAGCCACGCCACTGCGGCGAATCGACGCCGAGCCCGGAGAAAAGATGACGTTCACCCCGTTGACAGCTTGTCCCAGCGCCCCAGAGTTATTTGTGTAAAGCGCCAGAGCTTGGGCTATCGTCGTCGACGGGATAGAGGGCTTGTTCTTGATGAAGTCCAGCAGCAGGTTGTTCGACTCATTCCAGTCCGACTGGATCTGCGCCGCCGGAATCGTTGGCTTGTTGCTCAGATCGTTGTAGCTGCCGCTCTCGGCGACCGTAGCGAGGGCAGAATGGTTCTCCTTCGCGTCCAGGTCGCTCGGCAGGTTGGTCACCTGAGACTCGGCGATGCTCGGAATGTCGCTGGCTTCCAGGCTCACGCCCGGATTCGGGTAGGAACCACTCAGCTTGCCTCCTGCAGCGCCACTCGGAGGCAGAGAAGAAGGCGTGTTCGAGAGGTCGTTATAGCTGCCGCTTTCAGCTACTGCAGCCAGAGCCGCATGGTTTTCCTTCGCGGCCAGGTCAGAAGTGAGGCTGGTGGTCGCCGATTCCGGCAGCGCCGGCACATCCGCCGGCACCATACTACGCAGCCCGGCCGTCCCGCTCGAACCGTCTGCCGGGGTTGCAAGGATTTCGTTGCCCGAGCCAGAAGGCAGTCCACTGCTACAGCCGTCGCAGGTGGTGACGGTCAGGTTCTCGACTACGAGGTCCGTGATCGACTGCCCCAGCGGCTGCGAAGGCTCGTTGGGGATGTAGCTGTCGAAGCTCCACGTTCCCCCCGAAGGCTGTACGCACGCGTATCCACTGCCGATGCCGCCAAGAATGATGTTGCCATTCGCGTCCTTCAGCGTCACGACGTAGCACAAATTCTCGGGAGCGCTCAGCGAGGTGTCAGCCACCAACATGGGGCCGATGATCGTGCCGCGAAGCGTGGTGAGGATGATGCCGTTCTGCACATCGCGGCAAACCTGCTGCCCGCTCGCTTGCCCGGTCGAACCAACGTGGAAGCCGCGCGACGCTACGCCAGTCGGCGTGAAGCAGAGCGTCCAGGCCGTTCCAGCCGGCTGCTGGCCAGCGTCAACTTGCGATCCGGTCACCGTGGTCAACTGAGCGACAGCAGGGACGGCCAGAAGAAGCGCCGCGACGAGGCATCGAACAAGCGGAAAGAATTTGTCGCGCATCAAAAATTCCTGCTGGAATCCCGAAAAAGGCTACCCTACAATGGATTTATGAACCGGCGACGGATCATTGCCGACCTTTGCGCCCTGGCTTTCTGGATGTCTGCGTTCATCATCTACGTGGCCGTTGCGGCCGCCCACGACCACAATCCTTCCTACAACCCAACCGGCCACATCGTTATCGCTGTCGCCATATTCGTTGCCGGATGGCTCTTTAAGCCACGTCGGACCTAGTAACTCGCTCGACCAGCCAGGACGCGGGGATTGCCGCCATCAGCAAAACAAACGCTTGGTGCTGCGCCCAAACGCACCCGATAATGAGGCAGTGGCTGTGGCAGGTAAGGTGGTCACAGTGCCGCATGGTGTTCATCGCAAACTGCGAGATGAAGGCCCACACGAACCCCGTAACCACCGCGATTGTAGCCAGTTCATGCACCTGCCGAAGAGTCTTCATGCTTGTGCTAGCGACTCGGCTTCTTGGCCGTCTTCGGAGGACTCTTCTTAGCGCGGTTCTCGCAAGCCGGAGTGCAGTCCAAACGATCCGGCGGATGCTGCATTGGAATGCCAATGAGCTGGAGAAACAACTCAGCCGAGGTTGAGACCGTGGCAGTCGGCCGGACTGGTGCACAGATCGGCAGAGGTCCACCTTCCTGGGCGTGAACCGCCAACGGATAGAGTGACAACATGGTGCCGATTGTGAGCAACGGCACAAGTACGAACTTGAACAATCGAGACAACTGTTTCTTCATTTTGCCTAGAACCTCTTTCGGGGAAATTTGAGCCTGAGTCCGCATTCTCTTCGCGCGTGCGCGGTTGAGAGGGGAGACGTGTCAGAAGTGTGGCGAGGTGTCACCAACCTTGTAGCAGCGAGGATCGCTGGACGCAGGGTTGGGGCTGCGCAGCCGGTCGAGATAGGAAAGCAGCGACCTGCGTGAGACGCGCCAAGGCGCCTGGGGGACGAGCTGGTATGCCTCGAAGCGGCCCTCCTCGATCAGGCGGACCAGCGAGTCCGTCTTGGCGAAGCCCAGGAACTCCAGCGCCTGCTCGGCGCTGATGGTGTCCTGCAGCGGAAACGGCAGCAGGTCCTCGTCCTTGTGGCGCAGATACGGAGCCGAGAGCTGCGGACGCTGGTCCGCGATCTTGTGATCCTCCCGAATGCGATCGCAGTAGTTGACCACGGACTTGTAGCGCACTCGCTTCCAGCTGAGCTTGCCGTGGTCGAGCCAGGAAACGCGGCCGCTCATCGCCAGCCGCATCAGCGTGCGGTAGCTCACACCCAGAATGCGGCAGGCCCGGCGCGCGTCGATGTACTCACGCTCAGCGAACGGCAAAACGATCTGGGCGTCAGTGCTCATCGGTTCTTCGCTTATGTATTCCATGAGCGCCGGATGATGGAGCAGCGGCTCATGTCGAAGCTGAACGCCGTCCTTCGACAGACGGGTACTACTGCTTTCCGATCCGCGAACGTCTGCGAGGCTGGCAGCACGAGCTGCAGGACCAACAGTCGGCGCAGGCGCGGCCTGTGCAGGCTTAGCCGTCGATGCCGCTGTGCTTAGCTGCGGCGCGAGCATCCTCTCTGGAGAGCTGGGCGTGGTTGCCATTACGCTGCCTCACCTTCTTCCGGCTCAAGCTGGGCTGGAGCCCGGAACAATTGCTGCGCCGCTACCACCTTGTGATACGCGTCCATGTACTGCACGATCTTGGCGCGGCTGCCCAGCGCGTTGCCGTTCGCGGTGTAGCCGTCGACGCTGGTCACCAGCTTGTCATAGAGATCGATCAGGGTATGCTGCATACCCATCCACACCGTTTTGCCGGTACGGGATCCGCCGATCACCTTGCTGCGACTCTGGTCACGCATGTAGCGGCGCTCATGCTCGAAGGACGGCGTGGAGAAGCGGTGCACCAGCGGCCAGTGCAGGAACATCACACCGTTGTCGTCGCAGTTCCACAGGGCTTCAAGGCCCACACTGTCGAGGCCGATAACGGCCTCCTCGCCATCGGCATCGGCGGCCGTTGTGACATTGGTCAGGACCTGGCCGATCGCCGTGCGATGCGAGAACGGCAGCTTCGCTTTCCAGTCGGGAATGTCACTGAGCTGCTTCACGCCTTCAGGCAGCTTGTAGCCGCTGGCGTCGCTGAGAGATCCAGCCACCATTGCCAGCAGCGGCGAGGCGGCGTCGAAGGTATTGAGCTGCTCGCGGCCGCGATTCTCCGAGGTGGAGACGATGGCATCGAAGTACTTCAGCCACATCTCGCGGGTGATGGGCTGCAGCGTGAAGCGCAGCAGCTTACCGTGATCCTTGATCGCGATGCGCCGTTCGCCGGCGAGTTCGAGAGATTGCATGGGAGTCCTCCAGAAGTTTTGCTGTGACTGCCGGAGTAGAGGGACTCCGCACTGCCTGAGAGCACCGAAGTTGATGGCCGCTCTCAAAGCGGGGCGAGTAGTTGATCGCCCCGCGCTTGCAAGATCTCACTTCAATCCTGACCACAACAGAAACCGAAGCAGCCAGTAGTACATTTTCTGTCGGAGGCTCGGCCGCCAAGGGCGGCCCTCCTCAGCCTCCGCCTTCATCGCCTACACTCCGGCCAGGTATGCGGCCACTGAGTTCTCGACACTCACGCTAAGCGCGTCCACCGGCGAGTCGCCCACAACCTTGTAAGCCGTGGTCTCGTCGAGCTGGATCTTCCAGATCACCATGTTGCCATCTACTCCGATCTGATTCGCCTTCATCTTGAACTGCGGAATCTCGACGTCGAGTACCGAGGGCAGCGCGCCCGAGGTAGTGACAATCGAAATCGCCGACAGCGTGTCACCCACGAACAGCGTGCGGATATCGTCGGTGTCCTTCGCCGCGATGGTGGCTTCGAGGGAAAACTTGCGCAACCCGGTGCGCATGAAGATGCCATACAGGCCGCCGCCTGGCGCTGTGTGGTTCACTACGCCAGTCGAGATCTTCAGCGTCGCGGAGATGAAACGGCCGGTCATATCGACCAGGTCTCCACCGGAAGGGCCAAGGGAGAAGACGGTGTCGCTGTTCAGCAGGTAGGCAGCAGATCCTGCTGAACAGCCGCGGCTATCAGCAAGAGTACGCTGGCAAGCTCTTCCTCAATATGGACAAGCCTCGTGCTTCGGTGTTTGTGCTGACCGCAGAGCACCAGGTGCCCTTGAGCCTCAGCGTTGATGACACCGAAGTGCACCGCAACGCCAATGACTACACTGCAGAGTTTCTGGACCCCCTGTTGCCGGCGGTGTGCGAGATCGCTACCATCGACTTCGTCTACCCCGGCCCTGGGGACTATACGCAGGGGCAGGCCACCGTCGTGACGGTCGAGAAGAACCCGCTGTCCTCCTGGGATGTGATCGAGATCGGGGGCTGCGACAACTCCCTTCTCAACCGCGCGTGGCTATATGACAGCACCGTCGACGACTACACATTCCTGTGCCAGCCGATCGCCGCCGGCGGTGATTTGGTCAGCGATCAGACGGGCACGGGCGGCTACCTTGGTTGTCCCCAGTCGAGGTTCGCGAAGCGCGCGGCCGAGATCTGGCACCAGCCCCATGCGGTAGCGCGCGGGCAGATCGGACCGTAGAAGCTCATGGATATCAGCATCATCCAGAGCGCGAAGAATAACGGCATCGTGGCCGATGGCGGCTCCCTCACTGCCACGTTCGATGCCCCGGTGACGGCGCACAACAGTGTGATCGTCGTCGCCTCGTTGCCGAACGGCGTCATATCGGAAGACGGCGACCAGGTCCTGCTCGTCGGAAGCGACGGATACCTGAACGAGAGCCCCCCAACGGTGGCCCTCACCGTACTGGCTATTGGATCTCCAGCTGGCGGACCCGACTACGATGGCCCCGTGATCAGGCTCTGGTGGCTGCAAGACGGAACGATGGACATCGCAGGGCTGACCTCAGTGTTCGCGCAGGCCGACGTGGCTTCCTACGGCGAGATCAAAATCGCGATCTATGAAGTGGCCGGGCCGAACGACCATACAACGTGGGACGGCTACTTCGATGTGAGCCAGGACGGGTTGGCTGTCACCGGCGACACCGACTCCCTTTCGGCGATCGACTCGTTCCACCTCTCGGACCAGCCACCTGCGTTGTTTATTCAGGCGATCTATGACAGCAGCAACACCGGCACGGACTTCACTTCTTCTGCTGGCTATGAGATCACCGACAACCTGAATTCAGAGTCGGGATCGCTGGGGATCTTCCTGGTCATCTTCGAAGATGATCCGGGCACTTATGGCGGTGACACAATCACGCTGTCGGCTTCATCGGATGCGGTGACAATGGCAGCGGCGGCTATCGATGCAGCGCCCGACGGGGGTCCACCCCCAACGCCTCCTCCTCTTCGTTATAAGCGCGTTCCGCTGACGCTGGACTTCGCCAGTACCACCTTCGACCAGCAGAGCCGCCTCACGATGTACGAAATCTATCGCTGCAACGGCCTCGACCCGTTGAATCCTTTTCTTCAGTCGCTGTTCGAGGGGCTGGCTGATTCGCCGTGGGAAGCTCCAGTGACGATCACCTTGACCACATGGAGCGAGGCGGTCGACGACGATTGGAATGTTCTTAAGAGTGTTCTCCGTGGTCAGCGCATCACGATTGATCCATCCGTGAGTACCGAGTGGGCTGGCGACTACGAGGTGACGGAAACTACCTACTATCCGTTCCAGGGCGACGCCAGTCAGTTCTCTGCTGCCGGCGGCGATCGCTCGACGGTGATTGGCAGCAGCACTCTCGCGACGCCGGCCGATCAGAACGCTGGGACGATGGTGCTGAAGCTCAGGACCTACGACGAGAACGTGCTGAGCATTGAGGAGTCGCAGACGCCCAGCTACGTGAATGTACCCGGTCCGATCTTGGGAGATCCCGAGTCGTGAGGCAGATGGGGGGTATGCTGTCTGCCACCGGGTATGCGGTTGGTTTGGACCGTGGCTTGCTTAGCAGCCGAGCTCGGGAGCATTTTGGCCAGCCTCGGGTGACGTTTATATCACGTAAATTGCAAATTCACTGTCACGAAGCGTGCACAGCCACACCTGCTGTGAGTTTCGGATTTCAGTGCGAGAGGCGGGAAATGGTGTGCGTCAACCATTTTATTGCCCTTTTTCTTCGACTTGTCAATGCGGCGGGCTTGGCGATTTAGCTAAGCCGTCGCATTTGTGTCTCTTGTGGAATTAGGGGTTACTCGCATCGAAATCCGAAAGCCACACCAGCCGGTTTCCTGGCGTCGAAGCGATTCAGTCACGCGTCTATATAACGTGCGCCGCCTCATTCACCAAACGGCGCCTGGGTAAGTTCGCGGTTCACAGGAATTCGCGAGCGCCTGCGGGCGGAGACCAGGATTACTATGGCGGTTCTAGTTGTTCTGTTTGGCTCGCTGTTGCTCTATCGCGGACTGGGTTCGATTGGAACAGCAGCATTGCAGAGTTGGCTGGTTTCCGCGCGCTTTGCCTTAGCCACGATGTTCTTCTTCACCGCGATGGCTCACTTTGCTTCGCCCAGAAACGATCTGATTGCCATGGTCCCACCGTCCTTCCCCAGGCCTGATGTACTGGTCACGATCACGGGAATCCTTGAATTCGCGGGCGCGATCGGGCTGCTGTTAGCTCCCACGCGGCAATGGGCCGCATGGGGACTCATTTTGTTGCTGCTGGCCATGTTCCCGGCGAATGTGAGCGCCGCGCAACGGGGCGTTCAGTTGCGAGGCCATGCGGCGACTCCTTTGTGGATTCGCATTCCCGTGCAGATTCTGTTCATTGCCTGGGCGTGGTGGGTCCGCTAACCGCCAATCTGTTCTGCTATCTTTCTTGTGTGACTACAAAGAAACGCATTGCCGTTGTGCCGGGAGACGGCATCGGCAAGGAAGTTATCCCCAACGCACTTGAAGTGGTTCGAGCCAGCGGGGCGCCGGTCGAGTTTACTACCTTCGACTGGGGCGCCGACCGCTACCTCATCGACGGCACCACCATCCCCGCCGAGGGCTTTCAGATGCTGGCGCGCGACTTCGACGCCATCTTCGTCGGCGCGTTGGGCGATCCCCGCGTCGCTACTAATATCCACGCCAAGGAAATCCTGCTGGGCCTGCGCTTCAAGATGGACCTGTACGCCAACGTCCGCCCGGTGCGCCTGCTGGATATCTCGCTGTGTCCCCTGAAAAACGTCACCACCGGCGACATCAACTTCACCGTCATCCGCGAGAACACCGAGGGCGTGTACATGGACATGGGCGGCAACTTCAAGATAGGCACGCCGGAGGAAGTTGCGATCCAGGAGGACATCAACACACGTAAAGGGGTGGAGCGGGTTATTCACTTCGCCTTCAAGTACGCGCGCGACACTGGGCGCAAGAAAGTGCTGATGTCCGACAAATCAAATGTCATGACTTACGCCGGTGGCCTGTGGCAGCGCGTCTTCAAAGAAGTTGCGAAGGAGTACCCCGAGATTCAGACGCAGCACATGTACGTGGACGC
>JBARGS010000034.1:0-11479 GCA_049798495.1 Candidatus Korobacteraceae bacterium | reverse complement strand
GTTCTGACGGTTCCAGCATCGTTCGACGAAGAAGCTCGTGAGCTCACAGTGGAAGCCGCACGCCGCGCTGACATTGAGAACCTTACCCTTCTGGAGGAGCCGCTCGCCGCCTTCTATGCGTGGATAGCGCAGCACCGACATGCAATCCACGACCACGTGCAGGACGGCGACCTGGTCCTGATTTGCGATATTGGTGGCGGCACTTCCGATTTCAGCCTGGTACGGGCGCACTCTCCGGGCGAGCAAATAGACTTTGAGCGCACCGCCATCGGCGATCACTTACTGCTGGGGGGAGAGAATCTTGACCTTGCGCTGACCCATCTGGTTGAGCGGAAGATCGAGTCCAAGCTTAGCTTCCGGCAGCGCCGTGGGTTGCAGGTTGCCTGCTCGGTCGCCAAGGAACGGCTGCTTAGCGAAGCCGAGATTGATCGTCTTCCGCTCAACATTCTCGGAAGCGGACGAGCCGTCGTTGGTCAGATGCTCAGCAGCGAGCTGACCCGCGACGAAGTTGTCGAACTGCTGACCAACGGCTTTTTGCCTCTGACTGCGTCCAACGAATCACCAACTCGCGGGCGGCCCAGCGGCCTCCGGGAAATTGGCCTGCCTTACGAAGATGATCCGGCAATCACAAAACATCTCGCGGCGTTTCTCAGGCAAGCCGCGCTCGCGATGCGATCCGAGACAGGGCCGAGCTCGCCGGTCGGCGACCACTCCGAAATGGCCATGCCCGACGGAATCCTCTTCAATGGAGGCTTCTGCGCTCCCGAGATCGCACGCGAGCGGATCATCGAAGCGCTGACGCATTGGTTTGGCCGCAAGAACCATGGCTGGCGTCCGAAAGTCCTGCATACCGATTCCATGGGCAGCGCGGTGGCGATGGGGGCCGCATATTACGGTCGCGTGCGACGCGGAACGGGATTGCGCGTTAAAGCGGGCAGCGCCCGGAGCTACTATATCGCGCTGCGTTCGGAATCCGGTGGCAAGGCCGTTTGTGTTCTACCCGCCGGGACGGACGAGGGCACAACTCTTGCGCTCTCCGGTCGCGAATTTTCGGTCCTGGCGAACCGGCCAGTGTCTTTCAACCTCTATAGCTCGACCATCCGGCACGATGCCCACGGAGAGTTGACGGACCTTGGCGACATGCATCGTCATGCGCCGCTCGTGACGCTGTTACGGTACGGTAAGAAATTACAGGAGCTCGAACTCGCGGTTCGGCTGGCCGTGAGCTTCACCGAGGTGGGAACGCTGGAACTCTGGTGTGAATCGGTCAACTCGCCGCACCGTTGGCGCTTGCAGTTTGAACTGCGGGGGAAAAACGATGCGCCCGACACTCACGACTCTGCACCGTCACGAACCGCGAAGACGACTCAGGCATCTTCCTCACAAATTTCCGAACCATCCCTGCAATCAGCCCTGAAATTAATTCAAACGGTGTTCGCCAGGACTCCCGAAGGCGCCGTCACCGACCCCGTGCCGCTGGTGAGCGAACTGGAATCTGTGATTGGGCTCAGAAAGGAGTCCTGGCCTCTCAGCATTCTTCGACCACTGGCAGACGCGCTCCTGGAGGTTGCCGATGGCCGAGCCCTGAGCCAGCGTCACGAGGTGCGCTGGCTCAATCTCTTCGGCTATTGCTTGCGGCCGGGCTTCGGTGATGCGCAAGACAGCGGGCGAATCAACCAGGCGAGAAAGATCTATCAAGCCGGACTCAGGTTTCCGGAGAATCTTCAGTCCCAAGTCGATTGGCTGGTATTGTGGCGGCGGATCGCCGGAGGGCTTACTGCCGCACACCAGCATGAACTTCGAAATTACCTTGCCGGGCTTGGCATTGGTCGTAAGAAAGCAACTGCGCGCCTGAACTCGCAACTCGAACGCGACGGATGGCGGCTGCTGGCCAGCCTCGAGCACCTCTCCGGCGCGACGCGGGCCGCGCTGGGGGGCGAATTGCTGCGTAAGCTCAAGAAAGAACCGGCCGATGGCAGCTGGCTATGGTCATTGGGCAGATTTGGCGCGCGCATTCCACTTTGCGGCTCGCTCAATTGCGTTGTACCGGCGGAGACGGCGGCAGAGTGGATTGGGGCGCTCCTGGATTTGCCAGAAGTGACGCACGAGACGGCATCTGCAATTCTCCAGCTTGGCAGGATCACCGAGGATCGCACGCGCGACGTCAGCGACGAGGTACGTGAGTTTGCGATCGCGCGGCTGGTAGAGGCCCGCCTCGCCGACAAAACGCTAGTTCAACGCTTGAAGAATTCTGTGAGCCCCGATCGCGACGACCTGGCACGCACGTTTGGAGAGCCGCTGCCCAAGGGCCTACATCTGCAAAGTACGGCAAATTGTCTGTCCCCCGTCTCGGCATTAGGCGCCGAGCCGCAGAAGTTAACCTAGCCGACCTCCAGTTCCGCTGCGCGACCTTGGCCGGTATTGTGATCAGCCTAACCTGCTGAATGGCGATTCCGGCGGATGCATGACCTCGTGGCCCAATGACGGGCCTCGTGATCCTTAGGATACGAAAGGCATCAGGACGGCTACATCGTACCGACCTGATTTAGGGATTTGCATCGGCCTAGGTGCCGGTACGGTCTTGGTTATCCGTAGACGTTCCAGTTCGAGGTGGGGGTGGTGAGCAAGGGAATGATCCAACAGGCTCGACACGAGGCGTTTTACCAGCCGAAGCCACTAACTTATTTGTTATGAACAATACTGACTCTCATACTAAACTGGCGTGTCTTTTCCAGAACCTGATAATCGGTCGGAGGCAATCCGAACACGGCGGGGCAGCGTCCGCCTCGCGGGCAGTGCTTCTCTAGGATCCGGATAGCCGCGAAGCTGCGGCCGAAGGAAGGTGTCGTCCATGCGAATTCTGGTCACCGGAGGGGCCGGCTTTATCGGCTCCCATTTGTGCGAACGCCTCCTCCGCGACGGACACGCGGTTGCCATCGTTGACGACCTGAACGATTTCTACTCGCCGGCTCTGAAGCGCGCCAATGTGGAAGCCGTTCAGCGCGCCGGCTCCGCCACCTTCCACCACGCCGATATCTGCGATCAGGACGCCATGTCCGCCATTGTTCGAGAGCAGAAGCCCGAGGCCATCATTCATCTCGCGGCGCGCGCCGGCGTCCGGCCTTCCCTGGAAAATCCGCTGTTGTACGAACACGTCAATGTCCGTGGAACCACGGTCCTGCTGGAACTGGCGCGACAGTTCAGAATTCCCAAGTTTGTCTTTGCCTCCTCCAGCTCCATCTATGGCATCGCCAATCGTGTGCCGTTCAGCGAAGACGATACCGTCAACCTTCCCATATCCCCGTATGCCGCGACCAAAATTGCGGGCGAGAAAATCTGCTTTACTTACTCCCATCTCTACAACATCCGCACGGTCTGCCTGCGCTTCTTCACCGTCTACGGACCGCGACAGCGCCCCGATCTCGCCATCCGCAAGTTCACCGAGCTGATCACCCAGGGCAAGCCCATTCCAGTATTCGGCGATGGCTCCAGCGGCCGCGACTATACTTTCTATAGCGACACTATCCAAGGAATCGTCGCGGCTCTTCACTATGACTGCCGGTACGAGGTGTTCAACCTGGGCAATTCCCATCCCATCGACCTCAATACTCTGATTGATACGCTGGAAATCAGCCTGGGGAAGAAGGCGATCATTCATCGCCTGCCCGACCAGCCGGGAGACGTGCCTATCACCTATGCTGCGATATCGAAAGCGGCGCGGCTATTGAACTACTCGCCTGGTGTACCATTCAAGGACGGCATCGATGCTTTCGTCGCATGGTTCCTCAACCGCGATTCCAGCAGCGATGCTTCTTCTCGCCGGTAATCGACCTCAGCAGCATCGTCGCAGAAGAGAAAAAAGTCCCGGAGCCTTTGTTTTCGGTATCCAACTACTGCCTCTAGTTGTCAGTGAGCCATGCTGGGCCTTGGCTGAGTGCACAGCGCGCCTCGAAGCTGCTATCGAAGAGCTCAGATTCAAGTATCGAATGGAAGGTGAATATCCAACCGGGAGTACATTTGTCCGAAACAAATATTTTCTCGGTATTTCGGAATGCCCTTCTGCCTGCCAACGCCTGATCATTGCGCCGCTAAATCCTTTATTTTCCTCGCCAATTTATTTCTAAACGCTGTGGCACTTTTTGGTTTTCATCGTGCTTTAAGCGTCACTTAGAAGTTAGTGCGCGTACTCGGTCTATGAATCTCAGGGACACCATAAAGTCGAACGGTAGCAGCGTGGCGCTTCCGCCCGATGACATCATCTTCGGCCGCTCGGAGGTGATGCTCGGACTGCGGCCCCTGGTCGAGCAGATAGCGAGGGTCCATCTTCCCGTACTCATTTATGGCGAGACGGGAACTGGCAAGGAGGTCCTTGCCGGTTTCATACACGGCCACTCCGCGCGTCGCGATCGACCACTGGTCAAGATAAGCTGTGCTGCAATTCCAGCAACCTTGTTGGAAGCTGAGATGTTCGGCTACGAGGAGGGCGCCTTCACCGGCGCCTATTCCACTAAGCCTGGTCTGGCAGAACAGGCCGACACGGGAACGCTGATACTGGACCACCTGTCGGAGCTGGATGTCACCATTCAAGCCAAGCTCTTGCAGTTGCTCCAGGACGGTACCTTCAGCCGTGTCGGCGGTCAGGAGGAGCTGAGGATCGATGCCCGGGTCATCTGCATTACCACCCGGGACCCTCAGGACGAGATAGCCGAGGGAAAACTTCGTCTCGACCTCTTCCACCGTATCAATACCAGCAGTATTCGCGTACCTGAACTCAAAGAGCGCCCGGAAGACATCTCGCTCATCGCGGAATATTTGATCCAACTGTTCAATGCCACTTTTGGCACGAACGCCCCGCCTCTCTCTCCGGGCATCCATCGCGTTCTTCAGCAATACCGCTGGCCGGGCAACATCAGGGAGCTGGAAAACCTCATTCGTCGCTACGTGGTCTTAGGCTATCCGCAGACGATCGCCGAAGACATTGCCCGGCGCTCGGCTACATTTCCTGCGGCCCAGTTGTCATCGCATCAAAGTCTTTCCTTCCGCGCGCGAACCGAGCAGCTGGTGCGCGAAGTAGAAACCCAGGCAATTCTTCGAGTGCTACATCTTAATAACTGGAATCGCAGGAAGACAGCCCAGATGCTGAACATCAGCTATCGCGCTTTGCTGTACAAGATCCGCAGCGCAGGTCTGGGCGATTATTCTCCCTCCAAACGCGCCAGCCGCGGCAACGGCAGCAGCGCCCTCCTCAATTACCGGTCGCCATCCGGGGACTAATTCCCGGCAATCCTGCGCAGACTTTTGGATTTGACGGGGCACAGCTTTAAGCTGCGCCGTCAAAAGTTCCTTTGTTTTTGTCATCCCGAGGAGCCCTTCAGACCGACGAGGGAGCTGCTTTTCCCGGTTTCAGCAAACTGTTCAGCCCGCTCGGAATCCGCTTTTCGGAGTTGTTCCGCAGCTTCTTCAGCCGCCGTGGGATTACTGCGCAGCTTCCTTCCCGCCCAACCGCAGAATCCAGGCATCCGCATCGCGGTTGTTCACCACCACAAATAAATCCAGCGACGGGAAGTACGCGAATCGTCCAAATACGCCAAGGTTCGCCTGGTGGCCGGTGCCTTCGGGATCGGCAGGATAGTCGACGCCCTTGACCGGCGATGCCTTCGCGCTGATAGCTACGTCGAGACACTTATGCGATGGCACGGCGCCAAACGGCGTATTCATATCCTTGGCGCTGGTGTTAAGAAGATAAACCTGGTTGCCGCCTCCCGGATATCCCACCATCAATCCCAGCTTGGAGTCCCAGGCTATGCCGCCGCTGCGGTAAATCAGGTCACAGCCGTTGTTATTCCAGGACTGCATACCGGAGCCGGAGGCGGAGAATACTTGTACCGTATGATATTTCGGCGTCGAGGGGTAGCTGGTCCCGCCCGGCGTGCCTCCAGCGCCTACGATGACGAAGAGATTGTTCACCGGATCGATAGCGGCCGTTGTGCCGTCGTCAATATGCACTCCCTTCACCAGCACCTTCCATTTATTGCCGTCTGGATCGTAGTCCCACAAGGTCCAGTCTTTATCGTGCATCACGATGTGGTGATTCGTGGGATTGTAGGCACTCGTCGGATAGGTCGGCGATTTCGAAAATGGAGGACCAAGCATCGTCCACGTCTTCGTGGCCATATCCAACGTCCAAACCTCGTTGGACAGGAACCCGACATTCGCCAATGAGCCGCCGAACGAATACAGCTTGTTCTGCTCGGGAACATATTGCAGACTGTTGTAGGTGTGGCGGGAAGAGGGACTGGATCCCGGCTGATATTTCCCCCCGTCATGCAGCCGCACGAAGTACGGTTTCAGCCCCTCCCAATTCTTTCCGTCCCATAGATAAGGAATCGGCATCGTTGGCCCGGTAAACCTCTCCCATGCCGGAGTGCCGTTCAGGTTCAACACCGAGACTTCGTTGCCGGCATAATCGCTGTGCCCGCCGCCCCACACGATCAGTCGCTGGTGGACATCGTCGGCCGCACCACCGCTCCAGGGAATAATCTGATTGCAATCGAAGCTGTATTCCTTGGTCGTGGTCATGGTCGCATCGCTGTACATGCCGCCCGGCACATCGCCCAGGCAAACGGAGCGCATGTGCGTGTTGGGCAGGCGATGCCAGCCAAAACCAGCAGGCAGACCCTGCGCTGGCGCCGGCGCGGCTGACGTCTGGGCGAAAACAAGCGGCGCGAAACCGACAAGCCAGATGACTGAAGCTAACTTGACCATACTCTTGGGCATAATACTCCCAAGGCCATGGTTGCAATTCAAATTCCTTCCGCTGGGGAAAGCTGCTGGCGATCAGCGTTTGGCAGTCCTCTAGAGATCGCGACCGGCAGGCGGGACGACCCCGCCCACCTGCCGGCGACCTTGGCTGAACCGGAACCAGGCCACCTCAGTCGAGACCAATCAACCGAGCCCGTCCCGGTAGCACAAGCTTTGCTGACAAACTTCAACGCACAATTTCTGACTTCTTGGTTTCCAGTCCGGAGTTCACTAGCCGCAACGTGATAGGGCGGCCAAGCACGGGCACGACCGCGCGACGCACGTGGTCCTCGTAAGAAGCCACGCTTTGCGGGTCGTCCCACACTCCCTCGGCCACGACGAACGAAACCACAGGGCTGCCATCCTCCTTCGACAGAAAGACGCTGACTCCCCGGTCCTGGAAATATCCAGCGGATTTCAGCGACTCCGCGAGCTTCCTGGCATCCGACTCGGTGGCAGGGCTGTAGTAGTAAATTTCGTCTTTTGTGCCGATAGCGATCCTGCCTTCCGTAATCTCTTTCATCGGAGTTCGATCCGTATTCACCAGGCGCAGCTTGATAGGGAATCCGCCGGTGCGGAGTGCGATTTCGCGGCCAATCTCCTGAAAGCCGGCGACCATCTGCGGCTGATCCCAAATGCCATTCTGTACTACGAATGACACCACCGTACCGTCCTTGCCCTTCGATAAGAGAACATTGGCTCCCCTGTCGCTCAAGTAGCCGACCGCCTTGAGAGCGTCGGCAAGTTGCCTGGCATCATCCCTGGTAGCAGAACCTGAGTAGTAGACGGCGTCGTTCGATCCCACCACGAACTTAGCGCCCAGTTCTCTAGCCGAGACAAACAGAAAGACTCCACCAAAAGTAATTGCCATCAAGGCGACACCCAAACCGAAAGCTATCCACCTCGAGCCTAACGCGCCTCCGCTGCTGACGTGCCGTCCTACGGCGGCACTCTGCAATACCTTGGCGGAATTCATGGTGCCGACGAATAGTCCGATGGCGACGACGCCGGGCGCCCATGACGGCAGCCAAGGCCCCACTGCAAACGCGCAGGCCGTTGCGAATACACCCAAGGCGAGAGCCCAGATAGCTTCGCGTTGCTTTCCCAGGCGGCGATAGTTAAGGGCCATCAACGCAGTGCCGCCAACAAGCGTACCCAGAAAGGCCGCGATACCTACGGAAACCCAGTCATAAAGGGTGTAGGCGGGAACTACTTCGCGCAGCGAAACTGAGTCTCCCGGCGTTGGATAAGAATACTGCGATGCGTTACTCACGGCGTTACTCCTTAGGCGATGGAGCTATTGCTAAGGAAGCTCTGATTAAGTCTTGTTTTGAAGAGGACGGCCTTCAGGCCGTCCGTTAAGTACCCGCAAAATCGTGCGGCTTTAGCCGCTGCGGGACCTCGCTTTGACTTGATCAGAGTTTCCCTAAACCATCCGGGGCGATTGAACTGTCACCTTTTGCTTACTGATACCTGAAATAGGCATAACTTGCTTCGTATCAGGGCACGGCTTTACAGGCTGCTGAAAAACTGGGGTTTCGGATGCTTTGTGTCAGGGCACGACTTCAGCCGTGCCGATAAGCCGTTTATTTTTATTATTCCGAGCGGGCTTCAGCCTGCGAGGAATTTACTTTTCCGACTTTTTCAGCAGCCTGTTTAGTCGTGCCGACGTAGCTCTCAAAACAACTGGGACTTTAGTCCCGGCCAACTGCCCCTGCCGAAACGCTAAGGCCCATATGAAGACGTGCCCGGATGCAAGCGGCAGTCATCACATATTGAGGTCTGCTATGCGCCCTTACCGTTCACTTGCTGCGCTCCAGTTTGCTCGTGCTCCAACAGCACCGAATCTTTCGCGTTGTTCGGGTTATATCTCACCAGAAGGTTGCGGCCTTCGACATAGGCGTCTGCCCATTTGTGAGCGGAGCCGTGAAGCATGAAGCCTCGCCGCAGAAGGCCCGTATGGGCTGCTCCCTGCACGGAGTAGGAATAGGTGATCACCGCAACGTGCTTGGCTTGTTGCGTTCCCGAGCCCTCGAGGCGAACCTGGGTAGACTCGACCTTGCCTCCGGCGGTTGGCCAGGCGTGGGCGCGTTTTAGCTTTATTTGCTTAAGTATCCACACCGCAGCAAAAGCTAGGAGCACTATAATCGAAATGATCAGCCAGATGTTATTTTGCGTCACCACGCTGCCCTCTACATTTAATAAGCGCTTTTGCTTCTGCTGATGTCCTGCCTTGCTTGATCATCGATTTTGCTATGCAACTCCTGCGCCTTCGCCTTATCGATAGCCTGGAGTTTGCTATAGGTTTCCAGTGCGTCCTCTCTTTTGTGCATCGCTAGATAAACCAGGCCGAGGTTGTAGTACGCCATTGCGAGTTCCGGCCGAAGACGAATAGCTTCCTTCAGCAATGGCACAGCGTCGGTATATTGTTTGAGGCTGTAGTAAGCGTTGCCCATCTCGAAGTTGAAGTCCGGATCATCCGGTTTAGCATGCAACGCCTCTCGGAGCGGAGTCACCGCTTTTTCCGGCTGTCCGATCTGGTTATAGGTAACCCCTAGCCAATAGTCAGCCATCATCAGGTCAACCGATGGCGGCTGGAGCCGAACCGCGCTTTGAAATGCCTCCAATGCTGCGTCGTATTGTTTTAGCTGGAAATAATCGTTGCCCATGACTAGAAGCATGGCCGCTTCCGGCTCAAGCAGCAATCGTGCCCGCCTCCAATTCGGAATAGCAAGAACCCACTGTTGCTGTTGGTGATAGGACAAAGCCAGTCCATAGTAGGCAAGCCCAAGCGAAGGATCAAGAGCGACGGCTCTCTTATAAGCTTCCACCGCATCGAAATAGTCTCGCGCCCTAAAGTACTTATCACCCTCGGCCGCATAGGCGTCCGCTTCGCTATCGGCGGACGCTAGATTCGCCACACTGATGACCGCCAGCAACGCGACCAGCAAATTGGCGCCATTCGTCTTCACGTTGTTAGCAGTTATCCTGACTAACCTATGCCGCCGCTTGCCTGGACTTTGCCGGCGCTTCTGCTATCCGGGACCGCGCCGACAGAAATTTCATCACCGCTTTCGCGGCGAAATATAGGCTCACCAATATGGAAAGATAGGCTCCCATCCCCAGCGAAATGGCTTTCATAGCTTCCGCTTGTACCTGCCTCGCCATGTCCCCCAAAGGACCGGCAGCATCGCCACCGAAGGCGCTCTGGATGCTGCTTCGCGCCGCTCCCCAGACAATCGGCATGAACACCAGCGGCGCCACACCGCCTAGAACTGCCCGCCGGTCTTTCCAGACGTAATGGACGAATGGTCCCACGAAGGCGATTAAAGCGAGGAGGCCATAGATGCCGGCACTGGGATGCAGGCTGCGCTCCATTGCCTCTTGCACATTGCTGCTATTCAGAAGGCCCAAGACTTGCCAGAAAGTGAAATCAAGATTCCCGAGAAGTGGTATCTGGATCGATACACTAGCCAGGAAAAACCAACCCACGAGAAGCAATCCGCCGGCTACAAGATTCGGCATGCCAACCTTCGCGACCAGCTTCCGGAAAATCTCCCCACCTTTCTCCTTCGCCTTCGCCATGGCAACTTCCGCTTGTTCCTTGGCAAGCTGCGATTCTGCGATGGTAGTAATCGCGACGATTTGCGAATTCTGGTCGAGCTCGACATCCACCACCTGTCCGGGGCGGGGAAGTACCTCCGATTTCCATACACCATCTAGCGAAAATCGAAACTGTTGTCCTTCCACCATCAACAGACCCGGACCACTGCCCGGTTCGCGTAGAATGTTCCCGCGTTTTCTCATGATTTCCTCCTGCCGACCGGTGAAAACAGTTGTAGGCCGTAGCTGCCGGTGCTAGGCTTCTGCGAACGGGGATGTCACGCTCGGCCGGCTCTCCTGCTTCCTACTTTTTTGCTTTCACTTCGCATTGCGCAAAACGCGAGAAAGAACCGTCATGTCACCGCAAGATTTTTTGAGTGCGGCTGCATCTGCCGCCAGGGACCCGGGCGAGACGGAGCCCGCGCGCGAGGCCCTCGACCAGCTCTTCAGCATCACCTACGAGGAACTGCGGCGGCTGGCCGCAACCGTAAAGCGCGGCGATCCCAGCAATACGCTTAGTCCGACGGCCCTGGTCAACGAAGCGTGGCTGAAGCTGACGAAGTCTCCAGGCTTCGCAGCCGAATCGCCTCTCCACTTCAAGCGAATTGCCGCTCGCGCCATGCGGCAACTGCTGGTGGAAGCGGCCCGGCGGCGCAACGCCCAGAAGCGCGGCGGCGAGGGCGAAGCTGTCTTTGTCGCATTCGACGATTCTCTTGACGGAGCCGCCACCTGCGATGACGATCTGCTTGCGCTGGACTCGGCTTTATCTGAACTCGGACGTCTGGAGCCGCGCCAGGCTGCGATCGTCGAGGGCCGCTTCTTCGGAGGACTCGAGATCCGCCAGATTTCCGAACTGCTCGGCATCTCGGAAGCCACCGTGCTGCGCGACTGGCGGGCCGCAAAGGCCTGGCTGGGGCAGAGGCTTCGTCGCGCCGGCTGAGTTCGACATTGCGGGCCCACCATGGACAACGCGCGTTGGCAGCGAATCCAGAACCTCTTTCATGATGCGGCGGCGCTGCCTCCATCCGAGCAGGAGCCCTTCCTGCACGCCGCCTGCGGTCAAGACCAGGAGCTG
>JBARGS010000033.1:0-14842 GCA_049798495.1 Candidatus Korobacteraceae bacterium | reverse complement strand
TTTTGCGCATCCTGAAAGAGACCAACGGCCGTGTGTCCGGCCCGAATGGGGCTGCCATGCGCATGGGACTGAAGCGTACGACGTTGATTTCGCGCATGAAGAAGCTGGGGATTGATGCGCGCAGGGTGTCGTAATTCGAGCATGCCCATGGTTTCTGTTTTTTGCAGAGATTTTCGTAGTGTCTGAAATCCGCGTTGATGGCCTAACAGCTAGCGGTTGCTTTTTGCCAAGCCGCGCCGTGCCGCTGCCAAGAATGTGGAAAGCGCACTCAGAATCTGAAAGACGCGAATGCTCGTCCCGTGGCTTCCTAACTAAATGGACTACTATCAGAACGTCGTCATAGATTATCTGAGAGCAGATCGCGCTGTCTTTGTGAATACCGAGTGCTGCGTACAGACCAATCAGGCACATAACCCGGACAGCAGTGGCCCGCATTGGTACTGCGATGCCGTTGCCGCAGACTTTCGCTCAAAGGTCATTTTTCTGTGCGAGATTTCTTACAGTGTCCAGTTGGCCGATCTCACCAAACGCCTCAAAGACTGGCATAAGAACTGGGACGAGGTTCGCCATGCTCTCGCGCGTGAGAACTTTCTGCCTGATTGGCCGGTACGCGTATGGCTCTTTGTGCCTGAGCACCTCACCCCTCTGCTACTGGAGCGCTTAGATCGAATCGGAAACGGTCAACCTCTGAAGCTAGCTCCCCGAATTACGCCTTTGGAAATGGTCCAACCTTGGCACTATTGCTCTTGGGACCGAATCGGGGAGATCGCGTGCTGCGCCAAACATGCGTGCGCTAAACCCACGAGCATTCCTGAAGCGATGGCGAAGTAATCCCGCCATATCCCGCGACTTCCCGCCGCTTCCTGCGAGTCAACGCACATTTCAGACACTGCCGAGATTTTCGAGCCTGCCGTGCGCGATGGCTGCCGTCCCTACAAGACTCTGATTTCTTTTCCGCTTCACCCCAGCTCCACGGAGCCTGCGCTGAGCGTAGTCGCTTCGTACTCTATTTCCGACACTCAGGTTCATCCAAACGTAGCCTCACGGGCTCTTCGGGCTGTCGACGGTTTCGACATTTGTCGAAACGAACGTCGACACTTCTCGGCACTTTTCTGACGACGATTTTTTCTTCACCAACTCTTTCACGGATTTAGGCCACATTCGAGAGTCGCCCGCCCTTGGCATGCCTCTTGCTCTATCTACTGGCGAGACCTCCACGCAATGTTCAGAATCTCGATCGTTGAGACCCGCAGCCAGCGAAGGCTGATTTTGGAAGGCAAGCTGATTTCTCCCTGGACGGCGGAGGTGGCGAACGCTTGGAGAAGTGCTGGAGAACAACTTCAGGGGCGAAAGTTAGTTATCGACCTGGGCAACGTGACCTTTATTAGTCCGGATGGAGAGAACACGCTGTTCGAACTCATGAGAGATGGTGCGAAATTCACTTGCGGTGGCGTGCTCACCAGGCACGTGCTGAAGCAGCTTGCCAGAAGATGCCTCAGAAAAGCGTGAAGTGTATCCAAGTCGTGAACCGTATTCAGGTTTTGAGCCGCTGAAAAACATCAGCGAGTGTCGATTTCCCGCAAGCTCAACCGTCGATGGATTGGAGGACAGAGGTGAAGATGCTCAGCGCAAGGCCACGCACTCAAGAACAATTCACGCCCTATGCAATGGCCGCAGATTTCTGCCGGATCTTTGAGGAAGATATGAATCGTTTGTACCTGCTGTCGTTCTTGCTGACGGCGGACCGCTCCCTAGCGGAGGAGTGTTTTGTTCGCGGCCTGGAGGACGCAGTAAAGGGCAATCGAGTCTTCAAGGAGTGGGCCCCGTCTTGGGCCCGGCGGACGGTGATTCAAAATGCGATTCAAATGATCGAACCGCGGCCAGGCGACAGCAGTGCGTCAAGTTCCCGGCGAGATGGCAGTCTTGCGGCGACGCAGCCGACCGAGATCGCCGCCATCGTCGAGCTTCCCGCATTCGAGCGCTTTGCGTTTGTCATGTCCGTGCTCGAACGCTACTCCGATCAAGAGTGTTCGCTTCTGCTGGATCGAACTCGCGGCGAGGTGATCGCAGCTCGAACCCGAGCGCTGCAGCAGCTTGCAAGATCGGCGGAGCTTCGTGGACAGCGAGCGAATATCAGCCCGGACGAACAGACGCTGCAACAGAGCGCTGGATCAGCACTCCAACTGCAGGCAGTCTCGCGCCTGGCTGCTTCGGCATAACCCAAGTTTTTCAGAATGAGGTTGGCAATGACATCGAAGGTAAGAACTAACGCAATTTTTCGTGATCGGCGGCTGGCGTTTGCCGGCTTGGTGCTGGCGATGTTGACGATCACCGCATGCGGCAGAAGCAGTGTTCAGGCTGCGCCCGCCATGCCGGCTCCGCTGGTCACGGTAGTGAAGGCGACGGCGCAGGATGTTCCGAAGTACCTGGACGAGATCGGAAGAAATGCTGCGTTTGAGTCGGTCACAGTGACGCCGCAAGTAGCCGGCCGCATCACCGAGCGGCATTTTCAGGATGGCGAGAACCTGCGAGCGGGACAGCTTCTCTTCGTCATCGATCCGCGTCCCTACAAGGCGCAGGTCGACTTGGCGCAGGCGACCCTGGCGCAGGCGAAGGCGGCGCTCGATCTGGCGAAGATTCAATTTGCCCGCGACCAGGAGGTAATCGGGACCAAGGCGATATCTCAGCAGGATTACGACACCAAGAAGAATGCAGTCGATGTGGACCAGGCACAGGTCGGAGGGCAGCCGAACAGACGCTTTCAGTCCGCCGCCGGACATCTGCCTTTGAACCTCCGGCAAATCGCTTTCGGTAACGCATTTTGCGCGAGCAGGCGAAGCTCTATGGCGTCTCCGAGACGCGGATTCTCACCCTGCTGCACGACGCGTACTCGCAGAACTACAGCTACCTGATCAAGAAAGCGACCGACCAATATCAGGTGATTCTGGAAGTCGCGGACGACCAGCGCTCGGCGCCTGAGGACCTGAGCAAGCTTTACATCAAGAGCGACGATGGCCAGCGCATGATTCCTCTCACTGCGGTGACGAGTTGGCGCCCGGTGATTGGGCCGCAGGCCGTCAACCACATCAACCAGTTCACCAGCGTCACCATGTTCTTCAACCTGAAGCCGGGATATGCGATTGGCCCCGCGACGCAGTATGTCGAAGAGACTGCCAAGCAGATATTGCCGCCCGGCGTGCAGGGACAGCTGCAGGGTGAGGCGTTGACGTTCCGTAACACGGTTTCGGATCTGGCGCTGCTGATGCTGGTTGCCGTCTTCGTCATGTACGTGATTCTGGCAATTCTTTACGAGAGCTATCTGCACCCGATCACCGTGCTGTCGTCATTGCCCGTGGCTCTGCTGGGCGGATTGCTGACGCTGTGGTTGTTTGGAGCGGAAGCTTCGCTTTATGCCTACATTGGCATGTTCATGCTGATGGGCATTGTGAAGAAGAACGGCATCATGATCGTCGACTTCGCCGATCAGCGAGTGCGGCAAGGGATCGCCGACGATCAGGCGATCCACGACGCCAGCATGGAACGTTTCCGTCCGATCATGATGACCACGGCAGCAGCGTTACTCGGCGCACTTCCAGCTGGATCTCCAGTTGGAGATTTCCAAGCGCACCTTCGCCGATCGCAAGCAGTCGCTCGACATGACGCAAACGCTCGAGCAACACGGTATCGACTCGCAGCTGGATGTGCGGCAGTCGGAGCAGTTGGTGTACACCGCTGCCACGGAAATTCCCGACCTCGAGCGGCAGGTTGCGCACGAGGAGAACGCTATCAGCGTCCTGCTCGGCAAAAATCCCGGCGACGTCCCGCGCGGGCTGAAACTGACCGAGCAACCGCATTCGCCGGAAGTTCCAGCCGGGCTGCCTTCGGCCTTGCTGGAGCGGCGACCCGACATTCGCGAAGCCGAACAGAATCTGGTTGCGGCCAACGCGCAGATCGGTGTGGCCAAGGCAGCATACTTTCCCCAAATCTCGCTGACGGGAACTGCGGGATATGAAAGTCCTTCGCTGACGAATCTGTTTTCCGGCCCCGCTGGGCTCTGGAGTCTGGCGGCGGCATTCACGCAGCCAATTTTTGAAGGAGGGCGGCTGAAGAATGGCGTTCGCTTGTCGGAAGCGCAGCACGAGCAGATGCTGCTGACGTATCAGCAGACGATTCAAGGCGCCTTTCGCGACGTCTCGAATGCGCTGGTTGCGTATCGCAAGGATCGCGAGTGTCGAATTCAGCAGGAGCACCTGCTTGCGTCAGCCGAGGATGCGGCGCAGCTATCGAATCAGCGCTTCAATGCCGGCACCACCGATTATCTGGAAGTGTTGACCAACGAGACGAATGCTTTCTCGGCGGAGTTAGGATTGGCGCAAGCGCAGGGGAACGAGCTGATCTCGCTGGTGCAGCTGTACCAGGCTTTGGGCGGTGGTTGGCAATAAGATGCTACGGTTTCGGCCCTCAGGGACACACGGGCGATCGTAGGTGTACGTGTATAGGCGTGTTGCCGCTCTGCGGCTCAGTAATATTTTCCATGTCACCGCGGGCTCACGCCCGCGGCTAACACAAATGTCGCCCCTAAAAGGGGCTCACGATTGGTGGTGAAGCGTACCCAGGACTTCCCACCCCAATCCGCGCAAAGGCGGCGCGGATCGGGGACCCCAGTTCGTCCTGGGCTGAACTAAGCCGTCCCGCGTTGCGGGACTCGGGTTTTGCCGTTGCAAACTGGGCTGAGAATCAAAGCAACCTGATCCGGACGAAGGATGTCAACAGAGCCAGCCTGTGTCGCAACCTGTGCCGCCGCTCCGCGGCTCGGCCTTCTTTCCACTGGAAGCGCGGGCTTACGCACACGCCTAACACAAATGGTGCCGCTGCGCGGCTCATTGAACTTCGTTCCGTATCACTGACAGACTCCTCCGCAATGGGAGATCCTGTTAAGGGTGAAGGCAGTGTCTAGTTCCGCGACCGGTAGTGGCGATAAGAGTCCACAGGATTATGCTTCGACCGGTCCTCTTACCCAGCCGTCACGGAATGATCCGCGCATAGCGTTTTTCTTGCAGATACCTCCCGCTGACCGAACGAGCGCGCTCACCGCAATGCTCGAGGGTGCTGCCGGCAGCGAATTTCGGCAGGAGGCGAGCCGGTGGGTCGCTCAGGCGCTGTCGGTTAATCGACTGGTTCCGGAAGTGTACGCCGAGTGGCGGCCGTTGGTTCGCGACGCCATGGTTTTTTTTGGGTCGCATCTTTCCACCGCTCGGCTTGCCCCGAAGCTGGTCGAACAAATCGAGCTTCCGCCAAATACACTGCCCGAGAAACGTCTTCTACTGCTGATCGCGAGAGTGCCCGGACTGCAAAAGCTGGGGCAAGTAATCGCCAGGAATCGTCACTTACATCGTTCTGTGGGGCGCGAGCTGACGCAACTGGAAAACGGCATTTGCGATGTGACGGCGGAGGAAATCCGCAGCATTATCGTGCAGAACCTGGGGTCGAGTCTGGAACAGTACGCGGTTGAGATCGAGCCCAAAATGTTCTGCGAAGCCAGCGTCAGCGCCGTCGTGCGATTCACCTGGTACAACCCCGAACGGCGGCAGCGGGAACGCGGCGTTTTCAAGGTGATGAAGCCTTATGTTCCCGTCTACTTTGCCGAGGACATGGACTTGCTCGCAGGGCTGGCACAGCATCTCGGATCGAAGCATCGGGAATATGGCTTCGCTGAGCATATCCTGCCCGAGACATTCAATGAAGTCCGGCGCCTGTTGAAGCACGAGGTCGAATTTGTGCGCGAACAGGCAAATTTACAGAAGGCGGCGCGCGTCTACTGCTCTTGCAAATCGATTCGCATACCGGAGGTCATTCGGCCATTATGTACGTCCACGATAACCGCCCTGACAGAGGAGCAAGGGAAGAAAATCACCACCGCTGTCGCAGGCTTGCCGAAGAGACGCCGTACCCAAATTGCGGAGCAGCTAATCGAGGCGGTGGTTGCAGTTCCCCTGCTTACGCCTGGCAGAAACAGCATGTTCCATGCTGACCCACATGCAGGCAATCTTCTCTACGACAAGCGCAGTGGGATTCTCACGCTGCTCGACTGGGCGCTGACTGGGCATATGACGGAAGAGCAACGGCGGCAGTTTGCAATGCTGTTCCTGATGATTCTGTTGCGCGATCAACAGGGGGTTTGCCAGGTCATTGAGGCTCTCAGTGCGCAACACAAAAAGCGGACTTCTCGGCAGGGCCGGATAATCCGGGAGCAGGTGGCGCGTTTCTTCGACGGACAGCCACTAACTCGGATACCACGAGCAGCGGATGTGGTCGGCCTGCTGGAAGCAATCGCGTGGCAAGGCGTCCGCTTGCCGAGTCATTTGGTTATGCTGCGCAAGGTGCTGTTCACACTCGACGGCATTCTGCATGACATTGCAGGTTCGAACGTCAGTATGGAGTTCGTTATTGTGCAACGTCTGCTGCGAAACTGGCTGGAGAGCCCCACCACCATCGGCTGGCCTCTTTCGCTGCGCGACTGGCTTACAACGTACTGGAGCGCCATGTTCTATGGCAGCCGTTTGGCTGTAGGAAGCCTGCAACAGCTGGCTTAGTCGGTCCGCAAAGCCTTCACCGGATCGGTGGAAGCAGCTCGGGTCGCGGGCAGAAGGCTGGCGATGAAGGCGCACGCTCCCAGCAGCAGAATCGAAATTGCAAGCACCGCCGGATCCCAGCTTCGGACCTGAAATAAGTTAGCCGCCATCAGGCGGCCCGCAGCAATTGCCACCGGAATGCCGATGAGCAATCCGATGGCGACTTGCAGGAAAGCTCCGCGCAGCACCAGCCGCGCGATGCCGGAGCGATTTGCGCCGAGAGCCATGCGAATGCCGATCTCGCTGGTGCGGCGTTCCACGGTGTAGGCGGTGAGGCCGTAGAGGCCAATTGCGGCCAACAGCAGCGCGATAACGCCGAAGGCGCCAGCCAGTCGGGCGACCATGCGTTGCTGATCGAAGTTGGTGGCCACCTGCTGCTCCATACTTTGCACGGAGATGATGGTGAGGTTGGGATCGACCTCCGCCAGGGCCTTGCGGAGTTGCGGTTCCAGATTGCGCGTGTCTCCACGGACCAGCAACTGGATGCCGTTCATGAAATGTGATTTCACTTCGAGACCCTGCATCAGCTTGTTGGTGTAGTGGAGCGTCTGCTCCAGCGGCACAAAGAACATGGCGCGAGCGGGGCGATCGGGATCGCTGTACTTGGCGTCGTGCACCACGCCTACGATCTCGTAGGTACCGGCAAAGCGCGCCATGTCCAGGCCGAAATGCTTGCCGATGGGCTCTTCATTCTTGAAGAACTGCCGCACAAAAGCTTCGTTGACGATGGCGACCGGTCTGGAGGCCGAGGTATCGGTCTGATCGAAGTCGCGCCCACGCACAATGGATTGTCCGATGCTGGAGAAATACTGGCGGCTTACGCGATCCCAGCTCGCTGCATTTTCATCAACCGGCTTGGGATCGGCTTTGCCCTCGATGGCCACCATCTCGCCCCAATTGTCGCCACTAAGCGGGCTGTAGAGTGCGAGGCTGACGTTCTGCACATTGGGCAACTGCATCAGGCGATCTTCGATCTCGCGGTAGAGCGCGTCCAGGCGCTCCGGCGTATAGGATGCCAGCGGCGGATTGATGGCGACGCTGACGCGATCGTGGGTGGCAAATCCCAGGTCTTGATGCTCCAGGTTGCGCAGGCTGCTGGTGAGCAGTCCGGCGCAGGCGAGCAACACCAGCGACAGCGCGGCCTGACCGATGACCAGCATCTTCTGCGGCAGCGAGGAGCGTTCGCGGGTGCTGCGATTCGCACCGTGCAATGCATCGGCAGGATCGGAGCGCGAGGCGAGCCATGCCGGCACCACGCCAAACAAAATCCCCGTGAGCAGGGAAAGACCGCAAGCGAAGCCCAGCACCGGCCATGACGGCGTGATGCTGATAGGCGTGAAGGTTGCGCCGTCAAATGCGAGGGTCAGCATAAGACGCGCGCCGAGATAAGCGACTGCGATTCCCAGAACGCCGCCGACCAATGCCAGCAGCACCGCCTCCGTCAATTGCTGACGGATGAGCCTTCTTCGCGAAGCGCCAAGAGCGATGCGCACCGCGGTCTGCATGCGGCGTGCGGTTCCACGCGCCAACAGCAGGTTGGCAATGTTGGCGCACGCGATGAGCAGCACCGTGCCGCATACCGCCAGCAGCAGGCGCAGGCTGGCGCCGTAGTCCGCTTTCATGCTCGCAATGCCGCCGCCGGCTGGCGCCAGACGAATGTATTTGTGCGCAATGGTCGGCTCAATCTGCGGACGGAACTCGGGCGGAATCGGGTCCTCGTTCTGCAGCCAGCGCTGGAGCACCGGCGTCAATCGCGCGGGCAGGCCCTCGACACTGGCGCCCGGCCGCAGACGGCCAATGGCGTAAAGCCAGTTCGACTGATTATTCTTCAGCAGCGCATTCTGGCCGTCGAATAGGATCTCCTGCTGCACCGGCAGCCAGAAGTCGGGCGGGTTGCTGCGCAGTGTATCGCCGAAAAATCCGGGCGGCGCAATGCCGATTAACGTCACAACCTGGCCTTCGATCACGAAGGTTGATCCGATGAGAGTCGGATCGGAGCCGTAGGACTGTTGCCAGGTGCGGTAACTCATCACCGCGGTTGGCGGGGCAGATTGGGAATCGTCGGCATCGCTGATGACCCTGCCGGCAAAGCCGCCGATGCCGAGAACATGGAAGTAGCTGCCGGTGACGAACTCCGCCCGCAGGGGACGAGCCACGCGATCGCGGGAGACACTGCGAATGCTGTAGATCCGCGGCGCAGCTTGGAAGGCCGTAGTCTCCTCGAACTCCGGCGCGGCGGCCGTCAGGCGCTGATAAAGCTGGTAGGAGAACAGACTCCAGTCATCGTCCTCCCAGCCTTCGATGCAGCACTCCTGAGTGTCGCCGATGCGATAGAGCTGCGCCGGATCAGCCACGGGCAAGGACTGCAACATGATGGCATGCACCAGGGTGAAGATCGCGGTGGTGGCGCCGATGCCGATGGCCAAAGTGAGTACAGCCGTGAGAGTGAAAGCGGGGGCAAGGCGCATCTGCCGCAACGCGTAGCGAATGTCTTGTAGAACAGTCTGCACGGGACGTACCCTCTGGCCGTCTGTACGAGCGGCGCAAAGGGTTTGTTCCGTGGGATGGGAGCTACGCGGCCTGGTCTGAGGCCAAAGCTGTGTCTCTTCAGGACAGTGCAAAGCAATTTTTCAGCAAACCGTGCCTTTAGCTCAACTAGCGGGCGGTGGCGACCCGAAAGATTTCCAGAGGCCGCATGATTGGATCTCTTCCACTACATGGCACCCGAGACGCCGGTAGCTTTCAAACTGCGACTCCGTGAACCATTGATTCAAGGTCGTGTCGTGGGGGAAGTTGGGATGCTGGAGTTTGTAGTTGAGAATGTCTGCCGGCTCGGTGCACAGCGTTGTCGGTTTCGTTTCTCCGGGAGCAAGGTATTTTGCCGTCCCGGTCAAGGACGATTTCAGATAGATAATCTCGCCATCTTTCCATTCCGGGCCGCCACCGCCCGCCTCCGGATAGCGAATGGTTCCGGTGGCGAAGTGGGCCGAACTGCATCTTGTCTTTTTATTGAGGCGAAGCTCTTTCAGATCGCTCAACTGGATTTCAACTCCGAAGTCGATGCGGCATTTGCGGATGGCCATGCCCAATCCCTCGAAGACATAGTTCTCATCTTCTTCGCCGTCGCATATCAGGATGCGATAGCAGCGACGCCGCACGAGCTCATAAAGGCCCATGTTGTCGAAGTGGCCGCCGTCGCTTAAGTAGACATAATTCGAGGTGTCGTCGGTCATGCCCAACAACTCCTTCGTCAGTTGGGCAGGAGCAAAACGTGGCGACGCCGGATCGGTGCTGCGCTCAGGAACCAGGGGGTCTGCTCCTGCCAGTCCGGTGAGGGTGCGCGGATTGCAGATCCACCATCCCAGCCGCACATCGAACATGGTCATGAGAAAAGCCGTAGCGGGATTGCTATGGTAACCCCAATTGGGACTGGCGGCGGCTCCGGAGATTGCCACCGCGGTTGCGATGTTGATGCCGCCATCGGGAAAGCCATAGTTATAGGTAGGTACGAAGCCGTTGAAGCTGAGCTTGTCACCCTGCTTGCCGGAGGTCCATCCCACGGTGTATCCGGAATACAAAGGTGTGAAGGCGAAAGACGCGGCCTTGCGCTCCTGCCAGGCCAGGTCTTCTCCAAAGGTAAGGTTCAGGGTTGTGCAGATGATAGGAAATGGGCCAGTGTAAGGGACAAAATCATCTTTTTCAACGCCGCCTGCCATAGCGCGCGGGGTCTTGGGCAACAGCCGCGAAATCTGCATGCCGCTGGTGTCACGGTCGTCGAATCCGGTGAGCGGACTGGGGTCGCGATGCGTGTTTGTCGCGCCCAGGTAACAGCGGGTGAGCCGATTGCGATAGAAACTGTTCAAGGAAAATTCGTTGATGTCGACCCGTAAACCAAAAATTACAAACATCGCGGCCGAGACAACAAATACAACAAGGATGGAGACGGGACTCTCTTCTCCGGGAAGGTAGGCCAGCTTGAATGCGCCCCAGGACAATAGGACCAGCAGGCCGACGATGTAGACGTAAGGTCCTGCCAAAGCCAGCAAGTTCAGGGCATAGTTCGGCTGCGGATCGTCCTTGCGGCCGGAGGTCTTGCCGCTTTTGCCCGCGAGGAGCGAACCGGCGGTGGTTGCAGCCCAGGCGGCGACGGCCGACCACTTGATGGTCGCAATCCACGGTCCGGAATGGTGGAGCAGCCAGTCTACTAAGAGCGGACCGAAGAGTACGATGCCGAAAGCCAGTACCCAGAAGATTCCGATCATTAATGACCAGGCACGGAGCCGGGCGAGCCACTCGCGCATCCAGTCGGGAAAGTTTCTGCCCACCAGGCCGGCGCCGAAGACGATAGTCAGAAACGGAAGGCCCAACAGTAGCGGCGGCCCGAAGACGGCGATTGCCGCCGTCTGACAGCGCGGGAGGTCCAACAAACGGAGCCAGACGGAATTCAGGAGCATCCACGAGCCAGCAAAAGCCAAGCTTCCCAATAGAGCTGCTATGAAGGCGCTGTAGAAGCAGAGCCATATGCCTCCCCAAGTCACCTGGCGAGGACTTCCGTCCTTACACACCGAGTACTCCCGCCAAGCTCCGCCAAAGAAAGCCATGGCCAGCCCAACAACGAGAAAGCATAGAAATATTTCGAGCACCACGAAGCTGGCATCCACGAAGACGCCGGCTGACAAGGTGAAAGCACTGAGACAGGCAGCGAGCAGTAAGGGCAGGACTCCCAGCAGACGTGCAGCTCCCTCGCCGCTCAGCCAAGGCCGATCCAGGATTCTCTGCTCAAGTTTCCGCAAAGGTGGACGTGCGCGGTCCAGCCATTTCCAATCGACGACCTTGCTGGCAGGTTTCGCTTTGCTCAGATCCTTTTGCCGGATGCGAACATACTCGCGGTGAAGCGCCACCGCAAGGTAAGCCGCCACGATCAAGAAGAGAAGTGCGATTGACCATGCAAGCAGCATAGGAGGAATGGCCACACTCAAACCGCGGGCTACTAGCCGCACAAGAAGCACTACCATCAGCAGGCCCGAGAGAAGCACAATCTGATTCAGGAAGGCATTGCGCATCCAGATGGCTATGGCCACCCACATGTCTGCACTGAAGGCACCTTTGGCTGGGGTCAGGTAGTTGCTGTAGCGGCGCAGCCACTTTATTGGTTCAGGATGAAAGGCGGCTCTGTCCTGGTTGGGCAGCGGAGCGAGCAGTTTCACAACCTCGTCAAAGCCATCACCCTTCTTATAGCGCGCCGCGTCAGCATCTATTTTCTTTTCTTCATCAGAACCTGCATTCCGGGAACCTTCCGGTTGGGTTTTCTTGTATTCTTCGGAATCCGTTTTCTTTCGCTCTTCCTCCCGCTTGATCCATGCCGCCAGGAATTCGTGGATATAGCCGCCGCCGGAAACGCTTGACAGGTAATCGAAGTTCTTTAGTAGATCCAGACTAGCCAGTCCCTGCAAGACCCCCAGGTTAAAGGTGGCACTGCGTATACCTCCGCCGGAAAGGCAGATACCCTGCACTCGCTGCTCGCTGGCCCAGCGATAGGGCTTGCCTTCCGGCTTGGCAGCTTGCAGACCATGCATTTCGCGCCGTGCTTTGAGATAAGGCTGCTCCTGCTCAAGCAACCATTTGCTAGGCGAGTAATTGACTACGAATGAGAGTCGCTCCTGGAACAACGGCAAAACCGCCAGATCCCTGGATAACTCGTCAATTGATCTGGCCGGTTGGTCTGAACCTTGGTTCGGCTTGGCCAGAGAGGCGATGTTTGCAGCCATCGTCGAGTCGCAATCCGTGAGTTCCCGGGGCATATCCTTATCGCGGAAATAGGCCACCGCTTCTTTGAGGAGGCGCGTAAGGTAACTGTTCGGCATGGTATCCGCCGGAGGCTGGTTTGATACAGGCGATTCGCCGTTCGTCATAGAGAGTTACCTATCCATTAAATCGCTAGCAGCATAGCAGGATTCCCAGCATCGTCAATCGGTTTCGGGATGTAGGAGGTCGAGGGAAGGCACAAAGATGCCGACACCGCAGCATTTCAGGGGAGGTGTTCTGGGCAAATCCCGGCTTCTGTCCCGGCCATTGTTAACCTCAATAAAGCCGATCTGCCTTTGGTTTCAACTACTCCCTCGAGGCGGCGAACCATGCCATGAGTACCGGCAATCTAGTCCTTGTACGTCCGTGCGTGATTGGCGTGAAAGCCAGAGGTATCGTCAAAGCCAAAACAGCCGCGCCTGTATCCCTTCGAATTCAGCGGGATCCTCCTGGAGACGGATAGTTTCGACATCACCATACCTGCCGGAAGTGACATAGACGACTTATTTCCCGGCTGCCGATGCAGACTATAGCTTTGCGAGCTACCATTCCACCACTGCGGTTCACGAAGGGATCATCCACTATCAGCGCACTTACGAAATCAAGCGCCTGAGTATGCCGGTGGACCAGGCGGAGCCCGTCTAGAACTCCTACTCCTTGATTGCCGGCGATGAACGCAGCATGGTAGTTTTGAAACCAGTCGCGAAGTAGTTCCAGAAATTCTGCGAGGCTTGCGATAACTTCCCGCCGAATCTTTGCCCGTGACTCGGGCACGAGTGCTCCGCATCGAAGTTGCGGGCCGCCATCACTAAGGAAACTCTGATCAAGTGAAAGCGAGGTCCCGCAGCGGCTAAAGCCGCATTGGTTTTCGGGTACTTAACGGACGGCCTGAAAGGCCGGCCCCTTCAAAACAAGACTTAATCAGAGTCTCCCTAAAGCTTCGCGTACTCTGCCTTGGCCTCTTTCAGGATAGGAATGTCAGGGTCGGCATCCTTCCACAGGTTGAAGAACTCCTGGTAGGCGGCGCGCGATTTGTCGCGCTGATCTTGTTGAGCGTACGCACGAGCCAAGCCGAGATGAGCGAGTACGAAGAGCGGATTGTTCGCAGCCAGGTTAGGATGATCGATAAACTTTCGGAATTCGGTTACCGCTTCGGCGCCTTGATGGAGCAACAAATAAGCCTGCCCACGCAGGTACAAGGGATAAAGCAAGCAGCCAAACTCCATGTCCGTCACCCCGCCCATCTCCAGCGGAGTCGCGGCCTCGAGAAACTGGATGGCCTTCGAGGGATTGTTGCGATCGATTTCGATGGCCGCACGAATGGTCGGCAACCAGTAGTTGACAATGACGGTGTCGAGCGGGTTCTGCTTTTGCAGCTCGTCGGCCAATTTCTGTGCGCGGGCTGAATCGCCGCTCCGCGCAAGAGCCAGAGCCGCCGGCGCCTGTGCATCCTGGATCGACACCATCGCCAACGTGTGAGCGCGGCCCGGGTTGCCGAACTCCGCCTCGCGCAGCGCTCCGTTCATCTGCCACTCAGCCGCTGTCTCTTTCTGCCCATTTTGGCGGGCAGATTGCACCGCGCGCTGGGACAGTTCGCGAGCCTTACCGAGACGTCCGAAGAACGCCTCAGTGTCAGACTGATAAGAAAGCAAGACATCCGGCACCCCCGGCTTGTCGGCTGCCCACTTCGCCTGGCTTTCCATCCCTGCCTGGTCGCGCTCCAGAAATGCAACGCCATACATATAGGCGTGCGGGCCTCCGTTGTCGAGTTTGCGCCTGACGGTTTCCTGATACATCGCTTTCGCCTTATCGAACTGATTCAGGTAAGCGTAGCCCTGTATCAGATTGGCGTAGCCAATACTGCTATCAGGATCACGCTGGAGAGCCTCGACGGTCTCCTCAATCGCTTTCTCATAGTTTCCGAAGACGGAATGGATGTATCCCAAATTCAGGTAGGCTTCGGATTCTCTGGGGTAGGATTGAGTCCATAGCTCGCAGACTTGCTTCGCCTTCTCGCTCTCGCCGGTGACGTTGAGATAGTATTGAGCGGAGATGTTATATTTCTCCGTCTCTGTGACGCGATCGCGCAGTTGGAAGCCCTTGGTGAGATACTCACCGGCCTTGCTCCCTTCGTCGAGAATTCCGTAGATCTGTCCCAGGCGGCAGTAGGCCATGGCGAAGTCAGGATCCAGTTCTATCGCTTTTGTAAAGAATGGGATCGCCTGCGTCTCTCCCTGTTCGTTCCAGACTCTCATTCCCAGGCTATAGATTTTCAGCGCTTCCAGGGAGGACGTTGTGGCCTGCTTGATCGGCACATCGAACTTTTGTACCGAACTAAGCGATTCGCCGAGTTCGCTGCGCAGTTTCGTGGCAGCCGAACCCAGCGCATCCAGAACTTTTTCCTT
>JBARGS010000032.1:0-4304 GCA_049798495.1 Candidatus Korobacteraceae bacterium | reverse complement strand
ATGAAGGGCGCGTCAACTCCAAAGATCTTGAACGCGATTAGTTTGTCGCTGTCGAGCCCTTGGAGATGTTCGCCCTGCATCTCCTTGGCAAAGGCCAACGTCACATCCAGGATCGCCATGCTGAATTGCTTGTCCTCGTCGACGCCGCTGAAACCCAAGGATTGCATCTCCGCCGGAAACTTCGTGTCGGGATAGAAATGGAAGAGTCCGGCTCCTTCGCCGTTATCGAGGAACCCTTCGCAGTCGAACCTTCCGGCATCCCGCGCGATGGTGAAGCGCACGTCCTGGCGTCCGGGCTTGGTCGTGTCCAGCCCCTGAAAGGCGGACAGGGGCCAGTCCGATTCGTGGCTTGAGCGCCCGCCGTGGTGAGACTCGATCAGCGAAAACTCAATCTTCCCTGGGACATCCGAGTGTTTAACAATCCAATTGCCGCTTCGGGCCGATGCGGGAGTGACACAAAACGCTGAGGCGCCGGCAAAACAGAACACCAGGCACCCGATCCACATCTTCACTCTTGGCGATTGCATGCGACTCACCTCGTAGGCGGACTACAGCACTCCCGCATGTTTCAGCTCGATCAGTTGATCCAGATTGAGATCATGAAACCCGTGCTGCCGCGCTTTGTCTATAAACTCAGGCGTGATCCCCTGTATCTTTGCGGCAACATAGTCGTCGACATTCGCTTTCGCCACTCCAGCGGCTGACAGTGCTTTGATATAGGCGGGTGTGACGCCCTGGATCTGCATCGCCACCAGATCATCGGCGCTCGGATTCAGGCCCAGCGCACGAATATCGCGGATGTATTCCGGAGTGACCTGCTGAATTCGCATGGCCACCAGGTCATCAGCGTCGGGCTTGAGGCCGAGGTCGTGCAGCGAATGAAGATATTCGGGCGTGACACCCTGTATCTTCATAGCCACCAGATCATCCGCGCTAGCCTTTATGCCGCTGGCTTGCATCTCGCGGACGTACTGCGGAGTAACGCCTTGAATGCGCATGGCGACTAAGTCATCCGCGTCAGGCTTCAGCCCCAGATCATGAAGTTGGCGAACGTAGTCGGCCGTGACTCCCTGAATTTTCATCGCCAGCAGGTCGTCCACGGAGAGATGGTCCAGTCCGACCGCCTTCATACTGTCGATATACGATCCCTGGCTGGCAGATTGGTCATCGCTCGTCGCCTGCGTTGCCGGCGTCGGAGGAGCGGCTTCGGTAACAGGAGTGACCGCCGCGGTCGCAGCCACTGCCGCGATCTGGGCAATTCGAATCACGGGCCGGACAGCTGGCAGGATCGTTAACTTATCCGAGAAAGGACGCGCAGCCAGCTTGGGAACGGCAGCGATCCTCGGAGCGATCCGAACCTGAACATCGACGGCTGGCGCTGAGACGGCACTCGTGTCCGCATGCGCGACTCGCAGGAATCCCTGGCTCAAGTAAACTCCTGCCGCTAGACACACGGCCGCGATCGCCAGTCCTGTGCTCAGAATACGACTGCCGGATTTCCTGGTGCCGAGCAGACGCATCACGCGCTTCGCCAGCGGGCTGCCACTGGCCGCCATCGCCAGCGACGGAGCGGTTCGGCCGCCCTCCATGAAGGTCAAAGCGCGGGCGTAGTCGACGACATTGCCGCACAACGTGACTGCAGCATCGTCGCAGCAATTTTCCCGCTCCAGGCGAATGCGGCGACTGACCCACCAGACCGCCGGATGGTAAAAGAGCAGAGTCTCAGCCGCGATCTGAAAGAGATTCACGAAGTAGTCCCAGCGTTTGATGTGCGCCAATTCATGCACGATCACAGCTTCGAGCTGCGCTTGCGACAAGCCCGTCAAGACCGTCATCGGAAGCAGAACTACGGGACGGAACCAGCCGATGACGGCCGGCACGTCAAGACCGTTGCACTGACGAAAGCGGATAGCCCGCTTGATGCCGATCCTTCGCTGCAGGTCAAGACAGGTCTGCAAGAGCCGCGCTGCAAGCGGAGCCGCTTTCCTGTGCTGCAACCGCTCGACGATCAGCAGTCCGCCGGCGGTCCGCAGACTGAGAAAGATAACGCCCGCGATCCAAACCCTCACCAGCCATACGAAGGTGTCGGAGGAAAAGCCTTCGCCGGAGGCGGTTTGCATGGAACTGGTTTGCAGCGTTCGTGAAGCCTCTTGCGCCGTGCTTATAACGATGGGCGCTGCTGTCGCCAAAGGCACGGAGGAAGATTGCCGCAGAAACAAGAATGTCGCGATCGGGGCCGCCACCATGAGAATCAGGATGGAGACTGCCAGCGCATAACGCGCGGCCGCGCTGCGAAACGCCGCCATCAAACCCGCGAAAATAGCCGCCAGCACCATCCCCTGCCACAGAAAATGCAACAGCGCCCACGCCAGCATCCGCATCGTGGCGGGAGAAAACCAGCCTGCCAACTCGGTCATCGCAACTTCCTTTCGTACTCATCGAGCACGCGGCGCAGTTCCTCCAGCTCTTTACGCGAGGCCCGCTGGCCTGCCAGGGCATGCAGCATTAATTGGCTCGCGGAACCGCCAAAGACGCGCTGCAACACGTCGCCTGCAAACTGTCGCTTGGTTTTCTCGGCGGCCTGCACAGCTTCATATACGTGCGCCCGCTGCTCTTCGTTCCGCGTCACGCTGCCCTTGGCTGCCATGATCTGCAGCAGCTTCAGCACGGTCGTGTATCCCACCGGTTTCTGCTGGCTCAAGACGTCGTAGACTTCACGCACCGTGGAAGGGCCACGTTGCCACAGCACCCGCAGGATTTCCAGTTCGGACGAGGTAGGCTTCCGCAACCCAGGTCTTCGCATGAAAAAACGATATTACGAAAGTATTCGTATTGTCAACGACGACTTTCGTACTTTGGGGTCACGGTGGGATGATTCGCAGCTTTTTAATGATTAACCGCTCGTGAGGGCTTGATGCGTGCCGCGCCCGGTGCGCGACATTCCTTTTGCAGGAAGGCGAAGAGCTCCTCCATGTGCTCTTGGCGAGTACGAAAATTTACCGGATTGATTCGAAACCAGGTCTTCCCTTTCAGTTCGGTAGTTGAGATCCAGAAACGGCCGCTCTCTTCCACCCGCTGCGCCACTTCGGCATGCAGGTTCTTCGATTCCGTCTCACTCAGACTTGCGCCCGTAAACCGGATGCAAATCGCCGACATCGGCGGAATGCTAGCCGCCTCGAATTCAGGATCGTTCGCTGCCAACGCGCAAAGGTGTTTTGCCTGTCGCACGTTGTTGTCGATCCAGTTGCCGATCTGGCGCGAGCCATATCGTTTGAAGCTCATCCAGACTTTCAAGCTGCGAAAACGACGCGACTGCTCGAATCCGTGAACGTAATACTGATACCTCTCATTGTCCTGGTCGAGCTCATCGGTGAGATAGGACGGCTTGATGCCAAAGGATGCGGTGAGCCGGTGCTGGTCCTTCACCAGTACCGCGCCGGCATCGAGCGGAGCGTAGAACCACTTATGCGGATCGATGGTGATCGAGTCGGCAAGATCGAGTCCGCGATCGCGCATCGCCCACTCGTGCGAGAGCAGCATGCCGCCGCCATACGCAGCGTCGACGTGCAACCACATGCCTTCGCGGTCAGCAATGCGACGTAGTTCGCGAATATTGTCGACCGCGCCGGTATTCGTCGTTCCGAACATACCAACGATACACATGGGGCGAACGCCATTCTTCTTATCCTTGGCGATCGCCTCTTCCAAAGCGTCGAGCTGGACCTGAAACTCGGCATCCGTCGGCAGCGGGCGCAGCGCATTGCGGCCAAGACCGACGCAATCGACCGCTTTATCTACGGAAACGTGACGCTCTTCCGACGTGTATACCGCCCAGCGATCCTGAATGCCTTCGTATTGGCCGCGATCGCGGGTCACGGCATCCCGTCCCAGCTTCAACCCAATGAAATTTGCCGTCATCCCGCCGCTGGTGAGATTGCCTCCGGCATTGTCATCATAGCCGCAGAGATCGGTAAGCCAGCGCACCACTCTGCGCTCCATCGCCACCGCCGACGGGCCAATCGAATACGCGCCGACATTCTGGTTGAGAGCCGAGCAGATGAAGTCGGCAATGATGCCGACGGGGTTCGGCGACGGGGTGATCAGCCCCATGTATCCGGGGTGTCCAACGTTGGTGCAATAAGGAAGCAGCTTGGCTTCGACTTCGCTCAACACACTTTCTGACGAAGCCGGTTCTTCAGGCAGCGGCTCTGTAAAGAGATGGTTCACGGTGCGCGGCTCCGCGTCCGGAAAGACTCGCTTGTCCTCGATATGATCAAGATAGTCGGCCAGCAGCTCCACAACCC
>JBARGS010000031.1:0-26823 GCA_049798495.1 Candidatus Korobacteraceae bacterium | reverse complement strand
GTCCTAACCAGCAACTGTCAGCGACTCTACTTGGCCTCTACATCACAATACAAACCTGCCAACCTCCAACTATTCCTGGGACAAGAAAGATGGCCATAAAGCAAAAGCTCGCATTTGACCGGCTTTGCGAGTGGGGCGTGCCACTGAAGAACAAGTTCATGGTAGCGGGCCCGTGTAGTGTGGAATCCAAGGGTCAAATCTTACAAACGGCCCTGCACCTTGCCGCTTACGATGTGACCGTACTCCGGGGTGGCATCTGGAAACCGCGCACACACCCAGGCTCCTTTGAAGGTATCGGCGTCGAAGGACTTTCCTGGCTGAAGAGCGCAGGGACAGCTGCTGGGATTCCAGTAGCCACCGAAACGGCGAATGCTCACCACGTGTGGGAATGCCTCAAGGCAGGCATCGATATTCTGTGGATCGGCGCCCGCACCACTACCAACCCGTTTGCGGTTCAGGAGATTGCTGAAGCTTTGCGTGGAGTAAACATCCCCGTAATGATCAAGAATCCAATGAATGCGGATCTTGAGCTTTGGATCGGGGCGATCGAGCGAATCAGTAAAGTTGGCGTCACGAAGATCCTAGCGGTGCATCGCGGTTTTTCGACCTACCGGCAAAGCATTTATCGGAACCCTCCGATCTGGAGAATTCCCATCGAACTGCGACGCCGCATGCCCCACCTGCCGCTGATATGCGATCCCAGTCATATTTGCGGAAGCCGGAAACGCATCATGAGCGTTGCTCAGGAGGCATTGGACTTCCTATTGGACGGATTGATGATCGAAGTCCATTGTTCACCAGCCACGGCTCGCAGCGACGCAGACCAGCAACTTACGCCGACGCAATACGGCAGACTGCTCAGTCGGCTCCGTTACCCATCCACCGATAGCTCCACCCGTCTTTCGGCCGCGGTACAGGTGCTACGCAAGGAAATCGATGCCATCGACGACGATTTGATTGCGCTGCTGGCCCGGCGCATGGAGTGCGCCAAGCAGATTGGGAGCTGGAAGCGGAAGCACAATGTTTCCTTGCTTCAGCTGGAACGTTGGGAACACGTACTTCATGACAGGGTGCAAAGCAGTGCAAAGAGACACTTGTCTGCCAGCTTCGCTCGTGACCTGTTCGAGCACATCCACGAGGAAGCGCTGAATGTACAAGAACAGATTCCGGCGACGACTCCCGCTAAAGGGCACCACGCAGACCATAGTTGTGATTCCGAGGACGCCAGTGAAGAGCAGGAACTGTGTGCTTCCGCCGCAAGAGCTGCCCTCGTGCGAGATTGATTCCAGATTGATGGAACCATTTCCAGCCTCCTAGTTCGAATATAGGACGAATATATGTCGGCAATCGATATTCTTGGTAATCTCGACGGATTCGACGTGAATTCGCTAGAACCACTCCAGCGAGTACTTCTGGTTACGGATGGAACACTAACCGAAATCCTGGAAGCGATTTTCTTTGAGCGTGTTCGGCTGGTCAAGGTATCGCAAAGAATTATTCCGGCCACGGCGTCTCATGCGTTGTTGGACCCCACCCCAGGAGAAGCACTGATTGAAAGAAAAATACTTCTTCAGGGAGTGAAATCGAACAGGAACTATGTCTATGCAGAATCTCTGATCGCGGTGGATCGGCTTAGCCAATCGTTCCGGGACGAACTCCTCAATTCAGGCACTCCGCTGGGCCGGCTGTGGCTGGAACATAAGCTGGAAACCTTCAAGGAGCTGCAGGAGATACGCTGCCAACGCGCGGAGGTACTTGGTCAGTACTTTGAATGTGCCGAGGGAGCACCGTTGCTAGCTCGCACCTATCGCGTGTTGTCCGCTGGCCGGCCGGTAATGGTTATTACTGAATACTTCCCTGCTATATATCAATATCCCGCGAAAAGGACCGGCAGAACGCTCGACCAAATGGTTGGCGCCTCGCAATGAATACCGCGTCGGAACATATCGATCTAGGTGCGATACGCGATCGCCTGACGGTTCTTGGGATAGCCGAGAGCTTCTTCCAGTCAAGCGTTTTATTTGCACTTGCTAAGTTGAAGATCTTCGAATTAATCGGAGAAGAAGACAAGCCACTGGGTGATCTGGCAAACCAAGTGGGCGCTCGGCCGGAGACTCTAGCGCGCTTGTTGAATGCGGGAGTGATGTTAAAGCTGCTTGAAACTCAAGACGGCATTAACTACCGCGCGACTTTTCTCGGCCGGTCGGTGCTGTCACCGTCAGCGGGCGAAGCTTACCTTGGTGATTGGATTCGTAACCTGGCTTACTTCAATGTGGCCATGTCAGACCTCGACCAGGCCGTTCTGAAGTCCAAGCCTACCTTCGATCCTTTGACCCATCTGGGAACAGATCCTGAGCGGACGCGGGACTTCACCCTCGCGATGCATACCTACGCGGCAATTTACGGACGCGAGCTAGCACACTATCTGGATACGGCTGGCTGCACAAGCTTGCTGGATCTGGGATGCGGGCCGGGTACCTACTCGTTTTGTCTTGGGATGAAGAACCCAATCCTGCATTTGTACCTGCTGGACTATCCAGAGGTATTGCAGGTGGCGAAAGAGGTTCAGGCGAGATACTCGCTGAAGAATGAGATCGACTACCTGCCCGCGGATGCAGTGAAGGACGAAATCCGGGGACAGTACGACGTGGTTCTGGTGTCGAATACCTTGCACCAGTTGGGGCACGAAGCAAGCGCGGCACTAATCAAACGGCTGCATAAGTCAATAAAACCTGGCGGCTCTCTGGTGATTCAAGCGCGGTTTCTGCGGGATGATCACATGGGGGACAGGGTTCCCGTTCTGCTCGACCTGCTGGAGCTGTGTATTACCTCGGCTGGCCGCAATCACTCGGTTGCGGAGACGAGGGAGTGGATGGAAGAGGCTGGATTCGCCAATGTGAAGTTTTGTCCGATGAGTCTCTTCAATGAGAATAGTTTTCTGCGCGGGTACCGGGCGTAAGCCCCTTAATCATGCCGGCAATCTTTGAGGAGAGACAGGGAGTTCACGCGGACCTCTCTCGACGGGAAGAATTCGCGCTTTGGCCTGCCTTGCCGAATGCGTCCCAGGAGCCGGTGCCGTGGGGATGGCTCGCGGGGTTGGTGACCCTGGCGATCGTTTTGCGTGCGGTGGCGCTGAATCAGCAGTTGTGGTTCGACGAGATCATGACACTGCTGGATTCGGCGCGCGCTCCGTTCTGGCAGATCGTTACTCGCTACGGCGGACAGAACCAGCACACGCTGTATTCGATCCTGGCGCACGGATCCATCCGACTACTGGGCGAGCAGCCGTGGACGCTGCGGTTGCCGGCGGCAATCTTCGGCGTGGCTTGCATTCCAGCCCTTTATTTCTTCGGACGGCTGGTCACGACGAACCGCGAGGCACTGGCAGCGTGCGCTTTGCTGACCGTGAATTATCAGCACGTGTGGTTCTCGCAGAATGCGCGCGGATATACGGCGATGGCGTTCTGGACGCTGCTGGCCAGCACTTTCTTTATCCGCTGCGCGTGGAGCGGTAGGCGGCGGGATGGGGTGATGTACGGCATCACTGCCGCGCTGGGGATCTACACGCACCTGATGATGGCGTTCGTGGTTGCCGGACATGCCGCGGTTTATCTGGCGATGTTGGCGTCGGAATGGCGGGTAGCACGGCGATATCTCCGCCTAGGTTACGGCTTCATCCTTTGTGCAGTCATTTCCGTGTTCCTGTATGCGCCGGTGATTCCGGGCGTCTTGTCCCACACTGTGGGGTATCAACGCGACCATGTACGATACGAGTGGGCAAGTCCGCTGTGGGCGCTGGCGGAGCTGGGACGCGGGCTGCGGAGCACCACCACAGGAGGCTGGGTGGCTCTCGCCATTGGCGGTCTGATCGTTCTTTGCGGACTGCTCAGCTACTGGAAGCAAAACCGGTTTCTCGCCGGCTTGATGATTCTTCCCGGCGTTATGACGGCCGCCGGGGTGTTGGCAACGAGCCACAACTTCTGGCCGCGCTTCTTCTTTTTCGAAATCGGCTTCGCGCTGCTGATTCTGGCGCGCGGCGCGATGGTGATCGGTGGATTTGGAGCGCGGCTCTTCGCGAGGTCAGACAAATACAGATCGCAAGTGGGCACAACGCTGATTGCGCTGTTGCTGCTGGCGTCGATTGTGCCGCTGCGAGCCGCGTATCTGTATCCCAAGCAAGATTACATGGGAGCGATGAAGTTCGTTGACGAGCGGCGGCAAGCAGGCGAACAAGTTGTCACGGCTGGAGTCGTCACCACGCCCTATCAGCGCTACTACGGGCGATCCTGGCCGCGGGTGGAAACGCGCCAGCAACTGGACGAACTGAATCATGGGCAGACGACCTGGCTGCTCTATGCGATGCCGACATCAATTCGCAGCAGCCAGCCGGAGCTTTGGCAAGAAATCGAGACTAAGTTCACCCTGGTTCGCCGATTCCCGGGGACGCTGGGCGGGGGGGACATTTACGTCAGCAAATCAAGGGATTTCAAGAATGCGGATGAAGACAAACGTTGAAGAGACCTTTACGTCTTCCAGGAAAAAGCAGATCCCTCGCCGACTGAAGTCGGCTCGTGATGACAAACCAGAATAATTGCGGTGGCACAGCCGGAGGATATCCCACAGTGAAGGACATTGAACAGCGCACATTAGGGAAGAGCAGTTGGACAGAGGCATCGCAGGTGGAAGCTCCGGTTGCGATCTCCGTCGTCATGCCGGCCTACAACGAGGCCGCCATGGTGGGCGCGCAGATCGAGACCGTGCGCGACGTGATGGAGCGGGCCGGCTATCCCTACGAATTGATCGTGGTGGACGACGGCTCGGAGGACGAGACCGCCAATATCGTGCGCCAGCACGACGTGCTCCTGATCTCGAAGAAGTACAACCGCGGCTATGGCGCGGCGCTCAAGACGGGCATCGCCGCCGCCAAGCACGACTGGATTCTGATCATCGACGCCGACGGCACCTATCCCTCGGAGAGCATTCCCCACCTGCTGGCGGCGCTGCCCGACTACGACATGGTGGTGGCGGCGCGCATTGGCAAGAGCGTACACATCCCGCTGGTGCGGCGCCCGATGAAATGGGTGCTGGGGCGGCTGGCAAATTATCTGGCCGGCCAGCCCATTCCCGATCTCAACTCCGGCTTGCGCGTCTTCCGTAAATCGCTGGCGGAAAAATTTGAACATCTGCTGCCGTCCGGCTTCTCGTTCACTTCGACGATCACCATGTCGCTGCTGTTGAACGACTATCGCGTGCTGTACCTGCCCATCGATTATCACAAGCGGGTAGGGCTGTCGAAGGTGCGCGCGCTGCACGTCTACGACTTCCTGCTGGTGATTCTGCGGACCGCGATTTACTTCAACCCGCTGCGTTTCTTCCTGCCGCTGGGAGCCGTGTTCTTCGTAGGGGGACTGGGCAAGCTGGGATATGACGTCTGGCGCTGGAAGTTTTCGCCCAACGGCGGTCTGCTGATTGTGGCAGCGCTGATCATCTGGACCTTGGGGCTGCTCTCCGACCAGATCTCCCGCATCGCGGTAAGTTCAAAAGCAAAATGAAAACTATCAAGGAAGTTCTGGGGCGGCCCTGGGTTCGCATTGCCGGGAGCCTGCTCATTCTCGGAATTCTGCTGGCGTTTCTGCCTTTGCACAAACTGGCGGCGGCGCTGCGAATCATACCTCTGACAGTGTGGGGGTTGGTGCTGGCGGGCTTTCTGGTGACCCACATTGTGGGAGTTGCCAAGTGGCGCCTGACGCTGCACGTGTGCGACGCGCAGCTCACCTTCCTGCAGGCGACGCGGTGTTATTTCGCCGGACTGTTCGGCACGCTATTTCTCCCCTCCGTGGTGGGCGGCGACGTGGTGAGGATGGGACTGGCATTTCGCATCGAGCGCAATCGCGCGGGCGTGGTGCTGGGAAGCCTGGTCGACCGGCTGTTGGATACCACATCGCTGGCTGTGGTGGCTGGAGCGGGCGTTCTGCTGCTGCCGGGCGCTCTTAACGCGCATCATCGCCGGGCATTTATCGAGCTGGCGGCGGTCTTCGCGCTGGCGTTTGCCGGGCTGTTCACGCTGCTGATTTTCACGCCATGGCGCAAGCTGCCGTTCAAAGTGCGGCGGATGTCGGTGAAGATCCGGCGGGCGTGGCGCTCGATGGCCTCCCGACCGCAGTACGTGCTGGTCTCGTTTGCACTTGGCATCATCATTCAGGTAAGCCTGCTGGCGCTCTCCGCCACCATCGCCAAAGCGTGCGGGCTGCATGTCGCGTTCCGCATCTGGCTACTGGTTTGGCCGCTGGCGAAACTGCTGGCGCTGGTTCCGCTGACGCTGGGGGGATTGGGAATTCGCGAAGCCGGCCTGGTGGCATTGCTGGCGCCATTCGGCGTGGCGGCAACGCTGGCGGTGGCGGCGGGCCTGGCGTGGGAGTCGATCGTGATTGGCGGCGGACTGAGCGCGGGATTGATTTCGTTCCTGATCGGCGGAAGCGCGTTTGCTCGGTCGGTATTCCAGTTCGAGCGGGTGCGATCGTCGGAAGAGTTGAATTCCGCAGCATAGCTCAAGTGAGCCTCGGATATGGTGTAGCGCACCTTCTTGGTGCGTAGAAGGCGCTACCCCAGCGGCTAAAGCCGGCTTAACTCATGTCTTTGAATGCACCTCTGAAGCGGTGCTCCACCCGATAAGCAGCTTCGATCAAGTTCCATGATCAACAGCGAGAAGAGAAAGCCCGTCTTACCCCACGTTGTGGTACTGGGTGCGGGTCCGGCGGGGGTGGGCGCGGCTTACGAGCTGGCGCGGAGCGGGCGCGCGCGCGTTACCGTACTGGAACAGCGCGACACGGTGGGTGGCAATGCGGGAAGTTTTCAGCTTGACGGCGTTTGGGTGGACTACGGAAGCCACCGGCTGCATCCCGCGTGCGATCCGGCGATCCTGCAAAATCTGCGCGAGCTGATGGGAGACGATCTGCTGGACCGTCCGCGGCATGGACGCATCCGTCTGGAGAATCAGTGGATCCACTTCCCTCTAAAACCGGGCGATCTTCTGCTGCGCATGCCGAAGCGGTTTGCGTTCGGCGTAGCGCGCGACCTGATCCACAAACGGGCGATGAGTAACGGCCATGGCGAATCGTTCGCGTCGGTACTGGAGCATAGCCTGGGAAGCACTATCTGCCGCGGCTTTTACTTTCCGTACGCGCGAAAGTTGTGGGGCTTGCCGCCGGAGCAGTTAGCAGCCACGCAGGCTCGGCGACGCGTCTCGGGCAACTCCGTGGGCAAGATTTTGCGGAAGGTGGCGAACGCGGTTCCCGGGCTAAAGAAGCCGGGGGCGGGACGATTCTTTTATCCTCGCCGCGGCTATGGACAGATCACCGAGCGGCTGTGTGTCGCTGCGAAAGCAGCCGGCGCGGAGTTCGTGATGGGCGCGAAGGTCACGGCGGTGGAACGCGATGGCAACCAGGTCGCGGCGGTAACGTATGAACTCGATGGCCAGAGCCACAGGATTGCAACGAAGAATGTGTGGTCGACATTGCCGGTTAGCCTGCTGCTGCGAAGCATTCGCCCGGAGGCGCCGGCCGAGACGGTGCAAGCAGCAACACGCATTTCGTTTCGCGGAATGATCCTGATTTATCTGACGCTGGAGCAAGACCAGTTTACCGAGTACGACGCACACTACTTTCCCGAGGACTCGATTCCCATCTCGCGGCTATCGGAGCCGAAGAACTATAGCGCGTCGTCGGAACCGCGAGGGGCAACTGTGTTGTGCGCGGAGTTGCCGGCGGACCCGGGCTCGCGCGAGTGGGGAATGAGCGACGTGCAGTTGGGAGAGCTGCTTCGCGCGTGCCTGGAGCGGGCAGGCCTGCCGGTGCGGGCGCGAGTTCTGCGAGCGACGACGCGCAAATTGCGACAGGCGTATCCGGTGTATGTTCGCGGCTACGAAAAGGATCTGGCGATCGCCGATCAGTGGCTGGGAGAGATCGAGGGGCTGCTGACGTTTGGCCGGCAGGGACTGTTCGTGCACGACAACACGCATCATGCCCTGTACATGGCCAAAGCCGCGGCGGAGTGTCTTGGCGCCGATGGGAACTGGGATCGGAAGTTGTGGGCGCATTATCGCGAGATCTTCGAGACGCACGTGGTGGAAGACTAGGACCCGTTTTCTCGCGGGCAGGGTTGCCGAGAATAAGGGGCTTCCAGACGGAGGATTGGGGTTGGGTGTTTATGAAGGCGTTACTAAAGGAAATGCCGCAACAGGCTGAATTGCCGGACATCCGTCAGGAGCCTGAATCGCCTGCCAGCTTCTGGAGCCTGGTAGTAGCCGCGATCCTGGCTCTCTTCTATCTCGCCACCAGTATTTACATCTCGTCCCATCGTCTGTTCTGGTACGACGAGATTGTTACGCACAACATTGCCACGCTCCATGATTACAGAACCATCTGGAGTGCCGTGACGCATGGGGTTGACGGAGGATCTCCGGTCTACGATGTAGTGGCCAGATTAGCGTACCAGCTCTTTGGGACCAGAGATATCGCCGCGAGGCTCCCTTCCGTCTTTGCCATGGTAGCCGGCATGCTTATCGTTTTCGATTGTGCCCGCCGCCTCACGAACGCTCTGCATGGGCTCATTGCTTTTGCTGTCTTGACCTGCTCCTTCCTGCCTTACTACGGGCACGAAGCCAGAGCCTACGCAATCTTCTTCATGCTCGCTGCGATGGCTCTGTGGGTCTGGGTGAACACCAGGGAGGAGAGCAAGCCCGCGGCTGCCCTCTTCGGGGCCGTGCTTTTCCTGGCGGTTGCCATGCACTATTACGCAATCCTGTGTCTGGTGCCGTACGGGGTGTGGGAAATTTATCGCTGGAGACCATGGCAACGTCCCTCCGCCAAGTTCATTGCCGGGGTGGTAGGAGCGGTAGCTGGTCTTGTACTACTCTTGCCAGCGATATTTTCGTTTATGCATCTCGCCGTGGCATATAACCCCTGGAGTCCCACCTCCTTCGACCGGATGAGGGAACTGCTTGCGGTATTCTTCCCGGACGGTTTGTGGCTATTGGCGCTGATTGCGATCTGGATCGCTTTGGCTAAGCCTAAAGATAAGACAATCGCGCTTGAGCCAATGGCTGGCGGCGAAATCGTTGGTTGGTTGTTTCTCTGCATCCCGTTGGCAGGCTTCATTGCGGCAGAGTTAAAGACCAACAGTTTCAGCGGCCGATATTTCATCGGCACACTGCCAGGCGTAGCGGTTGCGTTTTCCTGTGTAATATGGCGGCATTTTCGCCAGGCACAGCGCGTCTCGATTGGAGTATTGGCGATTCTGCTGACCTACGGGGTGGCCAAGCAAGCGGCGGAGACGCGGCACCCGGATCATGGTTTCTATTCCCCGGTGCGGCAAATGCTGAGCGTGGAGGATTCCTCAAGGAAAGATGGCAAGCAGTTCTTCGCGCTTTGTAACCAGTCGCGGTATTGGGAGGCTTACCATTCTTCGAAGCATCCCGAGCAGTACACGTTTCTGGCGTCGATGGACTCCGGCGATCTGCGCCTGACGGATAATTTCTCCCGATATGTCCCGGTGCAGGTCTGGACGATGGACGACCTTAAGAATCACGCTCGGGAGACGGCGTTGATTCTGCCCCATCAGCGACTTTTGAATTATCTCAAACAGGCTGGGTTCCAGGTTGAGGTCCGATCCTCCAGTCCAGTGCTGGTGGTTTATCTGAAGTAAGCTCGCAGCCCTTGCGACTTACCTCGCTTCTGAGCTTCTGAGACCCTGCGCGCGTCTGTGAGAGAAAGGCCCTAACGTCCGCCGTTATGGGCAAATTCTGGAAACTCCATGGCAACCTCCGACAATCCGATGGTCATAGAACCGGCCGCCGCCGAGCAGCCTCCGCCGCTGGTTTGGGGCCCGGACGCTCTACAGGCGAGCCGCGAGGTGCGACGGGCGCGGCAGGGCGAACTCGCCGCAACCCGCGATCGATGGGTGCGGTCGAACCGGTACTTCTACGACTGCCTGAAACGGTTGTTGCGATTTATCGTCGAGCCTTCGAAGCGTGTGCTGGAGATCCGCTGCCAGACCGGGCACCTGCTGGCCGCGGTTGAGCCGTCCTACGGTGTGGGAGTGGAGATCAGTGAACGGCTGGTGGAGCAGGCGCAGCAAAACTATCCCCAGCTCCAGTTCCTCACCTCGGATCCGGAAGAGCTCGAGCTCAACGAGAGCTTCGATTACGTCATGGTCAGCCACCTCTTCGATACGGTGGATATCCTGGCGGCGTTGCGCAAAGCCCGGCAAGTCTGCCGGCGCGAGAGCCGCCTGATCGTGTGCAATTACAACCCGCTATGGCAGCCACTGCTGGAACTGGCGAGCAAGTGGGGTTTGCGCACACCGTTCGAAGAACCCAGCTGGATGTCGGAGCGCGACGTCACGGGATTTCTGGATCTGGCGGAGTTCTCGGTGGTGCGTACTTATCGGCTTTTGCTGCTTCCGAAGTACATTCCGCTGCTATCGTGGTTCTGCAACGACGTGCTGGCGCGGCTGCCGGGAATCCGCCGTCTGTGCCTGATGCAGCTGATCGTGGCGCGGCCCAAGCCGCAGCCGCAGAGCGAAAGCGATGTCTCCGTGTCGGTCATCATTCCCTGCCGCAACGAGCGCGACAATGTAGAGTTCGCGGTAGAGCGCATTCCGGAGATGGGGAAACATACAGAAATTCTTTTTTGCGATGACAAGTCCACTGACGGCACAGGCGCCGAAGTCGAGCGCATGATGCGCGAACATCCTGATCGCGACATCCGGCTGATCCAAGGGCCGGGTATTTGCAAAGCGGAGAATGTGTGGACTGGCTTCCGCGCGGCAAAAGGCGATGTGCTGATGATTCTGGACGGCGACCTGGCGGTGATGCCGGAGGAGCTGCCACATTTTCTGCGAGCGATGCTATCGGGAAGCGGCGAGTTTATTAATGGCAGCCGGCTGGTCTATCCCATACCTAGCCAGGCGATGAAGTTTGCCAACCGTCTAGGTAATAAATTATTTGGAATGACATTTTCCTATCTGCTGGACCAGCGGATCAAAGACACCCTTTGCGGGACGAAGGTGCTCTGGAAGAAGGATTGGCTGCGTATCGAGCGAAACCTGGGGCGGTGGGGAATGAAAGACCTTTGGGGAGACTACGAGCTTCTGTTCGGCGCCGGAAAGCTACAACTGCAGATCCAGGAAATTCCGGTGCATTATCAAGAGCGTATTTACGGTGTTACCAAAATGACTAAGGTATTTTCGAATGGCATGCGAATGTTGAAGATCTGTAGCGGGGCGTGGCGCCGGCTGATGGGGTAGGGTAGCAATTAGCAATTAGCAATTAGCAACTAGCGATTAGCGGCTAGCGGTCAGCAAAGCCAGTAGTTGCCGCCACGCTGTGACTCGGCAATAGAGAGTGATCTCACATGAATAGTAAGAAAGCTATCATCACGGGTTCGGGAGGACTCATCGGGTCCGAGTGCGCGCGTGTGCTGCACGAGGATGGGTGGGACATAGTTGGCCTTGATAACGACATGCGTCGCCAGTTCTTTGGTGCGCAAGGAACTACCCTTCCTGTGGTGCAGGAGCTACGCGAGACTTTGCCGCGGTATCGGCATCTCGACCTCGACATACGGGACCGGCAAAGCATTCGTGAGCTACTGAAGGTAGAGCGGCCGGATTTTATTATCCATGCGGCCGCCCAACCGTCGCACGATAAAGCTGCTTCGATTCCATATGACGATTTCGATGTCAACGCCGGCGGAACTATGAACATGCTGGTCGCGGCCAGAGATTTCTGCCCTGAGTCGCCGTTCTGCTTCACCAGCACGAACAAGGTTTATGGCGACCGTCCCAATACTTTGCCGCTGGCAGAGCATGAAAAGCGCTATGACTATGCGGATGGTTTGGATGGGATCGACGAGTCGATGTCGATCGACGCCTGCCTGCATTCGGTCTTCGGCGCTTCCAAGGCTGCTGCCGATGTGATGTGCCAGGAGTTCGGACGCTACTTTCACATGCCCATCGGCATCTTTCGCGGCGGTTGCCTGACCGGACCGCAACATGCTGCCGTCGAACTGCATGGCTACCTGACCTACATCATTGTGTGTGCCGTCTCCGGCCGGCCGTACTCGATTCGCGGATATAAAGGCAAGCAGGTACGGGATCAGATTCATTGCCACGATGTGGCCCGGCTGTTTCTGGAATTTTATCGGCAGCCGCGATACGGCGAGGTCTATAACCTGGGCGGTGGAAGGCAGAACAGCATTTCCATTCTCGAAACTATCGATCTGCTGGATGGCTTGGGATTCAAGCTTCAGTATGATTACGATCCCGTCAATCGAATTGGCGACCACATTTGTTATATCTCCGATCTTTCCAAGATTCGGTCGCACTTTCCTACTTGGAAGTTGGAGTATGATTTGCCGGCTATTATCGACGAAACCGTACGGCGACAGGCCGGCTTGCTTAGCCTGAGATCGCGGACAGCAGTGATATAGGTCAAGCATAGGAACCATCGATCAAGCCGCTGGCGCATTCTCCTCAGCGGTTATACCGCAATGGTTTTTCGGCGCCTGTGGAAGGACTGAAGTCCGTCCCCTTTCAATAACGCGTCTGCTCAATAGCGCTTCTGCCCCTGCGGCGTTTTTCTGCAAAGCTTCAAAAGGTGCGAGCTGCGGATTTCCACGCTTAGTCGTTGGCTGCGGACTCGCTGTGAAATGGAATTGCGCTTGGACTGGCTTTCCTGCAGGGATGCCGGAACAAGCCCTTAGCCTTTGGAGAGAGGATCTGATGAACAATCTGAGACAACTTCGGCGCTTGACGCCCGCAATTGTATTTGTGCTTGCAGTCGTCGCAAGCCAGGCGGCGCAGGCGCAAACCTTCAACGTGCTTCACACCTTCACCGGCGGAAGCGACGGGGGAAACCCCTCCGCCGGGCTGACCCTTAGAGCAGGCTACCTCTATGGCACGACATACACCGGCGGCGGAGCGGGTTACGGCACGGTTTTCCAGCTGAAGCACATTGGATCCAGTTGGCCGCTTAACCCCCTCTATAGCTTTACCGGCAGCGACGGGGCGATACCGACAGCCCCAGTTGTCTTCGGTCCGGACGGCGCTCTCTACAGCACGACAGAGTTCGTGGGTGGGAATGGCAACGTTTTCAAGCTGAGACCATCCCCCTCAGCCTGCAAGAGCGCACTTTGCCCGTGGACGGAAACCGTGCTTTATACCTTCCAGGGAGCCACGGACGGAAGCAAGGCTATCGGCCTCATCTTCGACCAGACGGGTAACATCTACGGCACTACCTCTTCGGGCGGGCATTACGGCGGCGGTACGGCATACGAGCTTTCACCCTCCGGTGGCGGCTGGACGGAGAACCTGCTTCATAGTTTTGGCGCCTACCTTGACGGGCTCATTCCCTATCGAAGCGTGCTGGCCTTTGACAACGCGGGCAATCTCTACGGAACCACGCTAGATGGCGGCACCATTGATGCCGGCTCGGTTTTCCAATTGACACCCTCGGCGGGCGGCTGGACGGAGAGCGTTATCTACAGCTTCACGGGGGGAAGCGACGGAAGATTCCCCTACAGCGGTCTGATTGTTGACCAGGCTGGCAACCTCTACGGCACCACGACCGACGGCGGTGCGGGCGGGGGCGGTACGATTTTCGAGCTTTCACCCTCGGGCGGCGGCTGGACGTTCTCCGTGCTTTACAGCCTTAGCGGAAACTTTGGCCAATCCTGTGGCCCGGCCTGGGCCCTCACCATGGACGCAGCAGGCAATCTTTACAACACCACGGAGTGCGGTGGGGCGCATAACTTTGGCAACGTTTTTAAGTTGACGAAGACAGGCGGCAGTTGGACCTACACCTCGCTGTACGACTTTACGGGCGGCAACGACGGGTATTTTCCGCTCAGCGGCGTGACCCTTGACACCAGCGGTAATCTCTACGGCACAACCTACTATGGCGGCTCGAACAACTACGGGGTTGCCTGGGAGATCACGCCCTGACAGGGGCGTGAGCCTGTTCTTGTTAGGGAAACTCTGATCAAGTGAAAGCGAGGTCCCGCAGCGGCTAAAGCCGCATTGATTTTCGGGTATTTAACGGACGGCCTGAAAGGCCGTCCCCTTCAAAACAAGACCTAATCAGAGTCTCCTTAGCTCATACCTACTTTTCCCGTGCACAACCAAGCTGACCATCCTATGCCCGCTCCTCACGCCGGCTTGCAATCCGTTTCATATGGCCTGCCGCGACCAAGGCCGCAGCATGCGGTAGACATTGCGCAGTCCAGAGAAAACGCCGGCTGGCACGCGTATTGGATGATCGCGCTGGCGGCGACTCTGGCAGTGCTGCCGATCGCGTTTCGCGGGAATCCGTGGGGGCATGATGTCAACCTGCATCTGCGCGGTTGGATGGATGCAGCGCAGCAGTTTCACGAAGGCACTGTATTTCCCCGATGGGCCGCGGGCGCCAACATGGGTTTCGGCGAGCCGTTCTTCATCTTCTATCCGCCGCTCTCGCGGCTGGTGGGGATGGCGCTCGGGTTGGTGTTGCCGTGGAAGATCGTTTCCGGCGTTTATATCTGGCTGATGCTGCTGCTGGCCGGGGTAAGCATGTGGAAGTGCGCCGGCGAATGGCTCGCGCCGGCGGACGCTCTCGTGGCTAGCCTGCTGTTCACGGTCAACCCATATCTATTGATCATCGCCTACAAGCGCGGTAACTATGCCGATCTGCTGGCGTGCTCGCTGTTGCCGCTGCTGATATGGGCGGGCATTCGCATGGGATCGGCGGCTGCGCGGACGATGCTGCCGCTGGCGGCGGTGTTCGCTGCCCTGTGGCTTTCCGATCTGCCGGCGGCGGTAGTTGCGAGCTATAGCCTGGCGGCGTTGCTGGTGATTGGCGCGCTCGCGAGTCGGTCGCTACGACCGATTTTATTTGGCGCGATAGCTATCGTCTCTGCCTTCGGAAGTATCGCGTTTTTTCTATTTCCGGCGGCGTGGGAGCGGCGGTGGGTGAGTATCGCCGAGGCGGTGCGGCCGGAGTGGGCGCCGGAGCATAATTTTCTGTTCACGCACAACAATCTTCCGCAGTACGTCGCCTTTAATCGCGGGTTGTCGTGGATTGCCGTGTTTCTGGTGGTGGCGACTGCGATTGCCGCCTTCTGCGCCCGGCGGCTGCGGCAAGACAATCCCTGGGTGTGGCGCTCGCTGACGGCGCTGGCGGCGATCTCGACGTTCATGATGTTTTCGCCCAGCCTGATCCTGTATAAGACCTTGCCAGAGATGGAGTATGTGGAATTCCCGTGGCGATGGCTTTCGCCGTTGAGCGTGGCGGGAGTGCTGCTGGTGGCGGCGGCGGTGGCGCAGGCGCGGAAGAAGTGGATGGCGACAGCAATGGTTTCGGCGGTAGTGGTTTTCGTTGGCGGCGCGATCCTTTACACCGCGAACTGGGATACTTCGCATTATCTGGAAGGGCTGGTCGCCGATGCGCATTCGTCAAGCGGATATCCGATTCGCTTCGGGGATTGGAGCAATCCGGTGGGGAGCCAGCTTTCCAAGTTGGAGAAAGCTGCGCCGCTGGTGGCTGCGGATGAAGATTCGCAGATTGAGATCGAGCAGTGGAGCGGCGAGCGGAAGGTGATTTCGGTGGTCGCGCCTCAGCCGGGGGTGCTCAGGTTGCGGCTGTTGGGTTATCCGGCGTGGCAGGCGAAGGTGAATGGAAATGTTGTTGGCCTCGACAGCGAGCCGGGGAGCGGGCAGATGTTGTTGCCGGTGCCGGCGGGGTCAAGCCGGGTCGAGGTTGAGTTTGGCCGGACGTGGGACCGGAGGGTGGGGAACATCGTGTCGATGGTGACGATTCTGACGTGTGTGCCGTTGATGTGGTGGTGGGGCAGGCGGGATGAGCGTGCGGCGGCGAGCTGACCTAGTGCCGAGTCATCACCCAAAGCGTGCCGTCCCTACGGGACTCTGGTTTTCTTACTACCCCCACCCAGGACTGCGTCCTGGGCTGAACTAAACCGTCCCGCTGCGCGGGACTCGGACTCTTCGCGTCCTTACATTGAAGCGACTTGCTGCATTGATGCAAAGCAAGCGCAGAGAATCCAGTTTATTTGTCATCACGAGCGGAGCGAGGGACGTGCTTTTTGTCGAGTTGAGCAATAGCAGATCCCTCGCTCCGCTCGTGATGACAAACAAATCGAGTCGGTTCGTGATGACAAGAGCAAAGACCGGCGACGGCGCACTTTTTGGCACCCTCAGGACAACCGCTGAAGGCGGTCCTCTTCAAAACAGGCCTAATCAGAATTTCGCTGAACCTCGAGCATAACCAAATTTGAACGCCAAACACTTTCAGCGAGTTTTGCTTGCCGCAGCGTCCGTCGGTTTGGTTCTGTTCTGCATTGAGTTGCCGGCATTGATCGGGGTGCTCGACTATCGCACCGTGATTGGGCCGTATCACATGTGGTGGGCGCCGAATGTGAAGGATCCGGAGTTGTTGGCGATTCATCGTCCACATGCGCGGCAGACGGGCGAGGCGCGTGGCGGCGATGCGGCCTCGAGCTATCAGATTCCGGCGGACGATCAGACGCGCTTCCGCTGGGATGTTACCTACGATCGCAACGGCTTTCGCAATCGGCAGGAGCTGGAGAGCGCCGACATTGTGGTCATCGGCGACTCGTTTGTGGAAGGGCTGACGGTCAGCGATGACGAGTTGGGAACTTCGCAACTGGCAAAGATTGAGGGGAAGGTCGTCGCCAACCTGGGACAGTCCACCTATGGTCCGTTGCAGGAGCAGATTGTATTCCAGCGCTATGGATTGCCGTTGCAGCCGCGAGTCGTGGTTTGGATGTTTTTCGAGGGCAACGATCTCGAGGATGTGATCGCCTACCGGCATGACGTCGATCATCCCGCAAGCTACTGGCACGCGGCTTGGGCGCGAAGTTTTTCGCGCAGCGCGTATCTGGCGGCGAAGCGCATCTTCGATTCTCCGGCCAGGCCGCCTGGCGTAAAGCGGGCGGGCATCTACGAGCCGGCAAATGGGAAGCCGGTCACAACCTACTTCATGTATAAGTCGAAGCCGCTGTCGGCGGAAGAGCTGCAGGCCGCGGATGAGACCGTTCAGACACTGGCTGCCGTGGAGAAGATGTCGGCGGCGCGCCAGACACAATTGATCTTCGTCTTCGTGCCGACCAAGTTTCGGGTGCTACACAGCTTCTGCCAGTTCCCTGCCGAGTCGGAGTGCCGCAACTGGGTTCCTACCGATTTGCCGGATCGTTTGCAGACGGCGTTGCGATCGGCTGCGCCGGAGGTTGGATATCTGGATCTGACACCGTACCTGGTGGCGGCGGCGGCGCAAGGCGAGCTTCCTTACTATCCCGATGACGAGCACTGGTCGCCCGCGGGACATAAGATCGCCGCGGCGGCGATTCATGAGTATCTGGCGCGACGAGTGGAAGCGGTGAGTGATCGAGCGGCGGCGCGATGATGCAGCCGCTAACCAGGGGGACGCCAAGACGGAACACCAGGTCCCTCCACTCCGCTTCGCTCCGGTCGGGATGACAAAGAAAAGAAGACCTGCGAGGGCACAGCTTAAGAGCCCTGCCTTGATACGAAGCAGATGAAAGAAACGTTGCAAAGTCTCGAAGCCCCGGCGGTTGATCGCCCGCCTTCGCACCAGTGTCGAATGAATTGGTTGGGCAAAGTTGCGGTCGCTGCGGTTGCGGTACTGCTGGTCTTTGGGATTTTGGAAGTGGCGGCACGAGTCTATGCACATCTGGCTTCGCAGGACCGGCTCATTGTCATCGACAACGTCGTGGGATGGAAGCTCTCTCCCAACGCTCACCGGCGTTATGACAAGGAGACACAACCCTATTTCATCGCCATCAATTCCAAGGGACTGCGTGACGTGGAGCACACCTACGAAAAACCGCCGGGAGTCTACCGCATCGTAGTGATCGGTGACTCGTTCGTCTTCGGGGCGGGCGGCGTAGAACCGGCGAAGCGGTTTGCCGACATTTTGCAAGCCTCCACGAAAAACACCGAAGTGATCAACATGGGCGTCCCGGCTTACGGCACCGATCAGGAGTATCTGTACCTGGCCAACGAAGGTCTGCGCTATCACCCGGACCTGGTGCTGGTGTGCGCGTTTTACAACGATTTCAGCGAAAGCTTTTCCACCATCAATCCGTCGAACGGCCGGCCCAAGGGATACTTCTCGCTCGAGGGAGACCAGCTCGTTTTTCATCCGCCGGCATTCTCGCTTTTCTACCGGCTGGCACAGCATAGCTACCTGTTGGGATTGTCGGAGATGGGCCTGAGCAAGATCTTCAACGCTTTCGACAAGGCGATGCGGCGGAAGCGCTGGATGCTGAATTCGAAGACGAGACTAGCGACTTACAAACAGCTTTTTGCCAGCACGGCAGACTTGTGCCAGCAACATGGTGCGGCGCTGGTGCTGGTTTACCTGCCGTTCCAGGGGCAGTACGAAAAGTGGGTGATTCAGCAAGTGTTCGATGAACTGGCTACCAGCAGAGGGGTGAAGACGCTGGACCTGATGGAGACGGTGAAGCTGGCCAACCGAGCGCGGCCAGCCTACTTTGAACACGACATCCATTTCAACGAGTACGGCAACCAGGTGGTGGCCAAGGCGCTGGAGAAATACCTGGTCAACAACGGTCTGGTGCAGCCGGCAGTCGCGCAGGCCCCCGGGAGCTTGCATTAATGACACGCGCTAAGGTGCGCCCTCAGTGATCGGGACGGAGCACCGCTTTGGCGGTACAGAAGAGTGCGGATGAGCCGTCTTCAGCCGCTGAGGTACAAGCGACGTTACCTCAGGCGCTAGAACGCGAGCGCAGGTGCAGCGTCATCTATATACGCCTGAAGGCGTACTCCACCCGAACCGGCTTCAGCAATTCTTAAAGTACTGCATAGTTCCCGACCTCATGGCTTGGATCTGGCATTTCCTCTTTACTCGGGCAGAAATTCGGCGCGACCTGATTTTTCTGGGTTGCGTCCTCTTCGCATGCCTGGCGCCGCGATTTGGCGGTCGCGTCTTCCGTCCGATCGAAGAATTTGGCTCGCGACTGGCGCGGCGCAAGTTGACGGCGGTTATTGCTATTTTCCTTGCCACCATCGCGATCCGGCTCAGCGTCTTGTGGGTTTTTCCCGTCCCTTATCCGCAAATCCACGACGAGTTCAGTTACCTGCTCGCCGGCGACACATTCGTACACGGGCGGCTCACCAATCCCACGCACCCCATGTGGCTCTTCTTCGACACCTTTCACGTGAACCAGCAGCCGACATACGAGTCGAAGTACCCGCCGGCGCAGGGACTGGCGCTCGCCCTGGGCCAGCTTCTCGGCAATCCGTGGATCGGCGTTCTGCTGAGCGGCGGGGTGATGTGCGGTGCGGTGCTGTGGATGTTGCAGGGATGGCTCCCACCCAGGTGGGCGCTGCTCGGCGCCGTGCTGATGATGTTCAAGGTGGCAATTTTCAGCTACTGGATGAACAGCTACCTTGGGGGCTTCGTAGCGGCGATCGGAGGCGCGCTGGTGATGGGCGCTCTGCCGCGAATTCTCCGGCCATGGGACGCGGCGACGTTGACAGGCTCGGCCTCGGCGCTGGACGGCCGCGCGATTTGGAATGCGGTGATTCTGGGAGTGGGGGTGGTCATCCTCGCCAACAGCCGCCCGTATGAGGGAGTGTTTTTTTGCCTCCCCGTTTTCTTTGTTCTCCTGCTGCGCTTCTTTCGCGGTAGCGCTTCGTGGAGGGTTGCACTGGCACGAGTGGTCGCACCGTTGTGTGCCGTTGGCCTTCTCGGCGTCGCGTTCATGGGTTATTACAACTGGCGGGGCACCGGCAGCGCCGCTTTGTTCCCATACGCGGTCAATGAGAAGACGTACATGGCGATGCCCACATTCATATGGCAGAAGATGCGTCCCGCGCACCACTATGCCAACCCGCAATTCGAAGATTTTTACAACGGCAACATGCGGCGGGCGTGGATGATGGGCGGCGTGACCAGTGCCTCGAAGGGTGCCCGGAAGGCGGAATACATCGTCGTGGTGTCTTTGTTTTTCTTCCTGTGGCCGCAACTCAGTATCACGCTGCTCACTTTGTGGCGAGTGTTACGTGACCGCCGGGTTCGTCTGCTGCTGGTACAAGCAGCCCTGGTGTTTTCCTCGTTTCTGCTGGCTCGCGCCTGGTTCAACCTGCACTATGCCGGCGCGCTGGTGGCGACCGTTTTTGCCCTGGCGACGCAGGGGATGAGGCACATCCGGCGCTGGCAGGCCTGGGGCCGGCCGGTGGGAGTCGGTATCACGCGTGTCGTTGCCGTGTTTGTCGTGCTGCTGGCGCCTTTCAACAACGATCATAAGAGCAGGTTCGACTGGCAGGAGCCAATCCAATTTCGAGCTCAGTTTGCCGATCAACTTGAGGCGATGCCCGGCAAACATCTGGTGCTTGTGCAGTATTCACCGCAGCACATGGCTGCCCGCGAATGGGTTTACAACGGAGCGGACATCGACAGTTCCAAGGTGGTGTGGGCGCGCGAGATTCCCGGCGTCGACCTGGGGCCATTACTCGACTATTTCCGCGGACGTCAGATTTGGGTGGCCGAGCCGGACGCGAATCCACCGCGCCTGAGCCGCTACGATTCGGTAGCCTCGCGGCAGGGAAGCTGAGAGCAACCTTCACGCTGCAAAATCTGTCATGAATCGATTTGTGTCAGGGCAAGGCTTCAGCCGTGCCGCAGAGGGATCAATAACAGCGAGGGCTCCCGCCCCTGCCGCCGCTGCGCTTGCAGGGGCTGAAGCCCAGATCTTTAATCAGCGTCGTTTGGCACGACTGAAGCCGTTCCCTGACATACCCCGGCGCTCGACGCGAGAGCTGCGTTTTCTGCGCTCGCTACCGCTGTTCGTCGCGCTGCTTTCCGTCATCGTGGCCACAACTTTGATCATCGGGACCTATTCGGTGTTCGGCCAAACGTATGACGAGCCAGCGCACCTGGCCTGCGGCATGGAGTGGCTGGATCGCGGTACGTACTCTTTTGAAGCGCTGCATCCTCCGCTGGCGCGAGTAGCTGCAGCCCTCTTGCCTTATCTTGATGGCGCACGCAGCCGGCAGGCCGACTCGTTCTGGGCCGAAGGCAATGCCATTCTTGCGCACGGCGGCGAATACAAGAAGACGTTGACCCTGGCGCGACTCGGTATTCTGCCCTTCTTCTGGCTGAGTTGCTTTCTGGTCTGGCGCTTTATGGCGAAGGCCTTCAGCGGCTGGCATGCGGCGATTGCGGTTCTGTTCGTGGCGTTTTGTCCGGTGGTGCTGGCTCATTCGTCCGTGGCGGCGACAGACGCGCCCCTGATGGCAATGTTCCTGGCTTCGCTGCTAGCTCTGCGGACGCTACTGGAAAATGCAAAGTGGTCCACCGCGGTTGTCGCGGGCGTCGTGATTGCGCTGGCCAGTCTGACCAAGTTCACCGAGCTGCCGTTTCTGGCGATGTCGGGCGGCATTCTGTTCTTGTATTACTGGCGGACGAAGAAGCAGTTTCCCATTCCCGGGAAAGCGGCCATCCTCGCCTTAGTTGTCTTTGGACTTACCATCTGGGCGGGCTATCGATTCTCCCACGGGCCGATCGTTGTTGAGAGCCAGTTGCCGCGGGAGCAGTTGGAGAAATTTGCCCGCCTGCCCCGCTGGGAAAAAGATGCCCTGCTGTCTCCCTATGTCCCGGCCAATGAATTCTTCCGCGGCCTCAAGTTAGCCCGGTATCAAGGCAGCATGGGACGGCAGGCGTCGTATCTGCTGGGACAGGTCTACGATGGCGGACGCTGGTACTTCTTCCCCACTGCCATCCTGGTGAAGACACCGCTCCCCATGCTCGTCTTCTCGCTGGCAGGAGCAGTCTGGGTATTTTTTTCGCGCGAGCTGCGGTGGAGTAAACGATCCGTATTCCTGATCGCCGGGCTGCTGGGACCGCTGGCGATCGGCATGGCGGGAAGCGTGAATATCGGACTGCGACATATTCTGCCCATCTATCCGTTTATGGCGATGCTGGCCGCTGTAGGAGCGCTTAAGCTATGGCAGTTGAGGGCGAGCCCACCTGTCGCATTTTCGGCGCGAGCCGCGGTAGTTTTGCTGCTCGCGTGGAACATCGCCGGCTGTTTGCGGGCAGCTCCCGACTTTCTCGCATACTTCAACGAGCCCGCGGCGCCCTACGCCAGCAGGATCCTGGTGGAGAGCGATCTGGACTGGGGACAGGATCTCCAGCGCCTCAGCGCCAGGCTCGACCAAATGCACGTCCAGAGCGTGTCGATCTCTTACTTCGGATATGCCGACCTCAGCCAACGGCTGGCGCAGACGGTATACCCATTGAAGCCAAACGACCGGCCGGCCGGCTGGGTCGCCATCAGCGAAGCCAAGCTGAGGAAGTACCCCGGAGATTATGGCTGGCTGTTGAACTACCCTTACGCGCAGGTGGGAAGTTCAATTCGGCTCTATCATTTCGCGGCTGTGCCAACCAGTTAGAATTGCTCGTTAAGGAATTGAATGTCCTCCAACGTTTTTGACCGCCGGAAGTTCCTGAAGATCACCGCGGGCGCCGCAGGTTGCGTTCCGCTCATCGGGACCGCGACCGCGTTGCTGCCCAGCCAGCCCACACACGCCTCGTCGATCAAGGGCTCGGCCAAGAGCGTCGTCATTCCGACCCACGAGTGGATGGGCGATCTCAACGAGCGCCTCGACTTCCCCGGCGATTGGGAGATCGAAGTCCAGGAGATGAAGGGCGCCAACGCGCCGGTGCTGAGCGCGCAGCAGATCGGCAACCGCCTGGATCAACCCATCGGTACGCTGCCGTTGCAGGGAATCGTCGCCGGCAAGAGGCGCATCGTCATCACCTTCGACGACCTGACCCGGCCCACGCCCACGTATTCTGTAATGCCCTGGCTGATGGGCGAGCTGCGCGCCGCAGGTGTGCGCGATGAAAACGTCCTGCTGATGGGCGCCTTCGGATCGCACCGCGCCATGACGCAGTCGGAGGTGGAGCAGAAGCTGGGGCAGGATCCGGCGCGCCGCTACGCATGGCAGAACCACAACGTCTTCGAGAACATGAAGGACGTGGGCACCACCAGCCTGAAGAACCGGATCAAGCTCAACCAGACCTTTATGGCCAGCGACTGCAAAATCTGCATCAGTGGAGTGAAAGGGCACGAGCAGGCCGGGCTCAGCGGCGGAGCCAAAGCGGTGATGCCCGGCGTGGCCTCGCTCGACACCATTCAGTACAACCACTGGACAATTTTGCCGCGCTCAAAAACCTCCGGCACCTTCAAGGTCTTCCACAACGAGGTGCGGCAGGACATGATCGAAGCCGCGCGCATGGCGAAGGTCGACTTCAGCGTGCAGATCGTGATGAATCAGCACCGCATGCCGGTGGGCGTCTATGCCGGCGACATTGTGTGGGCACATCAGGCGGCGGCGCGCATGGCGGTGGAGCATTACATTACTCCCACAGTGAAGGATGCCGACATTGTGGTATCGAATTGCTATCCGGTAAATAATCAATCCTTCCGCGGGCAATGGTGGTTTGACCGGTCGCTGCGCGACGGCGGCACCGGAGTGCTCATCATCCAGCATCCGCTGGGGAACGATCCCGTGCATTGGCTCAATTCCAGAATGACTGGCAAGGGCGGCAAGAGCTATTTCGACTTGACGGATCACACAGCCAAGGCGCGGTTTCCGCGGGGCACGGCGATGATCGTTTACTCGCAGTACCTTACCCGCAACATGATCAACGGCTATCCCCCGGCAACGCGCTTTGCCGCCCGCTGGGACGACGTGATCCAGATGCTGCAGGAGCGGCACAAGGGCCAGCCGAAGGTGGCGGTGTATCCCTATGGCGGGATGCAGGAGCAGGAGCTGTCGTTGGATGTGTAGGAGCCACAAGCTACGAGCGGCGAGCTACTAGCTTCGAGCTTCGAGCGACTATAGATCGAGCGCTGAGCCGCGAGGTGCCCCCACGATCAACAAGCTTCGCACGACGAGCCACGAGACACAGGTTTTGTATCAGGGCACGGCTTAGCCGTGCCGCACATACGCAAAATAGAAAATGGGCTTTAAGCCCCTGCAACCCGCCTTCTCAGGGGCGAAAAAGACTGTGTCGCAACCGAACCACGGATTTTTCAGTGGGACAAACGGTATGAATCGCAAGGCAACCAGCCGCGCAGCGGCGACATTTGTGTTAGCCGCGGGCTTAAGCCCGCGGGCAAGTGGGATAAACAGAGAGCCGCGGAGCGGCGACACTGGGTTGCGACACAGTCTCTAACGCCCCCGGTTCAAATTGACGATCGAACGGCACGGCTGAAGCCGTGCCCTGATACAAGGCGATTTGCAAGACAGCTAGTAGCTTGTAATCCGTTGTTCGTTGCCCAGGCTCGAAGCCAGTTGCTCGTGGCTCGAAGCTAATCATGCCCACCGCTGAGCTGAACAGAAATGCCGCGAACGCCGAGCCCTCCGGCTCGATCGCGAGCCCACGCGCGCAGCGTCTGGCGAAGGTCGTACTGCTTTTTCTGGCTCTCGCCTTTTGCGCGACGGCGTTCCTCACACTGGATTTCTTTCGCACCGCCGCGAGCGAGCGCCGTCACCTCGCCAAGACGGGCGCGAACCCCGATCCCTGCCGCCAACGCGATCCCGTTCGGCATCACGTATTCAAGCCCAACTGCTCCGCGGTCAACTACTGGGGCGCGGACGAGTACAAGATTTTCACCAACAGCCTGGGCATGCGCGACGAGCAGGTCCGCGATGTCCCGCTCAGCAGCGTGCGGCCGCGCGTTCTCGTCCTGGGCGACTCCTACATCGAGGGCAAGACAGCGTGGAACAAAAGCATCGTCGGCCGGGTCGCCGCGGCGCTGCCACGATATGACTTTCTCAACGGCGGTGTCGACGGCTACTCCCCCTCCAACTACCTGAACACTGCGCGCGCGGCGCTGGATGGGGGCGTCGAAATCGACGAGGTCGTCGTCTTCCTCGACAGCTCCGCAGTGCAACTGGAAGCTGCCTTCTATCGCGATGTGGACAGCGATGGCGCCGTGACCGCGATTCCGCCGGAGGAGCAACACTCGGCCGCCTCCGGGTACAGCCGATTTCGCAAGTGGGTTGGCCATCACTTCGCGCTGACCTATCAGGCGCTGCGTTTTGCCGAGCGCGTTCAGGGGCCGCTGGTGCGCCACGGCTTTTATCATCTGCCTGGCGACTATTTCGGCGACCCGTTTGACGCTGAGCTATCGGCCTGGAGCTATCGTCCGGTGAATGAAACCGAGCCCTTCGCTGCCGGCTATGCTCCGCTGGGTGTGGCCGCCGGCGCCGCCAAAGCCGAGGCCAAGATGTCGCTGCTGTGGGAAGAGCTGGCCAAGCGGAACATTCCCCTGACGGTGGTGGTGTATCCGCAATTGGCGCAAGTGTTGCACGACACGGCTGACTCGCGCGAGGTCAAGCTATGGCGGCACTGGTGCGAAGGCAAGTGCAAGCGCTTCGTCTCGGTGTTCCCCCAGTTCTATGCGGCGCGCGATGCGTGCCCCTCGTCCGAGCCCGGATGCTGGTACGCGAAGCTGTTCATCTTCGGCGACATTCACTACAACGCCAACGGCAATGCGCTGGTAGCCGACGCGGTGGCGCAGAGCCTGACGGCAGAGCCGCCGGTGAGAGCCACCCCGACTCATCGATGATGTAGCCAAATGGCCGCACACTCCACAACCGAACTGACGCACCCGGCCTCCGCGCCGCCCGCCGCGCCGCCACGCAAATCCAAGCTGGCGCTACTGCTGTTTTCGCTCGCCTTCTGCCTGCTGCTGTTTCTGGCGCTCGACTGGTGCGCCACCTTCGTCACCCATCGCCGCGCCAAGGCCATCGCCGCCGCCAACATCCCCTGCCGCGTTGCCGATCCCGCTCTGCATCACGCCATGAAGCCCGACTGCCACTTCGTCGAGCACTGGGGACACGACACCTACGACTACTTCACCAACAGCCTCGGCTTTCGCGACGAGAAGATCCGCGACGTCCCGCTCGCCGACGACCGTCCCCGCATCCTGCTTCTCGGCGACTCCTTTACTGAAGGCGAGAGCGCCTGGCAGAACGGCTACGTCTCGAAGATCGCCGCCCAGCTTCCGCAATACGACTTCCTCAACGCCGGCGGCCCCAGTTATTCGCCCTCGGTGCACGTGAACCTGGTACGCCGTCTGCTCGTTAAGGGAGTCGAGTTCGACGAGGCCATCGTCTTCCTCGGCACCTTCGACGCCTTCAACGAGGCCGGTCTCTATCGCGATGTCGACGGCGGAGCTACCCTGGTTGGGCCAACGCATCAGCGCTGGAACATCTCGCGCTACGCCAAGCTGCGTTTCCTCATCGCCCGGAATTTCATGATCACCAACCGCCTCATCGAATCGATCGAGCGCTTCGCCGTCGGACACGGCCTCTATCACCTTGCTACCGATCAGTGGGGCGACGAGTTTGATATGGAGCCCGTCGCCTGGACCTATCGCGCGGTGGACGATACCGATCCTCATCCGGCCGGCTACGCTCCGCTGAGGGCTGAAGGCGGCATCGCCAAAGAGAAGGCCAAGATGACGCTGCTCTGGCAGGAGCTTCAGGAGCGCAACATCCCCATCAGCGTTGTGGTCTATCCCTACCCCTCGCAGCTGGTGCACGACTCGGTGGAGTCGCGCCAGGTAACGATGTGGCGCGACTGGTGCGCGGGCCGCTGCAAGCGCTTCGTCACGCTTTATCCCGAGTTCTTCGCCATCAAGGACCAGTGCCCTCCGACTGAACCCGGCTGCTGGTACCTCAGCCACTTCA
>JBARGS010000030.1:0-30784 GCA_049798495.1 Candidatus Korobacteraceae bacterium | reverse complement strand
ACATGAACACCGGAGATGTCACCACCTTGGCTAACCCCGACGTGGTGGAAACGGTCCGCGAAATGGTTCAGGGCAAAGACGCAGTGGCGCTGAAAGATGTACCGGAAGACCTGAAAACATTTGGAGCGGTAGATTAGACTAGACGCTGGATTTCAGGGGCAAACCACGGAGATTTGCCAGGTTTGCCCCTGTGGTATCTTTGCCCTGATCGTTTCTCGACCTGACATAAAACCTCTTAAGGGCGTCGTGATCTCTCACAAATCCTCAAACAAGACTGATGAGCACGGTACCCTATGCATCCGCGGGTGGCAGTTCCGGACCTACGTCACGAAGCGGCGGTTCGGCCGACAGTGTTGGCTCGACTACTTCTTCAGGATGCGGAGTTGTGGAATCGACCGAGTCGGCAGGGACCATCTCTGCGTGCCGCTGATACCACGTCATCGCGCTAGCCAATTGCCAAAGCCGCGTTACTAGCTGCCCCAGCAGGATCAGTTCCAGTAGAACAAAGGTGACGGGGGTTGCTGTTGGCGGCAGGTGCGCCCAGATCACGACTCCGACGGCTAGAGTGATCAAGGCAAACAAGCTTATGCGAAAGTACATCCAGTACAGCTTGGGAAGGTCGCGAAATGTGATGCGAAACGCTTTCCAGGTATTGCGCCACATGCGGCGCTCGTTCTGCGCCACGGTTCGCACCTGCGCAATATCGAACCACAGTCTTACCAGCAGCGCCAGCAGCATAAAGACGGCGATGGCGAAAAATGAAAGGAAGATTCCTACCTGGTCGGCAATGGCGCGATCGCCGAGGTAATCCGCCAGTTTGTCCAACCCCTGATAGATCATGCCGACCGCGATGAACGGGATGATCGACAGCAGCAGCAGTCGCACGAAACGCCAGAAGAAACCGCCCGAAGCGGCAAAGAAATCGCTGGCCGTGAGACGGCGGTCCTGGCGATAGGTTTCCAGAACGCCGCCGCTGACGAATAGCATAAATAGGAAGAACACAAACGCGAAGAGGTACGAGCCGGTGGCCGCGTGCATGAGGCGTATACCCGGCAGCCGTATCAGCTCGGCAAACATTCCCAGGTCGAAGCCTTTGGCGAGCGGCTCTCCAGCCAGGGTGTGCGACAGCGCGCGATGCAGCGGCAGCATTGCCGGAATGGTGCCCAGCAGGGCGCAGACGAAGTTCACCGCGAACAACCACCAGAGCACGCTTTGCCGGCGCCAGAGAAGGCTGAAACCGGCGCTCACCAAGCTTTTCTCGTCGTCTGCCATGGTCTCTCCTTCTACGCCAGCCAGCTCAGCATCTGGGCCATGAACTGAGTCAGGAACATCCAGTAGGTTGCGAGCTTGTCGATTGCGGCATGATGCGAATCGGTCGTGCGACTGTTGTTCACGTAGTCGCGGTCCAGCGTGACCTGATAATCGGGATCGATCTGCACCGAATCCACCTGGGCTTTCTTGCGATAGACATATCGGACCCAGCGGTCCTTGCCGTCCCAGCGTTCAATGGTGGACGTGCCGTCGTCGAACTTCACAACAGCCACAACCGGAAAGATGAAGTCGCCTTTGCGGTGCAGAATGACCTGGGTTTCATAGGTCGTTTCGCCCTTTTTCTCTTCAGCCTTCTCGTCAAACCAGTTGGTTGGATCCGAGTCGGCGCGTAGCACTTCGTAATCCATGAGTTGCGTCCCGTACACGGCCTGGTTCCAGTACCAGCTCAAATCCTGACCGGCAACTTCGTTCACGGTGCGCATGAAATCTTCCTGCGTGGGGTGCTTGAAGCGGTACCGCATGAAGTAAGTATGGAGCGCGTTGCGCAGAGTTTGCTCGCCGACAATAGTCTCCAAGGTGATCAGCATTGTCGCCGTCTTAGCATAGGTAATACTGCCGTAGGTGTTGATGCTCATGTCGGTGTAGCTGGGCCGCGCCAGCGGATCGCGGTCGGATCCGTCCACGTAGCTCAAGCGTTGCAGCCCCCGCTCACCCACCTGCGCGCCCAGCAAGTTGATGACGCTGGCGTTCTCACCGTACATGTTGTCCAGCACCTTCACTTCGGTGTAGCTGTTAATGCCTTCGTCCAGCCAGCCGTTCTCAAATTCGTTAGTCGCCACCATTCCATACCAATACTGGTGGCCGAACTCATGCTCGGTAACGAGATCGATGAGGTGAATGCCTTTCGGAACAAACCAGCCGCTGTCGCCGGTGATGAAAGTGGGATACTCCATTCCGCCGGCTTCCTCTGCTCCGTGCGGCGGGTCGACCACCGTAAGCTGCGCGTAAGGATAAGGACCGTACCAATCGTCAAAGCGCTTCATGCTTTGCAGGACCGAATAGATGTACGGATCCCACGATTGCTTATGACTGTCGTAGGTAAGCAGGCGGATTCGCACCGGGCCAACGCTGCCATCGAACTGGTTTTCGACGACTTTAAAGTTGGGATCGGCGGTCCAGGCAAAGTCGTGTACATCTTCGGCGTGGAAGGCGACTGTCTTGGTGCCGTTGCCGTTATCAGTATCGCCAATCTGCACCCCAGTCGCACCGATGATGTAGTCCTTCGGCAGGGTGACCTTCACATCATAGGTGCCGAAGTCGGCGAAGAACTCGGTCATGGCGTGGAACTGATGGCAATTCCAGCTTCCGTTCCACCACACGCCCACCTTGGGAAACCACTGACCCGCGAGCAGGAAGGTGCGCTTGTATCCGGTACGTGCAATTACCTCGGGAAACGTCGCTTTGAATTTGATCTGGAACGTAACGGCCTCGCCGGGCGCAACCGGCCGCGGCAGCTTCACCTGAAACACCGTCTTGTCGTCCGGATTGCCATCGTCGGGCGAGACGAACTTCATCTGGCTGGTCAGGTCACCCATACCGACGACCACAAACGACATCACATCGTTGGCTCCGTAATCTTCGGGCTTCCACTTATCCAGTTCGCTGGAGCGAACGGAACCGTCGCGGTGCGCTTCGCGCATCCAGGTGGACTTTGGCTGGAAGGCGTTCAGATAAAGGTGAAAGGGGAAGGTATCCAAAGGCTGACCGGTAAGGTTGCGATAGGTCAGGGTCTCGCTTGCGACTACCGTATGTTTCGGGGGATCGTACTTGGCATCGATCTGATAAGCGACAACTCGTTGCGACAGTGGTCCGGAAACCTTGGGTGCGAAGGGACTCTGCGCGAAGGCAGTAGAGCCGAGCATCACACTAACAAGCAGCCAAAACGCCAGCCGGTTTTGCATTCACGACCTCCCACCGATTCACAGATCCGGAGCTACTCCTGCTTCGCAGCAAGCCAGTTTACACTGTGCTCGCTGAGGGAGCTACGATGGGCGAACCGCAAAGGTTTCACTCCTGGGACGAGTTCTTCTCCCGCTATCTCCAGCAGCACGGGAATGCCGCGAACCGGCGCATCGCGCAGTTTCGGGGGAGACCGCCTCTAGGCGGGAACCATCCAGCTACTCTCCCGGCTTATCGCTACCGCCTTGTGGCGAATATGGGCTTTGCAGATATTTGCGTGCCGTGTCGAGCGCGTTCTGGGTGTTGTCGTTGGTCTGGAGTGCCTGGCGATACTCATTGGTCGCGCGCTCGCGCTGTCCGGTCAGGTCGAAGATCATGCCCAACTGAATATGGCTCCAGACCTCCGTCCAACGCGGCTCGCCATCGCCGTTCAGCGCCTCGCGGTAAGCGTTCGCGGCAGACTGGTAGTTGTGTTGCAGGAAAAATACTTCGGCAATGCGGTAGTGCGCCAGAGAACTGTTCCGGTTGATGTCGAGCGCCTTCTGAAATTCCTTCAACGCTTCGCTCAAGTCACCCTGCTCGACATCCTGCTGGCCGCGCATGATCGAGGTTCGCACCTGTAAATCTTGGGAATTTTGCAGGACCCTGTTATTGGGATCGATGCTGATCCGGCGCGGCTTGCCAAAAGTCTCCACCGCGTAGGCCGAGTTTGTCCCCTCGACTTCAACTTTCTTGGTTTCGGTCTTGCCGTCGGTATCGATGCGCAGCTCCACCGGCATGCGAAACAGATCCATGTCCTGCGAGATCTCGCCCACTACGCGAAATCCCTTCTGGGTGCGGTAAACCGTGTATTTGTTCTTGAACTCAGGCGCGCCGGTGGAATCGAGCCACTGGGTGAAAAACCAGTTGAGCTGCTGTCCCGACGCCTGCTCCGCCACCTTGCGGAAGTCATCGACGGTTACGGATTTCGCGGAGTATTGCGACATGAACGTTCGCATCGTCTTGTCGAACGCTTCTTCGCCAATGACCCAACTCAACATTTCCAGGATCATCCCGCCCTTGTCGGTGACCAGCGACTGAAACTCAGGCGAGAAGGTGTCCAGCTTGCCGATGTCGGCCAGCGGTACCGACACATAAGCCAGCGCGCCCACGGACATGTCTTTGGTCACTTCCTGGAAGCCGGCCTCTCCAGCAACGTGCTCCACGTACTCCGCCTCGGAGAATCGTGCTGCGCCGTCGTTCAGCCACCAATCGTTGCGGCTGGCCGGGCTCACCATGGTTCCGAACCACTGATGCGCGATGGTATTGGCCAGCAGCCGGTAATTACCCTTCTCGGTGAAATTCCGTCCCGCTATCGCGGCGATCTCCGGCGCCCAGGCTGAGGGGACCGTGTCATTCGGTAGCTCAACCACGCTCAGTCTCTGGTTGAACGCCGGTCCGTACGTCGTGGTGAAAAAGAAGAACTGCTTCACCGCGGTGTCAGCATACTGCGTTGCGACCGCCTTGTGTTCGGGCGTGGTGTACACGCTGATACTGAGACCGCCTTCCGTGCTCTTGGTCTCCACATACTTGCCGATCAGGATGGTCCCTGGAAAGCTGGGCCTATCTTGATAAGTGAACGTGTAGGTCGAGCCACCGCCGGCAGCGCTGGCCTTTCCGGAAGCCGCCCGCGAGCCATTCTTGCTGGACCCGGTGTCGTCCACGTCGGGCGCAGCCCCGCTGCTTTCCTTACCGCTGCCGATCACGGTATATCCTGCCGGAACGGTAACGCTGATTGTGGCGGTGAACCGGTTGATGCCATAACCCGCCATCGGGAACCACCGTCCAGCGTAGAGAAGATAGGTAATCGGGTCGCCGATGTAGGCGAGCTTCAATCCCTGCACGGGACTGTCATCGGCCGACTGGATCGCTCCTTCGTAATCGAAGATCAGCGTGCCGGAGTTTCCCTTGGTCAACGTGCTGGGCAATGAGATTCGTACCGTTGAGTCCTGGCTGACCCGTTCCGCTGATAACGCTTGTCCGTTGGCATCGACTACGCGGGTCGGGCGTAGCGCATTGTGCAACTCGAAGGTGGCAATGTTGATGTCTTCCAGAGCGGTGAACTTGACGCGAGCCTCGGCCTTGATCTGGTGGGTTTGTGGGGAAACGGTCGCGTGGATGACGTAATCATTGACCTGAATTCGCGGTTTCTCCGCCGCGAAACAGATCGAACCCAGAGCGAACAGGCCCAGGACCAATAATTGGGCGATACTGCGCGCGGTAACGCGCCTATTAGAGAGAGACGCTGCCTTGCTGGTCACCATAGTTCGGCCACAATGCGATGTTGCTTTAATGATACAGGGAAAGAGGGCGCTGTAGATCACGCGCCCTGCTCCACTACTGAAAGTACGGCCCGAGCGGCACGTTCGGATGCCGTACCACCATTTCCCTCGTTTGGTTCCAGGCGCCGCCTCACTTCGCGAAAGCTGGAAATCATGGCGCCGCGCGCGCCACCCTCGGGGACGATGCGGCGTAATTCGCTGCAAACTCTTTGCGCTGTAAATTCCGACTGGACGAGTTCTGGAACCACATCCTGTCCAGCGATCAGGTTCACCATGGCGAAGCGGTCCACCTTTACTAGACGGCGGCCCAGGCTCCAGGTGAGCGGCGCAACCCGGTACACCATCGCGAAAGGCGTACCGATCAGCGAAGCCTCCAGCGTCGAAGTGCCGCTGGCAACAGCTGCCGCGCGCGCGTGCAACAGCGTAGCCCGGGCATCGCGGGTGAAGGTAATCGGCGGTCCCGGGTGGTTTCTGGCGAACGAAGCCACCCAACCCGCGCTGAGAGTGGAAGCGACAGGTACAGTGTAAACGTAGTTCGGACCGAGAAGTTGCGACGCTTCCAGCAGGACGGGGAAGATGCGGGACACCTCTCCACGCCGGCTGCCGGGCAACAACGCGATCCAGTGGCGATCCGGATCCAGCTTGTACTCACTGGCAAACTCTTGGCGTGTGATCGTGGGTGCTGGCAAGTCGGCTAGCGGATGTCCCACAAACTTCGCGCTAATCCCACGCTCCCTATAGAACTTCTCCTCAAAGGGAAAGATCACCAGCATCTCGCGAACGTACTTGCGCACTTGCTCGATGCGCCGCTGCTTCCATGCCCACAATTGCGGGCTCACGTAATAGATCACCGGCACTCCGCGCCGATGCAGTTCGCGCGCCAGCCGCAGGTTGAAGTCGGGGAAGTCGATGAGCACGGCCGCGTCGGGCCTCCGCCGCGCCGCCTCGCGTACCACCTGGCGAAAGCGCCTATAGATGGTGGGAATATGCCTGATAACCTCGACGATGCCGACCTCGGCGATTTCCCGCGCGTCGACCAACAGCTCGCAGCCGGCAGCCCGCATCCGTTCCCCGCCGACGCCGAAGAACTCGATGTCGGCATGCGATGCGCGCTCTGAGATTAGCCGGCGCAGGGCTTTCATCAGCTCTGCGCCATAGAATTCGCCGGAGGCCTCTCCCGCCGAGATCAGGATTCGCACCATGCGATTATGACAGGTACGAAGCGGTCAGCCGTCAGCTGTCAGTCGTCAACTAAAGTGTCGCCGGGAAACCAGGTGTCGTGGGCGATCAGGGCTTCCTCTTCCTCGTACGCCTGATGCGGTACGTCCGCCGGCGTTCTGACGAACCAGCCGGCGCTCACGGGAACACCGCCCACGCCTTCGATCCAGATCTGGAGCTGGGACCCGGTTACCATGCGGCAATGCCGAGCACATCCTCTTTCACAGACTACTGTGAGGCTCGTGCGTGAGTGTTCTTAGTCTTCGCGTGGGCCTCGCTCACATTGATTGTTCGCCCCGCCATAAGGGAACCATTGAGACCCTGAACTGCTTCCTGCGCGTCTTTGTCTTCCGTCATTTCCACGAAGCCGAATCCGCGAGCAAGGCCGGTCGTCTGGTCCTTTATGATTGTTACCACCTCGACAGGGCCGTAGGTTGCGAACGCGGTTCTTAGATCCTGTTCGGTTGTAGTTTTTTCCATATTTCCAACGTAAAGATTTTTCATTTATTTCCTCGGCGCTTTTGAGGATAAGAGGGCGAGCCCAGCCTTATCTTCCGGAAGGCTAAGACGGGGAACCGTCTCAGAACGGCAATTGTGAGGGGAATGAAGGATGAATCGTCTCCGTCAAGGCCTGGAAGACGAGAGGTGCAAACCTGGGATCTAGTCCCAATGAGTAATCTGAGTATACGCTTTGCGGTACCCGAAGTTGCACCCGGAACAGCAGAAGCTTCGGATCTCGTGCGGACCCTTTCCTAGCAATTACGCTCCAGGCCGCTGGGCTTGCCGTTATGGTCCAGCCAGTTTAGAAGCGAGCGCAAGCTGGCTTGGGCCAGCGCGATACAGGAATCTCCAGCTCCATAGTAGATGTTGAGGGTATCTCCGTCGGGACTTATCGTGTGGCCGCACGGGAAGACCACGTCGTGCACATCGCCTCCACGCTCATAGTCGGCTTCTGGTCCGAAGATCCAGGAATCGCCCCGCAACAAACAAACCTCTGGCTGCTGAATGTCAAAGAGCGCGAGGCCGACCCGGTATAACGAGCCGGAGGCAGTTTGCCTTACTCCGTGGTATAGCACCAGCCAACCTCTGGGAGTCTCAATCGGGGGACTGGATAAACCAATCTTGTTGGCATCCCACCAAGCGCCTTTACGCGCCTCCATCATTACCTTATGCCCACCCCAATGACGCAGATCAGGAGAGTAGGAAATCCAGATATGGCATCCCAGCGGAGTCATCGGTCGATGGATCAGGGCCCACAGCCCACCAATCTTGTTCGGCAAGAGAGCCGCATCCTTGTCGTCCGGCGACATAATGACACCGCAACGTTCAAAACTTCGAAAGTCCCTTGTCAGCGCCAAAGACACGCCAGGCCCACCTTTCGAATAGGATGTGTAGGCCACGGCATATTGCTGCAAGTCTGGAACATACGTGATACGCGGATCCTCGATGCCCCAAAGCTCTTCTGGATACTGATCCGGATTGGGCATTAGGGTTGGCGTTGGATCGATGTTCCACCCGTCCACGCCATTCGCGGACCGTGCGGCGCACAGGTGGGAGAGACCACGGCGGTCCTCGACCCGGCAAAGTAGCAAGGTGGTGCCGTCCGCCAGCAGTGTCGCTCCGGCGTTGAATACGCTGTTGATCCGATACGGCCAGTCCTTGCTGGCCAGGATAGGATTGGCGGGATGCCGCCGCAGAAGAGAGTCGGTTGAGTCGATGGAATCGATAAGGTCAATAACTGAATTCATAGGTTTTCACAAAAAATAAAACTAATATTCCAAATGCCGGAGCGAACTCAATTCGCGCCGCCACTTAACTAGAGTGCGATCCCCGGGGCTTGAACGTCCTGGAGTTGCCGCATCTCGAGAAGCGCCATCAAAAAGGACAGCGTAGACTCTGCTCCCTGATTCTCATTGACCCGGTCGGGATGGAGACCATCTCGACAGCCGCCTGTGCTGGCGTCATACAAGGCAGTTTTCAGGTCGTTATCTCCCAGGAACCAATTGAACGCGGCCCAAGCCTGCGTGCGCCACCGTTCCTCTCCGGTTGCACAATATGCCTGCAGGCAGGCAGAAACCGTGGCACTTGCTTCCAGTGGCTGCTGATCAAAACGGGCTTTCGCGGCTGACTTGGTATAGAAGCCCTGTGAGCCGATAGGAACAAAGTGTCCGTTCATGGTGCAGCATTGTTGTTTCCCAAGCCATTCCAGTGACTCCAGACCAGCGGTGAGCCACTCTTCGTTCGAGGTGCGTGAGCCTGCCAGCAATAACGCCTGTGACAAACGGGCATTGGAATAGGCCAAACTATCTTCAAACCAATTCCACCCAGGAGTGCGGGTGACCTGATAGATCTTCAGCAACTTGCCGGCAAGAACATCTCTCTGCCTTTGTGCAGTCCTGTCTCCAGGGAAGCGATCAAGATATTCCTGAATTCCGAATAAGGAGAACGCCCAGGCTCGCGGGCTGCTGAAATCCAGCGCCGCCGGAACTGCAAGCTCAAAGAGACGCCCGGCGAGCCCCCGTAGCCCTTCATCGACAGTCTGGTTAATCGCGATTCCCAAGGACCACAAGGCGCGGCCATGACTGTCTTCCGATCCCTGTGGCTCCTGCCACTGACGCTCATAGCTCAGGAAGTTGCGGAATCTTCCATTGGCGGTGTTGAAGGCGAGCCAGAGAAAAGCCAGATATCGCGAAGCCAGCGCCTTAGCCTCTGGCTCTCCATTCGCGCCAATTTGTTCCACGAGAATCGCGACGATCAGGGCTCGAGCATTATCGTCGGTGGCGTAGCCCTCGTGACGATTCGGGATGGCAAACACGGCATGTTGCAGCATTCCGGTATCGTCAGTCATGCGAGTGAGATGATTCAGCTTCAGCGGCGGCAAGCTGTCGACGTGACTGGTTCCGGATGCAAGTGGGCTGACCAGGCGAGGGTTCCACATGCGCTCCGCTCGTGCTCTCTGGAAGCTGCGCATGTACTCTTGGGCGACGCTTTTCCAGACCATGTTGCGGGAGTATAAATATGCACGCTTGCGCATGGCATGCCGTTCAGCCTCGTTTTCCAGGAGCTGAATGGTTTGTTCTGCGATCGCATTCTGGTCGTTGAAGGGAACCAGCACTCCGCGATGCTGATCGAGAAGCTCAATCGCGTGCCAATAGGGAGTCGAGATGACCGCTTTCCCCGCACCAAGAGCATAGGCCAGCGTTCCGGAAACGACCTGCGCCTCATTCTTATAGGGGGTGATGTAAATATCGGCTGAGCCGATAAACTCCATCATTTCCTCGGGACTAACGAATCGGTTATGAAATACGACGTTCTTCTCAACCCCGAGGTCCCTAGCGAGCAACTGCAGCGATTCCCTGTATTTGTCCCCTTCGCGCTTCCGGATATGAGGATGAGTCGCGCCCGCGACGATATACATGACGTTATTGTTATGAGACAAAATACGCGGCATAGCCCGTATAACGGTTTCAACTCCCTTATTGGGCGAGAGCAATCCGAAGGTCAGCAATACAGACTTGCCGCCCACCGCGAATCGGTCCTTGTAGAAATTCGGGTCGACAAATGCCAGATTGGGTACGCCGTGGGGAATGACGTCAATTTTAGCCGCAGGCACTTGGAAGACTTCCTGGAGAAACTCCGAAGAGTGCTGGCTCATCACAATCAGACGGTCGGAGAGATCTGCGATTTCCACCATCACCCGATGTTGGTCGGGGTTTGGTTCACGCAGCACGGTATGAAGGGTGGTCACGACTGGCATGCGAAGATTCCGCAATGCCTCCAGGATGTGGCTTCCGGCTGCCCCTCCGAAGATTCCATATTCGTGCTGCACGCATACCAGATCGACATTGGTGAAATTGAGGAACTCGGCTGCTCGTTCGTAAGACGGCAGCTCGTCTTCGGTTAGCTCGAATCGGACTCGCTCGGGATAGTCATATTCGGACTCTGGATCATTCACGGGCAGAGCAAACAAGCGGTCAGTGCCGTATTCGTTCGAAATAGCATCACACAAATCGGTTGTAAACGTGGCGATCCCGCATTGCCGCGGAAGATAGTTTCCAATGATTGCGATTCGGCTCGGAAGAGAGAGATTAACCGTGGGATCGAGCACTGGCGTGGACGTGATCTGATGCGGCAGCGACCGTTCAATTCTCAATGGCCTTCTGAACGGTAAAGTCTTAGGTAACGACATGGGCTCCCAACTGCTCACCGCACAGGGTGCTGGTGAGTCGTCGCATAAGCTGATCGGTGGGGTTCTCCCCACAGAACGCCTCGCGTTATCAATGTTGACCCTGTGATTAAGAAACAACTTCGCTCAATAAGTCTCTCACCTCGAGGTCGGCTGGTTCTGAGCAAAAGCGACCACTTTCCCGTGGCACGCTTTTTGAGCCTTCAGAACGCAGCTTTATTCGGAGTGAAACTATGTTCAGCGAGCAGTATTGAACAGCTGTACGCATCTCGACGCTGGTACTGTTGTATGGCGTCACCGGACGGAGAGGCATCTCATCATGGAAACAAAGTATCTTCACATCTCGGCTTATCCCTGTGACAAGTGCGAGGGGCCCGTCATTGCTGGCTCATTTGGAACACGCGAGAGCGAGATTTCAAGAGAAAGTGTTTTGACCCAGGTTGGAGCGGCTTGCTTGTCCTGCGGAAATAAACAAAGCGAAATGAGCGGTAACAATGTTGTTCGTCAGTTTGCACCGGTTGAATGGATCCGCCGGAGAAAACTCTAGTGGTTGCCTCTACTCGTCCAGTGATCCGCGATTTTCACCGGGTGACGGAAGATCCGAGTTTGCAAAAGCTTGCCCAACGAGGGGGGGGTGTCAGCCGCGCGTTGGTTCGTTGTCCGGAAGGGGCTGCATGTCCGCCCGGGTGAACCTTCCGCCACAGACTCCGCACTTCCACTGGGAATGCACAATTCGTGAGGATTGGCCGCTGCCGGCCCGCCGCATCTTTGAAAGTTCGTTGCCACATATAGGGCATTTCATAATCAGGAAGCTCTCTTCCGACAAGGTGCAGAAGTTCCGAGTAGCGCCACTCCCGCCAACAGGAAACCGCTGAACAGTCGAATTACTTACACCCCAGACGCAACTTGACCGTACGTCAGCTCATGCCGTTCTAGCAGTAAGGGACAATCTACCGCGCCTCGTGTCTTATCGCCACGAGTTGGGCAGAGCCGTCCACCTCTGGAACGTCGGTAGATATCTTCGTTTGTGGCAAACTATACACCGCCCGGGACAGAGAAAGAGGCGCGGCAAGACGATGCGTTCCATCCATGTGTCGGGAGGCTCAGCTCTGAACTGGTCACCTTTACACACGCGACAGTGAGCCGACAAAAAGCGCATTGTTGAAAAAGTGACGCCGTTCTCGTTACCCATCAGCGCACGTGTCTCCCTAGCTGCAAATGTCTAGTACACCCATTGGCGGTCCGGTATGCCTTTCCAAGGCGATGAACCATGGGACTCTCATCGCGAAGCCGCTTTCCTGCCGCTGGCGACCGAGTCAACTTCGGCTGACGTGAGTCCCGCCGGATCGCATCCGCTGTAACCATTGAGGCACGCCAGATAATCCCGTTGATGATCAGAGATGCGCACTGCGCTCAATTCGGTTACCGATAACTTGGAACGATCACAAGAGGCCGAATCGTCCCAACACTGAGAGACATTACGTTGGCGCTGAGCCACGGCTACATCGTCCCGATCGGATGGGCTGAGCTTCGAGAGTTTGCAGGAAGGCCATCCGTTCCAACAGTCGGTGACGTTTCTTTGGTTCTCCGCGACGGCCACCGCGGCAGCTTCGGAAGTAGTCAACTTGGCATAGTCGCATTCTCCCAATCCGTTCCAACAATCGGAGATCATCTTCTGGTGCACAACGAACGCCACTTCGGACATTTCCAATGCGCTGAGCGTGGAGCGATCGCACGATGTCCACGACTCTTCGCAGTCAGAAATATTCTGCTCGTGCCTTGCACCGGCCACTTGTTTCTTGTCGGCATCGGTCAGGACGGAACGATCGCACGAATCCCAGCCGTTCTTGCAGGCGAATAAGTTTTGTTCCCGATTGGGGGACTGCGCCGACATCGGCGCCGCACAACAAAGGAACGCCGTCATCAGAGAACCAAAGACTATTCGCGGATTGAATTTCATGTAGTCTGGCCTCGTGAGATCAACCGCCCCATCTCCATCTGGTCGTGTGATAAGTATGAGGCAGCCGAGGTGGAGGAGGCTGCTCACTATTGCTCAGTGAGCAATTCCGCTCGGAAAAACGCCCATTCTGGCGTTATTCTGGACCGGCAGATCGCCTTGACCAGCGGAAGGGAACAGTTGGCATGGGGACGGGTTCGCTTCCGTCTTCTCCTGCTCCTTGAAGCAACCACGACCAGATTGGAAAAACTATGGCCGCCACACCGTGCCTGCCGGCATTTGACGCCGGTCAGAATTGACTGCGCTAACGGCCGGTCACAGCGTGTCCGAGAGTTGTCCGGTAACGATTCCCTGGCCGGCCACGGTTTCGTAGGCGAAACCAGACAGGATAGTACTGGTCTGGAGGTGGCCGTTGTGGTCGACATAGGCAACCGTACTCAGCTTCGCCCAACCGTAGTGAACAGCACCGTCCGCTCCCGGCACCTGCAATCCGAGATAACGGTCGGGCAGGTTCAGCCACTCGCCCATGGCGCCGGTGCCACATGGGCCCCAGTACAGTTCCGCCATTAGAGAAAAATCGGGAAAGAAGCTCTGGCTGGAATCGACCGCGACCCCATTGTGAAGAGCCGAGGCGAAGCTGGAACCTATGCGGCCAGCGGCGCCGACCAGAGCGCTCCCGTTGGCGGGAGTGACCGCGAGGCTCCAGACGTATTCATCGCCAAACTGACAGTAGCCCTGCAGAAGTTTCGAGCGCAAAACGAAATCGGTGACACCATCGCGGTTGAGGTCGATGTTGTACACACCGCCGATGGGAATGGAAATGTTGACCGGAGTGTAGACGATCTCCGCCTGCGCCGGTACAACGAGAGCGGCGAAGAAACATAAGCAGATCGCCAAGGACCACACTGGGGATTTCATGTCTGTTCTCCTCGCTTTGTATTCGGCGATTGCGCCTGTGGCCGAAGCGAATCGCACGTTCGAGATGGGGAGCGTCGGAGGTTTACTCGGAATCTGGTGCGAGCACATCATAAGCTTGCCAAGCAAGGGAAGCGAAGGTTTATGGCCCCACGCTCGCTCCCCGATGTCATCCTTGGCGGCATGGTTCATCCGCCAAGAGTGAATACGTTCAGGTTGTAGACGACGAGGCTGCCTGGTTGTCCGGTAACCTCGAACATGACCTGCGTAGCAACCCCCCAGGAAGCCGGGAAGGTCAAGGTGCGCATCTGGGTTCCCAGGAAATATTGCTGAGAACCGAGAAACTTGCCGTTGTTGTAAGCGGTAATGGTGATCTGCGTAGGACCATAGCCGCCGGCGACATCGGCACTCACCAGTTCGAATCCCAGCGAATCGCTGAGCGTGCCGAAGCAGGCATATCCGCTGAGCCGGCAGTAGAGGCCGCCGACAAAAGCGACGTCTTCACCCTGCGGTCCCAGTTTGTAACCGGCGCCGGAGCCGGACCAACTGTACGGGGACACATAAAAGAAGTTGCCCCAGTCGAGACGTCCATAGCCGTTGGGCATGGGGGACGGGTTGCTGATCAAGGGCAAATCGGAAAAGTTGAGTTTCTCTTGTGCGCTGGCGCCGACTGCGAACGCCAGTAGGCATACTGTCAAACACAGAACTGAAGTCAGGGGTTTCATATAGCTCTCCTCGCTGTTGAAGTTGTGGGGCCGATAATGCCGAATGAATCTGGTGCCGTTTTTTCTGGTCGCGACAAACTTGGGGCGAGTGTGCTGCAGAAGGCGGAGAGGGACAATGCACTGGCGGTGAATTGCGGGTGATTTGCGGATGATGCGGGGGAAGTTGTTAAGGCTAATCGCGACAAAATACCGCGAGAAAGTTCTTGACTAGCCTATGAAAGACGACTACTAATTTACTAATCCCACTAGTAGACTCGCTGAAACGCTCCCAAAACACCCCAGGTGCCTATGAAAGACACGCTGCCAGACCGCGTGCGCCTCGGAGGTTTCGAGCTCGATCTCCGTGCAGGAGAACTGCGCGATAGGGAGCGCACGGTCCGGCTGCAACAACAACCCTTCCAAATCCTTCTCATGCTGGTGGAGCGCGGCGGCGAAGTTGTCACCCGCGAGGAAATCCAGAAGAAACTCTGGCCCAATGACACGGTGGTGGAGTTCGATCACAGCATCAACGCCGCGATCAAGAAGCTGCGGCAGGCGCTGGGCGATTCCGCTGACAACCCGCAGTACGTGGAGACCGTGGCTCGGCGCGGATATCGTCTGCTGATACCAGTCGAGAAAGCTGCCGGCGCGCAAGAGTGCGACGCCGATCCGTCTCCGGAGAATGGACGCGCGCCATCGCCGCAGCCAGCGGGAGGCAAGTCGAAAAGCGGCATGAAACTCCTCCACTATCGGCTGAAGGAAGTCATCGGCGGTAAGTCTGCGGAGGCACTGCCTGCTGCGAACCCCGACAAAATAACGCCATCGCCCTGGACCGGCAGCCTGCTCGGGAAGAAGGTTTCGCACTACCGCGTGCTGGAGGTGATCGGCGGTGGCGGGATGGGCGTGGTGTACAAGGCTGAGGACCTGAAACTGGGCCGCCAGGTGGCGCTGAAGTTTCTTCCTGAAGAAATGGCGTGGGACCCGGCGGCGCTGCGACGCTTCGAGCGCGAGGCCCGGACCGCGTCCTCGCTCGACCATCTCAATATCTGCACCATTTACGAGGTCGAAGAGTACGAGGACCAGCCCTTCATCGTAATGCAGTTGCTGCACGGCGAAACGCTACACGCCCGTTTAGCGGCGGCCGCGGAACGCCAGGAGACGCTGCCGTTGGAAGAGTTGCTGGAGATTGCCGCCGGCATCGCCGCTGGGTTGCAGGCAGCGCACGAGAAGGGCGTGATCCACCGTGACATCAAGCCAGCGAACATCTTTCTGACGAAGTTCGGCCAGGTGAAGATTCTGGACTTTGGCCTGGCGAAGCTAGCCAGCAGCGCCAAGGATTACGGCAGCGATGGAGTGCGCTTCGGCACCGACGGTTCCATAGCGCCGGCGCCCTCGCGGGCAACGGAGACGACGCTCACGCGATTCGGCGCGACCATGGGAACAGCGGCTTACATGTCGCCGGAGCAGGTGCGTGCCGAGCCGCTCGACGAGCGCAGTGACATCTTCTCCTTTGGGCTGGTGCTGTATCAGATGGCGACGGGACAATGCGCCTTCCGCGGCGATTCTGTCGTCACCGTGGAGGAAGCCATCCTCAGTTGCGTGCCGGCGCCGGTTCGAGATTTGAATCCGGATGTTCCACCTGATCTCGAAGCTGTCATCAACAAAGCGCTGGAGAAAGATCGGGAGCAGCGTTACCAGACTGCGGCTGAACTACGAAGCGAGTTGCAACTCGTGCGGAGCGAGGCGGGAGTAAGGCGGCATCGCTGGGCGCTGTGGTCGAGTGGTTTGCTGCTGGCGATGCTGGTAGCGCTTGCTGTTGCCTGGTTCGCGCGGGGCCACATGGGGAGTCCGCAGGAATTGACCGAGCAGCAGATCACGGCCAATCCGCAGGAAGACTACGTGATTGCTGCGGCGATCTCTCCGGATGGCAAATACGTCGCGTATCAGGACCAGACGGGAATGTATCTACGCACCCTCGAGTCTGGCGAAATACATCGCGTCACTTTGCCCGCAGAGCTGCGCACCAGGATTTATTACCTCTGCTGGCTCCCGGGAGGGGGAAAGTTGCTCGCCTCAGTGGCTGGTGCAAACGGTGACTGGGACCTCTGGGTGATCACGATCTTGGGCGAGGCGGAGTCGCACTTGCTGTACCGTCACGCCATGTCCACGGCAATCTCGCCGGATGGCCGGAGGATAGCTTTCACCAGTGGGCAATTTGGAGAGCTTTGGCACGAAGTGTGGATCGGCGGAGTTAACGGCGAATCGCCCCGCAAGCTGGTTACTGCAGGAGAACAAGAAGAGGTGCTTAGTCCGGTCTGGTCACCCAACGGCCGCTGGATCGCCTATGGCAGGAGATGGAAGACAGCACAGGGGTTCTGGAGTTCCGTCATCGAAGCCCGCCCCGTCGACGGCGGACCTGCGAAGACTCTGATCGCCGAATCCAGCTTGTCCAAATCGAATGCACTCACGCTGGGTGGAAACGGCTGGTTCACGGAAGCCTGGTCTCCCGACTGGCGCCTGGTGTTCGCTGTCGGTGAAAGCCCAGAGGGCTCCGAATCCCGGTCGGCGCAGACAAAGTACAGCCTATGGGCGGTTGAGGTAAAGCCACGCACCGGTGAAGCTGCCGGCAAGGCTGGACGCTTGACGCAATGGAGCAGCTTCGCGCCAAGGAACTTGACCTTTACCCCGGACGGAAAGCGCCTGTCCCTTCTGAAAGAGCGCCTTTGGTTGGACGTGTATCTCACTGAGTTTGCCGCAGACGGCACCGGCATGAAGGCGCCCCGCCGTCTAACCCTCGACGATCGGGGAAGCAATGCCAGCGACTGGACGCGCGATGGTCAAGCCATCCTTTTCAGCTCCAGGCGAAATGGGAAACTGGAAATCTTCAAGCAGGGGCTGAATCAAAACGTTGCGGAAACGGTTATCGCCGGCCCAGCAGACGTGTTTGGCGGCGCAGTGAGCCCGGACGGGTCCTGGTTTCTCTACTGGGAATCGGAATCCACCCGCGGCGCGGGCGGGGCGTCTTCGAATTCGGTTCGGCTGATGCGCCGGGCCATTGCCGGCGGATCGCCAGAGCCGGTGCTGGAAGCGCTTCCTGAGGAAGTCCGGCCCCGCTTCTCCTGTCCCTCAAACGCGAATGCCGGCTCTGCGTGTGTTCTGGGCCTGTTGAAAGGAAGGGAGCTCGTCTTCTACTCGCTAGACCCACTTCGGGGAAAAGCGAATCAGTTGGGGAAGATCGAAGTTATCGGGGGATATATGGGCTGGGGCGTCTCGCCCGATGGCTCGCGCCTGGCTCTGGTTGATGCGGAGAAGTACGAAGGACGAATCGAAGTGTTAACGTTGCCGGATGGCGCCTGGCATGAGATTCCGCTTCAGCCGAAGGGAGAACACCTGCAATCGATAGCCTGGGCGGCGGATGGGAAGAGCTTCTACGCGACCTCCTATGCGCCGGAATCGTACAACCTCCTGCACGTCACCCTCGACGGCAAGGTGCGGCCGGAGTTGCCCGACGGCCGCCGGCAGTGGCTTACTTCCCCGCTTCCGTCCCGCGACGGCAAGCACTTGGTCTTCAACGCCCAGACGTGGGACAGCAACGTCTGGATGATGGATAACTTTTGAGCCAGCGGACTGATCTCAGATACGGAACACAGGGGCAGAGAATGCCTCGGAGGAACGGCCCCTGTTCGGCGCTGGGCTCGCTGTCAGCGCTCGCGCCGAAATCGATCGTGTCACTCAGGCTACGGTGTGATCTCGAAGACCACTCCGCCCTCCTCGGGCCCTCCGGTGCCGCCCATGACTGCCGTGCCATAGATATTGCCCGCTCCGTCGAGGATGACGCCCGCACCCGGCCAGCCGCCGTCAAGGCCCCCAGTGAATGCGTGCAGCACCGTCTCCGTCCATTGGCCATCAGGCATCGGCTTTAAGCGGAAGACGGTTCCATGGTGGCCGGGTCCGCCGGCGTTCGTGGTGCCGTACAGATTGCCAAAGCGGTCGCGCGTCAGTGCGCCGTAGGGACTGCCACCATCGCTGCTTCCGCTGAAAGAGAGCAGCACGCTCTCCCTCCAGCTGCCGTCAGCATTGGGCGCGAGTTTGAATACGGTTCCGATGTCATTCGTTCCGCCGCGAAAAGTTGTGCCGTACAGATTGCCCGCCGGATCGAGCATTACGCCGGCATAGGGATTGGCGCCGTCGAATGGCGCTCCCCGGAAGGAATAGAGCACGGTCTCAGTCCACGTTCCGCCGATAGGATCGCGCGCCAGACGGAATACTGTGCCCGACTGATAGTCGCCACCCGCCCAGGTGACACCGTACAGATTTCCGGCGCTGTCGCAGATCAACGAACCAAACGACTGCGCTCCATCGTTCCCACTGCCAAACCCATGCAGCACGGTCGCCCCCGGCCGGAATCCGCCGCCAAGACTGAAGGCAACGCCAGCGCCGTAGAGCCCTCCCGATGAAGTTGTGCCGTAGATATGGCCGGACGAATCCAGGGTCACACCCGCATAAGACTGGCCACCGTCAAGGCCTCCACTGAAAGCGTTCAGCACAACCGCGCTCCAGCCGCCGCTGGCCGTGGGCGTCAATTCGAACACAGTTCCATTTTCACCGGCGGCCGCGTACTTGGTGGTGCCGTAAAGATTTCCGCGGCCATCGAAGGTAACAGCATCGTAAGGTCCTGCTCCATCGCTTCGATTGAAGTAGTGGGAGATGTGTTCGCTCCAGCTGCCATCGGGATTCGGCGTGAGTTGGAAGACCACGCCGCAGCCGACGTGACCGCATCCCGTTCCGCCGGCCACGGTTGTGCCGTAGAGATTTCCGCTGCTGTCGAAGACCAGGGCTGCTTCCGGCGCATAGCCGTCACCCTCACCCTGGCCGAAGTTGTGCAGTACCTTGTACTGCGTAGCCGCCACGGCGCCGCTCGCTAACAGAACGACGTAGGTCATAACCGCCGTCCATGTTGCATTCCTGAGTTTCATAAAGCCTCCTCGCGTTTTTTGTGGGACCGACAACCGTGATGCGAGAGTGCGCGAGGGCGGCAAAACAGGCAATGCACTGCGGGTGAAATGGCGGTGACTTGGGGATGATTATGAGGAAGTGATTGACGTTAGCTGATGCGTGCGTACCGTCTTAGCAGGTTCAGCAAAAACGCGCTGGCGGCGAAGCCTTCACTTCTGCCGCCAGGATTGCGCCTGCTGTGGGCGGACGGGCCACCTTGCCTCTCTCATCCAACCGTCACACTCTGCAGCAGGGCGGCGCAGAGGGTACTCCCGGGCCGTCGCCCGCCCGAAGCTGTGGGGTCGAAGTGTCGCCCGCAGCGCCGTCGTTGAGGTTAGAGCCAGGGTCGCCCGCCAAATTATGGTTTCGCAGGAGCAACTCGCCCTGGGTGGTTGGATTGTGCAGGGTCCCCGGAGGACGATACATACCGATGATCATCCCGCGATCGTTGTTGCAATCTCCGACCAGCTGGTGGTTTACCGGCCCACGATGGAACTGGCCGTTTTCGCTTCCGCTTTCAAGGTATCGCGCTGAAGTCTGACGATTTACCGCGGGCGCCTCGAAGATCCCACACTCCTTGCCATGGGCAAACCCGAAGTTCGCCATGCTGAGCGCCGCTAAAGCTATAGCTGCCATTGTGCGTTTCATATCCACTCGACCTCGTCCTTTCTTAGTTTTGGAGCCTCCGGTCTACCGGTTTTGCTTCCAATGCGGTCGAGTGTGCGCCTGTACAGCTGCGGCGACAATGCACCGCCGGTGAACTATCGCTGATCTGTGGCAGACGCCGGCACTTACACATACGCCGGGGTGACTTCGGGGTGATTTGCGCATGACCACGACGAGTAATTGACCTCAACCAACTAACGCGCACGGGACGTTGACTACCCGCGAACATCACCAGCTAAGCGTTCAGCCCTCACGCGCGTGCCTCGGCGAGTTCGAAGTCGATCTTCGAACGGGCGAGTTGCGAGCCGGCGCCAGCATCGTGCAGCTGCAGGAACAGCCATTCCAGATTCTCCGAATGCTGTTGGAGCGCGACGTCGAAATGGTTACTCGTGACGAGATTCAAGAGACGCTGTGGGCGAAACGGCACCATCGGCGACTTGACCACAGCATCAACGCCGCCATCAAGAAACTGCGGCGAGCGTTCGGAGACTCGGCCGCCATCCGCACTACATCGAGACTGTGGCCCGCCGCGGCTACCGCCTGATGATTCCGGTGCAATGGTCACACTATGGCCGGCCAGCCCGGCCGCAGGCGGAAGAAGTGCGGAACCGCAGTCCGTTACCGCCCCCCTCGGCATCTCGCCGACAACAGAATTACCAAACATCGCCGCCTGCACGCTGTCGATGGCGAAACTCAGCTTGGCGCAGCAACGCAATCGCTGCGCGCCTCGCGCGATCGCAAAGAGACGTACGTGACCAATGCCGTAAAGCACTTCAAGTGGGAAGCGCGCGGCAAAAGGAGAATCCATAAAAAGCCGAACACGCTGGAGATCGCCGCCTGCCGTCCCTGGCTCGATGCCGAGATTGAGGTGGTGAAGCCGCAAGTTGTCGTCTGTCTGGGGGCGACAGCCGCGCACGCGCTGCTGGGCCGCAGTTTTCGCGTGACGCAGCAGCGCGGTAAGTTGCTGCCCTTCTCTCCTGAATTTCACGTGCTCGCCACGGTTCATCCCTCGTCTATATTGCGAGCAGTTGACGACGAGAGCCGCCAGCAGGAATTCGATCGTTTCGTGAAAGACCTGCGAGTGGTGGCGAATACTTTATTGGGCCAAAGTTAGCAAATTTGCCAGTCAACAAATTCCGCATTCGAGTCCATACTAAGGGGAGCGTGATATTGTTCGTACCGGTTCCTGTGGGGTGATGTTTGTCTCCTGAATTAGAGGATATTCGCCGCAAAGCTCAGCGGATAGCCCAAGACGCTTCTGAGGCCCATTGGCTGCAGGCGCCGCCGGGGAAGTGGAACTGCGCCCAGATTTTTGAGCATCTTCGCTTGAGCTATACGGCGACCACCGCGGGCCTTCTGAAGGCAATGCAAGAGGGGCGAACGCGGGCCGGCAAAGCCACCTTGGGAGACCGGGTGAAGACCATCTGGGTTACGACGCTGGGGCAGATGCCCTCGGGACGAACCTCACCCAAGCACACCACTCCCACCAGTGGTCTTCCGCTGCTTTCCCTGGGACGCTTCTATGACGCCCTGGTCGCGATGGACGCTACCCTGAACGACGCGGAGCGGAGATTCGGTAGGAGGGTCACACTGCTGGACCATCCCATCCTTGGACCGCTGAATGCAAAGGAGTGGCGAAAATTCCATCGTACCCATGGCAGGCATCACCTGAGGCAAGCAGCCGCTCGCATCAAGCAGGCTAGCTCCGGACAACTCATAGCAAGTTCGTTTAGCGGATCATCCCCAAGTACCAGCGCCACGCAGCCGGACCAAGAAACATCGCCGCCAGCGAGCACGCACCGAGAAATGTGCCAAATGGGATTTCGCGACTGAGAAATGCCGTTCTCCCGGAGCTGTCGGGCGCGGGACGCGCGCGCCTTTCCAGCGCCAGCAACAGTAGGGCGTAGAGAACGCCCAGAATCGGTGCGGCAAAGATCACGAACAACGTGAGTTTCAATCCCAGAAACATGCCTGACATCGCCATCAGAGAGATGTCGCCAAAACCCATACCATGACGCTTGCGCACCAGGTAATACAACGCCCAGGAAACATAAAGAAAGCCGGCACCCACGAATGCTCCCAGCAGCGAGTCGATAACGCTCAGCCAGGCTAAGCTTGCTACCGGAAGGCGAAATACATTTGCCAGGAATGCCGTCGCGCCGTTGTCGACGGGAGTCCACGACATGGTTAGTCCGAGCAGAATTCCCGGGTAAGTGAATTCTCTCGGCAACAAACCGGTTTCAGCGTCCATGAAAATGAGTCCGAGGACCAGGAAGCTGAAGACGCAAGCCTTCAACGTCAGCCACGTCAAACCGAACTTTGTATAACAGGCGACGAGAAGAATCGCCGTAAGCAACTCCACGGCGGGATAACGAAACGAAATGCGTGCACTGCAATCGCGACAGCGGCCGCGCAGGAACAACCAGCTTGCAAGAGGAATGTTGTGGTGCCAGCGGATGGTTGCGCCACACGCGCGACAGTGGGAGCGGGGAGTAACGACGGATTCATCGTTGGGGATACGGCTGATGCAGACGTTCAGGAAGCTGCCGAATGCCAGTCCCACAACGAACAGCGCGCATTCCAGGAGCGAATCCAAAGTAGTGGGTTGCAGTCCTCTCCGGCGGCCAGCGAAGATGCCGCAGCTCGCCGCTCCACCTGACAGCAAGGCCAAGGCCGTCAGAGGTGGGCGACCGTAGTGAGGATATCGCAGGAAGTCAGGATGAAAGAAGGCGCAACCGAATTACTGAGGCTGCGCCTGGAGCTTCTGCGCGTCGTTTTGCAGCGGGGTTCGCCCTCCGCTACGATTGTTTGTGCTTTGCGGGGTCACTACCAAGGTGTTGATCGTCTGGAAATTGAGCACGGCTTCGGGGGCGAGCTTGATCTGCTGACCCTTCTTGGCCGCGGCGACGCCGGTTCCCGCACCGGCTCCGCTGGCTGCACCAATGGCAGCGCCTTTGCCGCCACCCAGGATACCGCCCAGGATTGCACCCGCCGCTGTACCAACGCCAACTTTGGTTGCCGTGTTCTTGCCTTCGCCCTTACCCTGGCGCGACCACTGGTTGCTCTGAATGTTGTACGTCCGGCCATTGATCGACAGGGACGTCAGCTCAAGGGTGAGAACGGAGTTGCCCGCGAAGCGTCCAGCGCTCTTTACATCCGCGACACGACCGACCACATCGGCCCCCGACGGAATCACAGTTTCACCGTCGAGCACAATGGGGGCACTGAGCGATCCGCGGAATGTGTCGCCGACCTGATTACGCTCCGAATCGAGAGAATCGTTGAGGCGCACGGAAAGCTGCGTGCCTGCGGGAATGGTGACTTTCTGCGGCGGAGGCGGCGCAGCAGGAGGAGGCGGTGCGGCCTGCTCGGCAGGAGGTCCGGGAGGGGCTGGCGGCAGATTGTTCGCCTCGGTCTCGGAAGTGGCCGATTCGTCGGGCGGCTGATTATTGCGATGATGGCGATTGCTGGCCGCAACTTTTGGCTTCTTCTCCTGCCTTGCGGGACGCGGTGCAGATTTCTGTCTCGCCGTTGCCGGAGGAGCCGCTTCGGCCTGCTGCACTTGCAGATTATTGACAACCGTCTTCACGCCATCGACGGCTCCGGCGTCGTTGCCCGCAGTAGTGCGTTCCGTGTCGCTGGTGACATCTCCGCTTAGGGTCACGACTCCGTCCGCCGCCTGCACACTGATCTGGCGGCTCTGGATTCCAGCATCGCTGTAAATTTTGTTTTGGACATCGGCGGCAACCTGCGCATCGGTGCGCTCGGCTTTCCGCGAGCAGCCCGCCAAAATCGCGAGACTCACTGCCAACATCACAGCGGCGTAGAACGGGGCCTTGATCTTCATTGCTACTCCTGTGGGTCACATCCCTTGAGTCAATTCCCTAATGATAAACACGATTCCAGCAAAGTTGTCGCTCTTTGCCGGCCGCATCCAATCTTGAATATAGAGACGTGCAATGTTGCACAACGGGAGCAGGGCCGTTGCCGAAAGACATCGTTCAGACACCATTATGGCCTTTCGGCGGAACGGTTGTCGAACGACCAGCGTCTAAGTTGGAACCGACTCACTACAGAGGTTCAATTGGACGGTCGGTGCGGAAGTACCGCTTATAGGCGGAGATCCAATCGTCAGCCAAATCTCGTTGTGCGGTTGCCAGGTTGAGCTTGCCCTGACACACCAGTTGTTGAAGGCGGTTTTCCAGCGCATCCTTGTCGTGCACGTTCCAGGGGGTGGCGGAGACCGGCTCAGGCCACAGATTGCGAACGTCATCGGTGCCGCCCAATTGCGGGCTGATGAGGTAGTCCAACTCGTAATCCTTCGATGGCGCGTTCTCCATTCCGTACTCGCGAAAAACCTGCTTTTGGATCGAAGCCGGAACCAGACGCGTATCGTCGCTGTAGCTCACCTGGCAGACCTCGCTCGCACTCATCGGACGCGCGGCACCGGGGGTTAGGCGGCGGTCCGGAACAGGCGCAGTCACCGCATGTAACGCCCGATCCGGCGGCGTAGACCGGAATCGATAAGCGACCACGACCGCCGAAGTCACGATCAATAGCATCGCCGCCAGGTAGGCCAACGTGCGCCCCAGAAGAGCTCCTGCAGAGGGGAGAAACCAGGCGCGCGGACTGCCTGCGGCAGCGGCCTGCTCCAGCCGCGCTTTCAACAACGCACGCGGTCCGGCGATGGGGGGAAGTTGGGGATCGAAGGTGCGATGATGCGCCTGCACGAAGGCGGCAATGGTCTCTTCCATCTGCATGCGGCGCGTGCGGCATTCCCAGCAGGCGGCAAGGTGGACGTTGACTTCGACAACGCGCCCGGGCGCAAGCTCGCCGTCGGAGAACAGAAGCAACTCTTCATCGGATAGGTGAGCGTAGTTGTTACCCATGCTTCACCTCTCATCCGCACGCGCCAGGCGGGCCAGCGAACGGGCAAGCGAGGCAGAAACGCTGCCCAGCGAGATGCCAAGTACCTCGGCGATTTCACGATAGCGGAGGCCTTCAGCGCGCAGGCGAAGGCATTGCTGATCGTGCGTGGGCAGCGCTTCCAACACTGCCCCTAGCCGGGTCTGGCGCTGGGTGAATCTTACTTGTTCCTCCGGATTGGGGGCCGGATCGGGATGTATCTGAGCAGAACTCACATCCAAGTCGAGCAAGTCGCGGCGCCGGGCATTCGCCGCCAGCCGTTTCAAAGCTTGATTATGGGCGACACGGAATAACCAGCCGCGGAGATTTTGTCGTGAGCGTTGCTGCTGCAAGTGCTGGAAGAGCGAAAGAAAGGCCTCCTGAATGATTTCTTCGCCGTCGCTGGGGCAAATGCCAAATGCCAGAACATATCGCAACAGCCGGTTGCGAAGCTCATCGAACAAAGTGACGACCTCCACCTCGATCTCCGAAGAGCCGGCCGAAGCCCCGCGCACCTGCGGCGACGCGCACAGACGCATGACGGATTCGGAGGAAGAGCTTGGCGTCACTATTTCTGAGTCCCCTTTCGATACATTCCACAGAGCGTCGTTTTGTTCAGCCTTTTTCATAATGGAGATCGGCGGGGCGACACCAACGGCAATAAACCCTGAACAAACGTGACCCTTGGAGGATATTCTAAATGGAGTCCGAGACGTACTCGCCGGCGCCAGCACCGGTCCACACATGCCGATTCTTCCAAGCCTTTATCCCATGAGCCTAAGGTTGGGTATTGCAATCCCGTTGGTCGTCCTGCTGCTTGGAGGTTGCGCCCTTGGACAAAGCGACCGTGGCGAGTTGCATTTGACGGTGACCGATCCGGCGGGTCTTGGCGTGAAAGCAACCGTTCAGATCGTGAGCGAGGCAAATCAATATCGAAATACTTTGACGACCAGCGACCAGGGAACGCTGAGCGTGCAGCGTCTGTCGTATGGCATCTATCAGCTCACGATCGATCAGCCGGGCTTTGCTCCGGTCAACGAATCGGTCGAGGTCCACTCCTCGATACCGCTCCGTCACGAAATCAAGCTGAAGCTGGCGGCCGTTAAGGAATCGGTAACGGTCAATGCGGCAGGGACTCTGCTCGATCCCGATCAAGCCGGGGCAGTGAACCAAATTGGCAAGGAGGCGATACAACGCCGGTTGACGTCGCTGCCGGGCCGCTCCATCCAAGACCTGGTCAACAGTCAGCCGGGCTGGCTCTACGAGGGAAACGCGGTGCTGCACCCTCGCGGCTCGGAATACCAGACGCAGTTCGTGGTGGACGGGATTCCGCTGACCGACAACCGCTCCCCCAGCTTCGGCCCGGAGATTGGCGCCAACGACGTCGGTTCGATGACCATCTTCACCGCGGGATTTCCCGCCGAATATGGACGCAAGATGGGTGGCGTGGTCGAGGTCAACACGCTGCCCGATCCGCAGCCGGGATTTCATGGCCAGATGGTTTTATCGGGCGGGAGCTACGACAGCGCGGGAATTTTCGCGCAGGGGCAATACACGTGGGGCAAGAACGTGCTTGGCTTTACCGGTTCGGGGGCGCAAACCGATCGTTACCTGAACCCCGTCGTTCCCCAGAACTACACGAACACCGGTACGATCGGCGACTACTCCGTCAACTACCAGCGCGACCTGACACCCAATGACCGCCTGAACTTTATTGTCCGGTACGAGCTGTCGCGCTACCTGCTTCCTAACGAGATGGTGCAACAGACGGGATGCTATCCGCCGGGTCAAACGCAAGGGCCACCCTGCCAGCAACAGAATGCCAACAACTTCGAGACTATGGCTATCGCCAACTACCGGCACATCTTCTCGCCAAATGTTGTTGGCGATTTTCGCGCCATGGCACGCAACAACGGAAATGACTTCTATTCCAACGCGCTCTCAACCCCCATTATTCTGTTTCAGCATAATTGGTTCAACGAAGCGTACTTCAAGGGTATGCTCACGATTGATCACGGCCGGAACGAATGGAAGGTCGGGGTTGAATCTGACAATACCTGGATAAACGAGAATTTCAACTACATCATCACCGATCCTTCGCAGTTCGATGACGATACGGCACTGACCTTCAGTTTCCCGGGCGCGTACCCTAGCCAAGGCAAGCGCCCGGACCTGGAACAATCAGCATTTGTGCAGGACCTGATTCGGCTCGGCAATTGGACCATCAATGCCGGCCTGCGCTGGGACCACTATCAGCTCGTCGTAAACAAGCAAGCGGTCGATCCTCGATTCGCGATTTCGCGGTATTTCCCTTCCCTCGGATTGATCGCTCACTTCTCGTATGATCGCGTTTTCCAGACTCCCTCATTTGAAAACATCCTGCTGGCAAACTCGTTTGAGGTCGCATTCATCAATCCGGATTTCTTGCGTCTGCCGGTCGAGCCCTCACAGGGCAATTACTATGAGGCGGGCGCGTCTAAGGGATTTGCGAACAATCTTCGAGTAGACGTGAACTACTACCTGCGTAACGTTAACAACTACGCGGACGATGATCAGATCGCGAACACCACCATAAGCTTTCCGATCGCCTTCCGAAAGTCCACAATCTATGGGGTGGAGGCCAAGGTCGAAGTACCGAATTGGCATAAACTTTCCGGCTTTGCCAGCTATTCGTATATGGTGGGAAATGTCTGGTTTCCGGTGTCCGGTGGGCTATTTCTGGGGTCCGACGTGCAGGATGCACTGACGCAAACCACAGGTCACTTTCCCGACTCTCAGGATCAGCGCAATACGCTTTTTACGCGCTGGGTCTATCAAGTAAAACCACGTTTTTGGGTCGCTGGAGGCATTCAATATGGCAGCGGCCTCCCGTTCGAATTTGATGGTGACTATCAGACCGCGCTTGCGGAGTACGGTCAGCAGGTGATCGATCGTATCAATTTCGCCCGCGGCCGGATTCTGCCCTCGTTGATTGTCAGCGCGTCGGCCGGGGCCGATGTTTACAAGTCTGAACGGATGAACGTCAAGCTCCAGGTTGATGGGCAAAATCTCACGAACACCCTGAATGTCATCGACTTTGGGGGCCTCTTCTCCGGCAACGCCATTGGCCCGGCGCGCAGCTTTGGCCTGCGACTTACCACCTCCTTCTAGAGACCAATCAGGGGCGGCCGAAGAGGCGGAAATAGATCTTCAGCAGCGCGGAGCGACGCTGGGGGGGCAGGGATCGCTGCCAGTCATAGATCTGCCGCTCGGAATCGCGGAGGCGAGTTAAGAACTCGGCGTCGCGGAGGCGGCGGGTGTTCATCAGGTGGCGGAACTTTACACGCATTCTGCGGCGTCCGCGGAAGGCGGCGGCCAAGCCGCGAAGGTACGCGAGTGGTCCTCCATTCCGCACTGCGAACATCAGCCACAAAACTTGATAGACGGCGATTCGCGGCAGCAGTCGTAGAAATACAGGACGCGGATAATCCTTCAGCAGCAGATAAATCTGGTTGCGCGTTAGGTACTCGATGACGCGAGGATGGAGCGCGCCGCCCAGGGTCGCGCTGCCAATGTGCCAGGCGACGGCATCCGGCAGGTAGATGCCAAAGTAGCCGAGCATGTGCGCGCGCAGTGCGAGATCGACATCGTCGAGGTAAGCGAAGAAGTCTTCGTCCAAACCGCCGCTGCCGACAAAGGTCGTGCGGCGATAGAGCACGGCTGCGCCGCAGGCGGTGAGCAGCGGCATAGGACGATCAAATTGGCCGCTGTCAGGATCGAGATTGCCAAGCCGGTAGGCTGCCCCCGCCGCCAGCATGGCATCCCCGGCGCCGTCGAGATGAGTTCGCGCCGTCGCGCGCATGAGCTTGCCGATGGCGAAGCCCAGCTTGTGGTCGACCTCGAGCCCGCGTACGAGTTTCTCGATGTAGTCGGGCGCGAGTTCGATATCGTTGTTGAGCAGCAGAATGTATTGCGACTCGGTCGCCGCAACCGCGCGGTTGATGGAGCCGGTGGTGCCTTCGTTGCCAGCCAACTCGATGCGTTGGGTGTTCGGCGGCAACGGATCCGGAAGGATGGCGTCGGGCCGCGCCTGGTTTTCGATGACCACGATTTCCCAGTTATCCGCGGGAAGAGTTTGTTTCTGGATGAACTCGATGCAGTGGGCGGTGAGGTCGGGGCGGTGCAACGAGGGAATCGCGATGGTGACGGTCTTCACACGGCTCTGCTGGCGATTGTACACAGCCGTTCAGCAAAGGCACAGTTAGCCGACGTGAGGCGGCACGCCACCGGGGCTATGCACGGATTTCCGCAACGGCTATGGTTTGACAGTAAGTACCTTTATCCAGCCGGTCTCGGGAAGCAGCGAGCGTTCCGAAACTCGCAGACCGGCTTCACCGATAATGTTGCGCAGCACGGTTGGATGATTGAAATTTAGATAGCCGCGAACGCCTTCGGGAGAGCGGCGATACATGCCGGCCTGTTCCCGGAAAAGCTCGATGGTTTGCTCGCCGACGGTGCAGGCATCGAAGTAAAAGACACCGCCAGGCTTCAAAATTCGCCGCACCGATAGCAAATAGTTGAAAACATCGTAGGCGTTGAAATGGATAAAAACGTTCAAGGAGAAGCCAAAGTCAAAGGTATCTGGCGGCAGGTAGTCAAGATAGTCGGATTCGATCTTGTGGAACGAAACGTTCGAACATTGCGCACAATTGGCGCGCGCCTTATCCAGAAAAGACTGGCTGATGTCGTTGCAGTCCAGCGAACGGCACTGGCCGGCAAGAATGCGGGCGACCGTTCCTTCTCCACTGCCGACCTCGAAACCGCGGCGGCTGCGGTCGATGGAGCACCACTGGGCCACTTCGCGCGCGCGCTCCTGCCGGTCGCGCTCGAACTCCTCGCGGGTGGAATGGCCTGCGAGCGCGAGCAGTGCCTGGTCGTCATTTGAAACTTCCCACGTGTTGCGGATGATACTCATGACCAATCCTCAATTTCGTTTAACTCAGGTTTCGACTCGAACACTATCTTACCTCCGGCTTATTTCGGAGGCGACTGCGCTATAGGTTCTTCACTTTCGTGCGTAGCATCCTGCCAAGTTTGGGCAACGTTCTGAAAGGCAAGAATCAGCTCCTCATCAGTCTTGAAGAGGAGATCGCGGTCGCCTGCCTGATCCGGCAAACCGCCGACGGCGGAAACGATGGCGGGACGGCCCAGCAGCCGCGCGCGACCGAGCACAGCCGAGGACCAGATCTCCGAATAGGGAAGTACCACAATGTCAGAGGCGCTAATCCAGGTGTCAAAATCTTCGTCGCTGACAAACGATTCGCGGAGATGAATGTTGGAGTGGCCGGCGGCCAGTTCGTTGAGCTCGGCGAGATAGCGCTGACTTTCGGTGTCCGGTGTGCGCAGCGAGCCGACCACGTACAACTCAGAGTCGCGCAAGTTGGCCCGGCCGAAAGCCTGCATGGCGCGGTGAAATCCCTTGTGGCGCTGGATGAATCCGATGCAGAGGAAAATCGGACGGCCGCTTGGCAAGTTGAGGCGTTGCCGGGCTGACGCTTGCGTGTGCTCGGCGAACTTTTGGTAGACATCGTCGTGCTTGCGAAACTCGATGCGCGAGTCGCTGAGTTTCATGCGATAGTGCTGCTCGAAGCACTCGCGCTCCCGAGGGGTGTGGAAGACGATTTTGGGAGCGAGCTTCCACTGCAAG
>JBARGS010000029.1:0-19094 GCA_049798495.1 Candidatus Korobacteraceae bacterium | reverse complement strand
ATCCAGACCGATGGCAGAATCCTCGCAAACACTTCCGATCTTGATGGAAAACTCGCGCTTGGCGTGATGCTTGTTGCAAGTCCAAGTGCGGCGCTTCTCGCTAAACTTCGCCTTGTCCGATCCGCAGGTTGGGCAGACAACGCCAGTAGGCCAGCGGCGCACGGCCAAGTAGTCGATGCAGTTATCGGGGTTGGAGAAGTAAACGATTGCTTCTTGAAGGCTCTTAGGTTCGCTCATAGTCTTGCTCTCCACAAGCAAAACTATAGGCTTAAACCATGGTCGAGTCAAGTAAATAATCACCCAAACTTGAGGAAAGTTTGCGGCCTCGGGGTACGTTGTCCGTCGTTGTTGTTGGCCAGTAAAGCTGACACTCTCTCCCAGATTTCTGGCTCGATGATTCCCGCGTGAAACATCTCGCAATCACAATCCTACTCCGATGACAAGAACTCACAGAAACAGGACCGGGCCGAGGAGATTTCACTTGATGTTGAGTGGGCCCACGCCATCGCTCCGGGCGCGAACATTGTCCCTCGAACTGGCGGTGGACAACTACAACGAAAGCCTGCTTAGCGCACTCAACGACGCCATCAACAACAATCGCGGGGACGTCATCTCGATGAGCTTCGGACTGTCCGACGCCTGCCTCCCCGCGGATGAAACCGCCGCCTGGCATCAGGCGTTCGTGAACGCCACGCGCAAAGGCATCACGCGGTTCGCTTCCTCCGGGGACGAAGGCGCAGCGCAGCCGGCGTGCGATGGCACGACCTGGATTCAGTCAACGTCCAATCCCGCGTCCGATCCGCTGGTAGTGGCCGTAGGCGGCAGGGGATTGCAGGCTGCCGACTACTGCCTGCCGGCCCTGGGCTGCAATCCCGCCACTCATCCGGCGCCGGGCACCTGGCTGAATGAGATTGCGTCGAACGAAGGTCCGCCTTACGGCGACTATCAGGATTACTTCGGCGCTACGGAGGCCTCGGGAGGTGGCTTCAGCACCGTATGGGACGAGCCCCCGTATCAGGACGGGACGATCCATGGCGGAAGGAGCCGCGGAGCGCCCGACGTTGCCTATAATGCCGCCGTACTGCATGGCGTACTGACATATCTCAATATGCCGGGGCTTAATGTCGGTTTTTATCGCTTCGGGGGCACCAGCGCGGGAGCGCCGCAATGGACAGCGCTCACCGCGATCATGGGCTAGACCGCCGGGCATGACTATGGCTTCATTAATGCCGCGCTCTACAAAATCGGACAGAGCGCACCCCACTATGCGCACGCGTTCGACGATGTCAGCAGCGGGACCAATGCGGCCATGAAATTCGACATCTACAGTCAGCCGGTGCTGATTCCGGGATACAACGCCGCAACAGGCTGGGATGCCGTTACCGGTCTGAGTACGCCGACTGGCTCCAGGCAGAGGCGGAGGTCATGGGCAAGAAGCCCGCCGCGCGCGCAGATCTAAGCACCACTCTGCACAAGACTGCGGCAGCCTGAGACTCCGGCCATGACAAACCTACCCCGAAGCAAGGACGAAGGGAGCTGCGAGACTCTGTTTGAACGAGTTGATCGCATATGCACCGCCTTGTGCGCAGTTCCCCCCCAAACTGTTCATCAGAACGCCTCGTCAACCGAAATCTTCAAACGCACTTCGTCGGCATGTCAACGCAAATCTCGGCACGATCGAATGACTCCCGTCACTGATCCTGGATGACCCATTACACAAAAGTTTGGTGGTGCACTTGCACTACCGGGCAGGGACGATACCAGCCTAATGCCTGAGAGCACATCGTCCCTGCATTTCAAGTAAGTACCTTTCCCCGGTGCGTCAAGCGTCAGGTTGTGCCATCGGCGGCGGCTGACTTCGTCTTTTCTCCCGGCAAGAAAGTATGGCCGTTGTCGCAACGGTATGCGATAACTTCGGTGCCTTCGGACTGTTCTGGCGCAAGGGTTTTACGGGTAACCGCTTTGATTGCGGTACTTCGTGCTCTCATTTCTCAACGAGATGAGCGCCGCGCCTGAATTGATCGTGATCGCATTCGTCACGCCCACTCCGAAGACGACACTGACCTGCAGGCGCGATGTCGATGCTTGAGCGTTGCTATTACTCCCGGAGCCCAACAGCGTTACGTAGCTCGAGGTGGAGTGCGAAGGAAGCCCTACGCTTGATGAACGGCGTGGCGCTCCGCGGCCACTGGATAAGTGAGAACAGGGCATTGGGCGCGGCGAACGACCTTCTCGGCAACCGAACCGAAGGCAACGTGACGCCACCCCGTGTGTCCATGGGTGGCAATCACAATCATGTCCGCCCCCTCGTCTTGCGCAATCCGCACAATCTCACTTGCTGCATCGCCGTGACCGACGACAGTCCGTACACATACTCCCTTCGCCTCAATCGAAGCGGCCAGCTCGCGCAGATTCTGCGTGGCATCGGCATGGAGCGAAGCCTCGTACTCCGGAATCTTCAAGACCCAGTTAGGATCATTGGGCAAGGCTGGCACCACCGGCACCACATTCACCAACACAAGCTCAGATCCGAAATGTGCGGCCAACTCACGAGCGTGCTGAACCGCGGCAGATGCAGCCTCGCTGAAATCCGTGGGGCAAACGATCTTCTTAGCTGGAATCATGACAATCCCCTCTGCTACCTACTGCACGACTACAAGCTGCTGAAGAGTGCCAGGTGCCGCTTTATGCTCGTTCCTTTCCGCGTCGTAATGTCCGCGGTTCTTGCTCCTCGATTGAGCCCCTTGCTCCCTATTGCCCAGATCGCGAGCTTCGACGAGCCCTAGCGGAATAAGCTCACGCTCGCATTATGGCGTGATCTCCCAGACGACTCCACAATTCCTGTAATAGCAATATGAACCAGTTCCGCCATTCTGGGTGTTGCCGAATAGATTGCCGTGAGCGTTTAAGGCCACCCCGCCCACCGGCCCGCCGCCGTCGTTACCGCCCGTGAAATCGTGCAAAGACGTATATGTCCACGTATTGCCCGAGGGTGCCAGCTTGAACACCGTTCCGGCTCCGTAAGCGCCGTCGGAATAGTTGGTGCCGTACAGATTCCTGCTGATGTCCATGACCAGTGCGCTGAGCGATCCGAGCCCGGTTCCATTGAATCTGTGAATGACGGTCTCACTCCAATTGCCGCCGCCGGAAGGCGAGAGCTTGTAAGCTACTCCGCCTCCCAAGCCTCCTCCCATCAGTGTTGTGCCGTACAAGTTCCCTGCGGAATCGAAGATCAGCCCCCCATATGGATACTCGCCGTCACTTCCACCCAGGAAGCTGTAGAGGATGGTTTTCGTCCACCCCTTTGCCGATCGGCTCAATTCAAACACCGTGCCGCAGCCGTCGCTACCGCATACGCCGTTGGTATTTCCGCCGAAGATCGATGTGTCGTACAGGTTGCCGGCGCTGTCGAGGATCACGCCGGCATCGGTCCCCGCCCCATCGCTGCCCGCGGAGAAGCGGTAGAGGACGCTTTCGGTCCAGTCCCCATTAATAGGTTGCAGTTCAAACACGGTGGTCTTGCCGGCACAATAACCTCCACCATCGGTCGTTCCGTACATATGGCCGGCGGGGTCAAAACTGACATCGCCGGAGGCAGCACCGGCTCCATCGTTTCCACCCTGAAAGCGATAAATCACGGTCTCTCGCCACGGGCGGTGGGGGTGGGAGGGGGGCTTGAGGCTGAAGACGGTCCCGCAACTGACCAACGCTCCCGAGCCCGCCTTGCCGCCGCGTGTGGTCGTCCCATACAGCGTACCGTCTGCTCCGATTGTGAGTCCGGAATAGGGCCAAGCCCCATCCGTGCCGCCGCGAAAGCTGTACAACGTAGAGAAGACCCATGCGGAGGGAGAAGGCACGAGTTTGAAAACGGTTCCGCAGCCGATGAAACCGTTGCTGGTGCAACCCTCTCCAGGAAAGCCGCCGGACCACGCCGTGCCGTAAAGGTTGCCCGCCCGATCAACGGTGAGCCCTGCCTGTGGGTAGGCGCCGTCATTGCCGCCGGTGAAGTTGTAGATCACGCTGTAGGTCTGTCCTTGGGCAGGTTGCGCGGTTATGAAGAGAAATAAGAAAACGAAGGTGAGGAATAGCAGGATGATCGTGAGCGCGAGCACCACGCTCTCCAGTTGCAGCCTCGAATGAAACATTCCATTGAGAGATCGCCCGTTGGTGTGCATTCGCTTGTCCTCCTCGCCAGATGGCGGGAAAGAGATTTGGACCTGAAAAGGAGGGCGCACTGGGACTTCTAGGAGAAGGAAGGTTGAGGCTCTTATTCACGCCACGAGGCGCGATGGCCCTAGGTTGGATAAAGGCCCTGAGGTCCTTTCCCGAAATGCCTGTCACAATTTCACAGTATCCCAACCTTGTTTGTCAGTGATGTTCGCTGCGCCCCGACGTGACGAAGGGATGTGAAAACACAGCCGGAAATGACAGGGATGGAGTGTAGGCAGCAACCGCTGCAGGCATTGCGGTGAAGCGGAGACCGAAATGACTGGCAAGGATCTGGAGCTATTATCTGTGCGGCACACAGACATCGTTTCGCTTTTCCAAGTTCACGAGATTCGCGGTAGACTGCCAGAATCTGAGCGGAGGATAGAGCGCTGCGGAGACGCAACTCGAGCGCCGACTCAGTGCCGAAGTGGCTGAGGGGCGGGCCTGATCCGCCCCCTGTAAAGTCAGCCATTTTGGCCCGAATGCGGTAAATCTCGGGGGTTTGGGGGCAGAGCCCCCAAACTAGGCGGCCGATTCCTATTGCTCTGGGCTGCCAACTGCAGATCCATTCGATAGTCCGGGTGGCGAATACGCTCGGCGGACGCATCGTAACCAGCTTCCACTTCGTCATGGAAAGGTGTCACTGCGAGGCGTTCCTGCCAGGCCTCCCAGGGTGTGCGACCGTGCAATGATCCATGGGGACGGTACTGGTTGTAGTGGTCCTGCCATTCCTGCAATCGTTGTTCGAGGTCGGAGTTCGTTAGATCGATCGTCGGATAGAACTCATCGAGATCGGTGCGCTGCGAGCGTTCCACCTTGCCATTCAGGTGCGGCGAGGCCGGCCTGATCGGACGGAACTTGATCCCGTATTCCATAAGCTTCTCCTGGAAGCAGTAGGCGAAGAACTCTCGCCCTCGATCCGTCTGAATGGCCTGCACCGGAAAGGGCATCTCTTCAATGACGCGCTCCAGAAACAACAATGAGTTTGCCGCTGTCCTGCGCGGGTAGATCGCCAGCACCCGAACTCGCGTGCAGTCATCAATAATCGCGGTGTACTGATATGCCCCGGGCGCGATTTTGCAGGTATCCATCTGGACACGCTCTCCAGGAATGTGCCTGGCGTACCGAGTACTGCCCTTGCGAGGACGGCGTGGCCGCGATAAGGGCTTCGCGTCCGTCGCCCGCAAGACCTTTTCCATTGTGGTTCGGGATACAGCGAAGTCGTGAACGCGTTTGAGTTCGTTCTGGATCCTTCGGGAACCGAGACGGCGTTTGCGCAACTGGCGAATCCATTCGCGATGACGCCCCAGAATCTTCACTGCAGGTGAGGACTTGGGCCTGCGGCTGCCGGAGGACAGACCTTCCATTCCCTGTTCCCGATAGCGCCGCACCCATTTTCGGAGCGTCGGTCGTGATATCCCGCACTTCAGGCAAACCACGCTGTGATTCTCAATGCGGAGAAACAGCTCCACCCATCGGAGCCGCTTGCGGATTTCTGCGTCCATTTACGCAGCGTCCCTGGAAACAATGTCTATTGACCACACATATGATGACATGGAGCAGAATGTCTACAACATCAACACCACGGTGAAGCCTTATCTGCGGGCCTATTTCTTGAGGGAGAAATGACTATTGAGGTCGGAATCTCATGCTTACGCCTTCCTTTGGCCAGAGCATGAGCACCCGGTTTCTATACTTCGTATCCCTTCGGATGCGACCTATGCCACTCCCACGCGCTACGCACAATCTCCTCAATCCCTGACCGCTGCGGATTCCATCCCAGCACTCGCCGAATCTTCTCCGCGCTAGCCACCAGCACCGCCGGATCTCCCGCGCGCCGCGGAGCCTCGACCGCCGGAATCTCCTTCCCCGTAACCTTCCGCGCGACGTCGACAATCTCGCTTACACTGAACCCACTGCCACTTCCCAAGTTGCAGACTAGCCGCTCATGCTCCGCCAGCCCATCGAGCGCCAGCAGATGCGCCGTCGCGAGATCGTCAACGTGAATGTAGTCGCGAATGCACGTCCCATCTTTGGTGGGATAGTTCGTCCCGTAAATCGAGATCGCCTCCCGCTGCCCCAGCGCCACCTGAAGCACCAGGGGAATCAGGTGCGTCTCCGGCTGATGCGCCTCGCCACGCTCGCACGTCGCACCGGCTGCATTGAAGTAGCGCAGGCTGGCATAACGCAGCCCGTGCGAGCGGTGGAACCACGACAGCATGCGCTCCACCATCAGCTTCGCCTCGCCATAGGCATTCGTCGGCTCCAGCGGATCGTCTTCCATGATCGGAATGCGCCGCGGCTCGCCGTACACCGCCGCTGTCGACGAGAACACGAACCTCGCCACCTTGTACTTGAGCACCGCCCGCAGAAGCGTGAGCGCCCGCGCCGAGTTGTTGTCGAAGTAAATCTCCGGTGCCTGCATCGACTCGCCCGCTTCGATGAATGCCGCGAAGTGCATAACCGCATCGAAACGCCCCGCCTGGAATAGCTCGTCGAGCCGCTGCGCATCCCCGGTGTCGGTCAGCACAAACTCCGCCTCCGCCGGAACCGCTTGCCGTTTGCCCTTGCTCAGGTTGTCGAGCACCGTCACCGCATGCCCGGCCCGCAGCAGACGATCCGCCACCACGCTTCCAATGTATCCCGCCCCGCCCGTGACAAGGATCCGCATCCTGCTCCTCGATGTGCAGTGTGAACACCTTAACGTAAGTTCTGATTAACTCTTCTTTTGAAGGGCACGGCCTTTCCGGCCGTCCGTCAAGTACCCGAAAACCAATGCGGCTTTAACCGCTGCCGGACCTCGCTTTCACTTGATCAGAGTCTCCCAAAGTTCGGATTCGATTGTAACGTTTACGCTAGCATAGGCTGCAGACCCGCTAGTTTCGTCCAAGTTCTGGACGACAGGTGATCAAGACTTGGACACGCTCTCTCTCGATCCGCGCTTCCCCCTTCACCCTAGCCGCTAACTCACGGAAATTAAAGGCGCTTAATTTCCACAGGCTTGAGCCTAACGTGGAATCCAACTTGCACCCCAAGCATGGCACGTTAGCATTACATTTATATAGCACCTTAATGGTTTTCTCGGCATGGAGAGATTGCTGAGGCGACCGTGTTGTCCTCGCTCGCCTCCCCAATGGGACGAGGAATGGCGGAGCCCTGTGCCGCCCCCAGAGAACGATTGCAATGAACGCAAATCTGAAGTTACACAATCTGGATGGTAAACACTGGCTGGCCGCCTACACACGATCGGAGCATGAACATCGCGTGGCCGAGCAGTTACGGGTGAAGAACCTGGAATTCCTGCTGCCGACATACGAAAAGCTGGTCCGCTGGTCCGACCGTATCAAGCGTTCGCAGGCTCCTCTGTTCCCGGGCTACGTTTTTGTCCACGTCGCCGACAACGAACGGGTTCCAGTGCTGCAAACCGCCGGCGTAGTCAACATCGTCTCCAGCGGTGGCCGCGCCGCTAGATTGAACGCAGAAGAAGTCGAGCGCCTGCGAGCTTGCAGCCTGCGCGCCAGCGAGGTCGAGCCTCACCCCTATCTAAGAATTGGACAACGCGTGCGAGTAAAGCACGGCCCCTTCGTCGGCTGGGAGGGCACTCTGGTGGAAAAACAAAACTCGCGTCGTCTGGTCATCACCGTCGAGCAGATCATGAAGTCCATCGCCGTCAACCTCCACGGAGCCGACGTGGAAAGTATCAACTGATCACCTGCGACGAAACGACCACGTAAATCCCTCCGTATCAGGACAGGAAACACCGCGCGGCTCTGTTGACATCCTCGTCCCCATCGAGTCGCGCAGCTTGCCACGCCAGTTCGCAGCGGTACAACCCGCGTCCCGCAAAAGCGGGACGGCTCAGTTTAGCCCAGGACGAAGTCCTGGGTAGGCGCGAAATAAGAACTCCGGTCCCGGCAGGGACCGCGCGCTCCTCTATACCACATGACGCGTTCGCATCACCGGCTGAACGTGGCGTGACCACATTGCCGCATCACCGCCGATCGTGGCAGCGTCCCCGTCCCGCAACGCGGGACGGCTCAGTTTAGCCTAGGACGAACTGGGGTCCCCGATCCGCGCCGCTTTTGCGCGGATTGGGGTGGGGAGTCCTGGGTAGCCGTCCCCTCAGAATTCCCAGCCCCTTCAGGGGCGGCACACCGCGCACAGTTCACTAGCCAACAATCCGGCTTCTCCGAATCACCAAAACTCTATGAACATTCTCCAAGCTGCCAATTCCCCCTTCCGTATCCCGCGCCACGCATCGAAAGATCGGCCACCCAAACTCTATGACGTCGCCAAGCGGCTTCTCGATCTCATTCTCTCGGCTGCGGTCCTGGTGCCCTTGTCCCCCGCGTTTGCGGTGATCGCCCTGCTCGTTCGCCTGACTTCCCCCGGCCCGGTACTCTTCCGCCAGCAACGTGTCGGTCGAGGTGGCGCGCTGTTCACCATGTACAAGTTCCGCAGTATGTACATCAACCACGTTTTGCACGACGAAGCCGGCTCCATTGAGCGTACCGCCCGGCGACTGGGAATTCCGCGCAGCTCTCTTTACAATAAGATGAAGCGCTTCGAGATCCCTCCCGGCACCGGACGTCTATGATCGGAGCGGCTGCCGGAAAGGGAGCGACGGGAAGGCGAGCCAACCCGGGAGAGCGCTGTCTCGCTCCTATACTTTATGCTGGCTCTCACCCGGCTTCCGGAATTCAACCGCGCGTTCCATTCGGCCGACGTCACGTGGACTCCGAGCGACGCGGCCGCGAGCCTGCCGTTTCCACAGGGGCTGTTATTCTCCCTGGCCTTAGTCACGCCGTTCTGGGTGACGGTCGGGTTTGTGCTGCACGCCGTGATCCGCTAGAACTTATCTCATACATCGACCTGGTTCGTATCAGGGCACGACTTCAGTGTCTGCGTGAGGACCCACCTCCATCTTCGGCTGTGGAGTATCGCCCGCGAAAATAGAACCCCGAAGGGGTGGAAGTGCAGTTAGCCCAGGACGTAGCGAAGCGGAGTCCTGGGTAAGGTGGGAAATGAGCCCGAGTCCCGTAGGGACGGCAGAGGTTCTCACACAAACTCTTCAGTCGTGCCGATAAGCCGCTTATGATTATTCCGGGCTTCAGCCCGAAAGGAATCTGTTTTCTGACTTTTTCAGCTGCCTGTGAGACGCGCCCTGATACAAAGCGAACTTCTGAGATGGCTTTTCTCTCTCCACCTCCGGCACTTCCCTTCCCGCTTGGCTCAAGTATCATCGAAGTACGGCTCCTGATTCTCATCCAAACATACTTGGGGAAATTTCACGCATGTCTGACGCTTTTATCTGTGACGTCATCCGCACGCCGTTTGGCCGTTATGGCGGGTCGCTTTCCTCGATTCGCACCGACGATCTCGCGGCCGTGCCGCTCAAGGCTCTCATCGAGCGCAATCCTCCCGTGGATTGGAGCGCGGTGGACGATGTGATCTTCGGCTGCGCCAATCAGGCAGGCGAAGACAATCGCAATGTCGCGCGCATGGCCTTGCTGCTGGCCGGTTTGCCGCAGACTGTCCCCGGCTCCACCATCAACCGCCTGTGCGGTTCCAGCCTGGATGCGGTTTCGATCGCGGCGCGTGCCATTAAGACCGGCGAAAATTCGCTGGTGATTGCCGGTGGCGTCGAGAGCATGTCGCGCGCGCCCTTCGTCATGGGCAAAGCCGATACCGCGTGGTCGCGCAACATGAAGCTGGAGGACACCACCCTGGGCTGGCGCTTTGTGAATCCGCTGATGAAGGCCCAATACGGCGTGGACTCGATGTCGGAGACCGGCGAGAACGTTGCCGAGGACTTCGGCATCTCGCGGCAGGACCAGGACGCCTTCGCCTGTCGCAGCCAGCAGCGCGCAGGCGCGGCAATGCAGAGCGGCACGCTCGCGGAGGAGATTACTTCGGTCTCCGTGGTCCCTCGCAAGGGAGCTCCGGTAATCGTCGACAAGGACGAGCATCCGCGTCCCGATACCACTCTCGAAGCACTGGCTGCGCTGAAGCCCATCGTGAAGGCTAACGGCACCATCACTGCGGGCAATGCTTCCGGAGTTAACGACGGAGCGTGCGCCGTGTTGCTGGCATCCGAAGCCGCAGCCCGGCGTTTTGGCCTGACGCCGAAAGCGCGCGTAATTGCGGCAGCGACCGCAGGGGTCGCCCCGCGAATCATGGGCATCGGGCCGGTGCCCGCGACACGCAAGGTGCTCGCGCTGGCTGGGCTCGACATCGACGAGATGGACGTCATCGAGTTGAACGAGGCGTTTGCTTCGCAAGCCTTGGCGGTGCTGCGTGATCTGGGAATTCCCGACGACGCTCCCCACGTCAACCCGAACGGCGGTGCGATTGCGCTGGGTCATCCGCTGGGCGCCAGTGGAGCGCGGCTGATCGCAACTGCGGTGCTGCAGTTGCAGCGTAGTAAGGGCCGTTATGCGCTATGCACGATGTGTATTGGAGTAGGGCAAGGCATTGCGATGATTCTCGAGCGCGTGTAGCGCGGGTCGCGTATTCAGGCCTCCCCCCGTCAGAGATTGTGTCGCAACCGGGCATACGATTTTTGAGGTGGAACAGACGGCTTGAACCATCGATAAAACTAGCCGCAAAGCGGCGGGATGAAGTTAGCCGGGTTGCGTAGGCCCCCGGTCAAGTGCGAAATCCATCGGAGCCGCAGAGCGGCGACACGGGTTGCGACACAGTCTCCTCAGGCCTTCCAAAGATGCGTGACCACGTGCCGGTGCGGCTGGAAGGCTGCGGGCATGTGGCGTACATTGCGCCGATACGTGAGTTCGATGTTTAGCAGCCAGAGGCTGAGCGCGAATACCGCCGCCAGCATGATCCAAAGAAGTTGTTTGCCGCTTCGCAAGCCTCCTCCTGCCTAAGGAAGCTCTGATTAAGTCCCGGTTTTGAAAGGGCACGGCTTCAGCCGTGCCGATAAGCCGTTTATTTTTATTATTCCGAGCGGGCTTCAGCCCGCGAGGAATCTGCTTTTCCCGACTTTTTCAGTAGCCTGTTTTGCCCCGCAAAACCACGCTCGACGGACTCGATTAATACTTCAAGTTCTTCTGCAGAAAATCCACCGTGTACTTCCACGCCTGGGTGGCATCTTCCGGCCGGTATCCTTTTTGGTTGTTTTGATTCTCGAACGCATGGCCGGCGTCAGGAAAGACGTGAATCTCCACCTTCTTGTCCAGCGCCTTCATCTGTTCCTGAAACTTTTGCACATCGGCGACCGTGATTCCCTGGTCCTGGCCTCCGAAGATCCCAAGCACATTAGCATGGATTTTCTTGAGGGTGGCATCGTCGGTGGCCAAGTGGCCATAATTGATGACTACGACCCTCAGCTTTGGATCTGCGACCGCCAGATCGAGCGCATACCCTCCGCCCATGCACCATCCGATCGCTCCGATACGCTTGGAATCCACGGTCGTCAGAGTGTGCAGGTAAGCCGTTGCCGCCTGCAGATCGCGCAGGGCACGGTCTTCCGGGACGCCGCGCATGATTTCATGCGCCTGCTCCGGAGTGGTTGCCACCTTGCCGCGATACAGATCGATGGTCAACACCGCGTAGCCCTGGTGGGAAAGATTGGAAGCCTGCTGCTTCACCCAGTCATTCAGCCCCCACCACTCATGAATCGCCACCAGCGCCGGGAACGGCCCCTGGCCCTTGGGCAGGAAGAAAACCCCGTGAACCGTCTCATTGCCGCTCTGGTAAGTGACCGAGTGGCCCTCGGCTGCGACCGCCGTCGTTACCAGCAGAAAGATCATCGCAAACAGCAACCAGGTCCTCAAAGAAATCCTCCTGTAGCAACTCTGTTGATCCCCTATAGTACGGGAGCACAGCCACGGGCGATAGAGTCTGTATACCTTTGGACGAACAGCCTCCCGCCTGAGATAGTGACAGGATTAGCTTTTCATTTGCTCGCCCGGGCTCGCTGTTGCGGACTACGGTATCACAGCTCTCGCGATCTGTTGCCGCTCTGGATTACCGGGCCGACTTCAGTATTTCCAGCGGATTGAATTTCTGGCACTGTTCGGAGTATCGCTGCAAACTGGCGTCATCATGATCGAAGACATCAATGCCAGCACGTACAGCGCGCACAGCGCCGGCCAGGAGTCGATGCGTGATGCGCTGTCCTTCCTCGCCACTCTTGCTGAGAGTTTGAGCTGGCGTCCGCCGATCATGGCGAGTGTTTTGTTCGCTGCGTCCTGTTGTGTCTGGGCCCAAAATCCGGCCTCGCCGCAGGCGTCCTCGACAACGCCGCAGGCATCGCCGACGGCTGCTCATAAACTGACTGTGCCCACGAATCCTGCGATGATCATCAGCCTCGATCAGGCCATCGAGCTGGCAAAGAAGAACAACCCTTCCTTGCAGGCACAGCGGACGCTGACCTTTCAGAACAAGGAGCAGGAGGTCACGGCCAATCTGCGGCCCAATCCACAGCTCTCCTGGGACGCCCAGTATCTGCCGATTTTCACGCCCCATTTATTTTCCGCCGATTACATCGACAACACAGCGCAGTTCGACGCCGGCCTGAGCTATCTCTTCGAACGCGGCCAAAAGCGGCAGCACCGTCTGCTCGCCGCCAAAGACGCAACCTCCGTTACGGAATCGCAAGTGATGGACGCCGAGCGCACACTCGTCGCTAACATCGCGCAGCAGTTTGTCGTCGTGCTGCTGGCCAAGTCCAATTACGACTTTGCGCAGAGGCTGCTCGACAGTTACCAGGGCACGGTTGGTGTGAGTCAGCAGCAAAACAAAGCGGGGACGATCAGCAACGCCGATCTGCTGAAGATTCAGTTGCAGACACTGCAATTCCAGACGGACGCGACGACGGCGAAAATAGCGTTCCTTCAGGCGCTGAGTTTACTCCGCCAACTGATCGGCTTCGATTCGGTTCCCGCCGATTTCGATGTCGCCGGAAACTTGGCGTATGAGCCGCTCACCCTGCGACTGGAAGAGCTCCAGGCCCGCGCCCTCAGTGTCCGTCCTGACTTTCAGGCGGCACAACGCAGCGTCAACGCCGCGCAAAGCCAGATCGCGCTGGCCAAAGCCAATGCCAAGCAGGATCTGAACGCCACCTTCGACTACACTCATGTGAGCGCCACGAACCTCGCCGCTTTCTTCTTCAACATCCCGCTGCCTATCTTCAATCGAAATCAAGGCGAGGTGGCCCGCAACTACTACGCGCTCACCCAGTCGCAATTTCTGGAGAAGGCTGCCGAGCAGCAGGTCCTGACCGATGTGAAAAACGCTTACGAGGGACTGCTCAGCAGCGAAGAGGTCATCGAGCTCTACAAGAATGGATACCTGCAGCAGGCGCAGCAGTCGCGCGAGATGGCCGAGTCTTCCTATCAGCGTGGAGGTGCTTCTATGATGGACTTCCTCGACGCTGAGCGCAGCTATCGAGGCACGGAGCTGAGCTACCGCCAAGCCTTGGCCGCCTACATGACAGCGCTGGAACAACTCCGCCAGGCGGTCGGCACGCGCGACTTGCGCTAACTCAACTCCACAAGAGCCAGGGAACCTCCAGAGAAACTCTATTTATGTCTTGTTTTGACGGAGACGCCCTTCAAGGGTCTGTCTCAGAACGAACCTCGGTCTTCGGAAGTGGAGTATGGCCGGCAGGCTGCTGAAAGACGCAGGCTTCGGATGCTTTGTATCAGGGCACGACTTCAGTCGTGCCGATAAGCCGCTTATTTTTATTATTCCGAGCGGGCTTCAGCCCGCGAGGAATCTGCTTTCCCGACTTTTTCAGCGGCCTGTTTACCCGCTGAGGCACGTCGACGCGAGTGACCGGAATTTCTCTAAGCAGTCTCGATCTTGCCATCTGCTTCGAGGCCCAGCTCCCGCGTCGCCATCTCCCGCATCCGAAACTTCTGTATCTTGCCACTGATCGTGATGGGAAATTCTTCGACGAACTTGATGTAGCGTGGGATCTTGTGGCGCGCTATCCGTCCCTCGCAAAACTTGTGGATCGCTTCCGCAGTCAGGGAAGCACCCTCTTCCAGCTTGATCCAGGCGGCGATTTGTTCCCCGTACTTGCGGTCAGGTACGCCAATAATCTGTACATCGCTGATGCCCGGGCAAGTGTAGAGAAACTCTTCAATCTCGCGCGGAGAAATGTTTTCTCCGCCGCGAATGATTACATCTTTCGCTCGCCCCGTGATCTTGAAGTATCCGCGCTCGTCCAGAACCGCGAGGTCGCCGGTCCGCAGCCAGCCGTCTTCGTCGATTACCCCGCGCGTCGCCTCGGGATCCTTGTAGTACCCCTTCATAACATGGTAACCACGGGTATACAGCTCGCCCTCCTCGCCAAGCGGAGCCGTAGCGCCGGTTTCCGGACACACGATCTTGACCTCCGTATGCGGCAGCACCTTGCCGACTGTGGTAACGCGAAGCTCGACGGGATCGTCGGCTGTCGTCTGGGTGATCACGGGAGAAGCCTCGGTCAGTCCGTACGCAATGGTCAGCTCGCTGCAATGCATCTGGCTGACCACGCGCTTCATGACCTCGATGGGGCATGGCGAGCCTGCCATGATTCCGGTCCGCAGCGAGGATAGGTCGCATTGCGCGAAAATCGGGTGCTCCAGTTCCGCGATGAACATGGTGGGGACGCCATGCAAAGCGGTGCAACCTTCCTCGGCGACCACGCGCAGCGTTGCCTCAGCATCGAAGTAGGGAGCCGGCACCACCATCGCGGCGCCGCTGACCACGCACGCCATGTTCCCCAACACCATTCCAAAGCAGTGATAGAAAGGGACCGGAATGCACAGCCGGTCGCGCCGCGTGAAACGCATGGCATTGGCGATCAGCATTGCGTTGTTCACCACGTTGTGATGAGTAAGCGTGGCGCCCTTGGGAAGGCCAGTGGTTCCCGACGTGAACTGGATGTTGATCGCATCGTCGAAGCTCAGAGTGATTTCGCGATCGCGTAATTGCTCCGGCGTAATGTTGATGCCCATCTCCAGCAACGCGCTCCAGCCCAACATGCCTTTGGGCACATGATCGGACTGTCCGGAGTCGTGGCTGGCACAATTCGCCCCCATGAAGATCAAGCGACGCAGCTCGGGCGACCTTTCGGCGTGCAATTCGCCGAACTGCGCGTGCTCCTGCTCAGGGCACACCTCACGAATGACGTTGGGGTAGTCCGCATCCCGGAAACCCTGCATCAGCAGGAGGGTTTGGCACTCCGACTGGCGCAGAGCATATTCCAGTTCGAAGGCGCGGTTGGCAGGATTGATATTGACGAGGATCGCGCCGATTTTCGCTGTCGCGAACTGTGTGATTACCCACTCCGCGCAGTTCGTCGCCCAGATGCCGACGCGGTCGCCTTTCTGGATGCCCAGCGCCATCAGCCCGCGGGCGAGGCGCTCCACGTCGCTACGCAATTCCCCGTAGCTGTAGCGTCTCTGCTGGTGGCGGACGATTAGTGCATCGTCGTCGGGATGCGCTGCAGCGGCATCATCAAGCACTTCGCCGATGCACTTGCCGAGCAATGGGACAGTCGCAGTTCCGCACGCATAGCTCAGCTTCCTCACGCTCGGCGTCGCACTCTGCATGATGATCGCGTCCAACTCGATCCGCAGGGCAACTATACGAAATTTTGTGATCCCATCAGGCAGGAATTAATCGGGGCCTCTACCACATTCGCGGTAGAAGCCCCTATGAGCGACGATTCGTCACAGCCTACATTGCCACGCAGACCGCCTTCACTTCAGTGTATTGCTCCAGAACTTCGTGGCCCATCTCGCGCCCCCAGCCCGACTGCTTGTATCCGCCGAAAGGCAGGGCTGCGTCGAAGACGTTATAGCAGTTGATCCACACGGTTCCGGCGCGCAGCTTGTGTGCGATCTGGTGCGCCTTGCCGATATCGCGCGTCCAGACGCCGGCGGCCAGTCCATATTCGCTTTGGTTGGCTTCAGCCACCAGCTTGTCAACGTCGCGGAAAGGCGTGGCGCAGACCACGGGTCCGAAAATTTCTTCGCGGACCACCTTCATGTTGGGATTCGTCTTCACCATGACGGTGGGCTCGACAAAGTACCCCAGGCCCTCGCAGCGTTTGCCGCCCACGACGGCTTCCGCTCCTTCGCTCAATCCGCTCTCCAGGTAACTGCAAACGCGATTGAGCTGCTCCTGCGACACCAGCGGCCCCATCGAAGTCTCCGGATCGAAGCCATGCCCGATCTTGATCTTGCTGGCGTGATCGGCGATGCCGCCGACCACGTCGTCGAAGATTTCCTGCTCAACATAAAGACGCGAGCCGGCGCAGCAACACTGGCCGTGATTGAAGAAGATGGCATTGGCCGCGCCGGGAATCGAGGACTCCAAATCCGCATCGGCGAAGACCAGGTTCGGCGACTTACCGCCCAGCTCCAGCGAGACCTTCTTCAGATTGCCGGCAGCGGCTTGCAAGATGATCTTGCCGACTTCAGTCGAGCCTGTGAACGCGACCTTATCCACATCGGGGTGAGCGGCGAGCGCAGCACCGGCCGTCTCGCCATAACCGGGCACAACATTAACCACGCCGTCAGGGAACCCGGCTTCTGCGATCAATTCGGCAAGCAGCAGAGCGCTCAGCGGAGTCTGCTCGGCCGGCTTCAGTACGACCGTGCAGCCGGTCGCCAGCGCAGGGCCCAGCTTCCACGCCGCCATCAGCAGCGGAAAGTTCCAGGGGATGATCTGTCCTACGACACCGACGGGCTCGCGCCGCGTGTATGCCAGAAACTTGTTCGAGAAAGGAATGGTGTTGCCTTCGATCTTAGTGGCCCAGCCGGCCATATAACGGAACAGATCGACCGCCAGCGGCACGTCGGCGACGCGCGCCACCTTCAACGGCTTGCCGTTATCGAGGCTCTCCAGTTGCGCGAACTCCTCCAAATGCTGTTCGATCAGATCGCCGAGCTTCCAGATCAGACGCCCGCGCTCCGAAGCCGTCATCTCCGGCCAGGGACCGCTGTCAAACGCCTTCCGTGCGGCCTTGACCGCGCGATTGATGTCCTCGCGATCTCCTTCGGCGATCTGCACCATCACCTCGCCCGTCGCCGGGTTGTAAGTAGGGAAAGTCTTTCCGGAAGCGGATTCGACCCACTTGCCGTCGATGAACATCTTGCGCGGCCTGGCGATGAAATCCTGTACCGCGCTATGCATTTGATGAGAGCCGACTGAGGTGGACATAGAACCTCCTTGCGTGGTGCAAACGGATTACCGGGTCGAAGACCACAACAAACCCTGCGGCGGACGCCCACATCCTCGCCGCAGAGTCTATCAGAGGAGCGTTCGCAATGCGTGCTGGATTCGTGAATTCAGGAACAACTCGCAAAGGTCCCAGCCATGTAGGGTGCCTCGCATCGCTTCCTGCGACAGGAACCGACGTTAACTTCCCTGGTGTGCCCGGTAGCTGGCGCGCAGCTCGGCGACAATCTCTCGCGCAGCCTGACGCGCTTCCTCGAACTTGTTAGGCGGAAAGGAAATAGCGCCGACCCGCGCGTGTCCGCCGCCGCCATAGCGTTCGCAAATCTTCGCCAGGTTTTCCATGTGGCTCACCGTGTTCCACGGATTCGATCCCACCGAGACTTTCGTGCGAAAGCTGCTCTTGCTGAGGCCAACGCTGTAAACGCAGTGCGGATGCAGATAGTAGGGGATGAACTTGTTGTAGCCCTCCAAGTCATGGTCGGTCAAATCGAAGAAGATTGTTCCGTCCTTGCACTCTGAGCGCTCGCGCATCAGCTCGATCGAGCGGCGATGCCGTTCCAATAGCGGCGGGATGCGCTCGGCCACACCGGGCGCGGCAACGATTTCCTCCAGCGGCTTGCTGGCCAGCATTCCAATCAGATGTGGAATGAACTCGGGATCCTGGTTGGACTCGATCACCATGGTCAGCTTCGCAGCCGGCGACTTCATCTCCACTGCGGTTTGCGAGTCGTCATAGAGCGCCCCATCGATGATCTCGGCCCACTCGATCATCTCCGCCACCGGCGCAGGATTGAAACCGAAGCGCTGCTCGGCCACCACCGCGATGAACTTGGTGCACGAGCGGTAGTCGGGATCGTAGAACTTGGTATTGCTCAGCTCCTGCTCGAAATGCGACGCATCCTCCGGGGTGAGAAATGCGCTCTGGTGATGGTCGAACCACCAGGTAATGCGCGGCGAGGAAGAGTACTTGAAATCGACGATTGCGTTTTCGTCCCCGGTGAAATCGTCTTCGTTGAACAGCGCGCCGGCCCGATGCACCAACCCCTGGTACTCGAATTGGGCGTCGCGAATGCGCTCGCGGTAAAAGCGCGTGAACAGCGCCGCCGAGCAGGCGCCATCGAAACACTTGTCGTGATAGAAGACCTTGACCCTCACAGAGCCTTTCCCGTGCGATGAAGCTGTTCAGTATAAAAGAACGCTCCCGCCCAGTTGTTAGGAGGAATTGAAAAGTAAATAGAAATGACATTCCGGAGGCCGGATGTCAAGTGCTCACCGCGACCTCGGACCCGGGTGGATGCAGCAGCAGCAACATTCGCAGATCTGAAACGGCGTGAAAGGCCATAGGCAAGAGCAAGTTCCCGGTCAGCAAGAAAAGCAGACCAAAGAGAATCCCGCTCAACGTGGTGGACAGAACTCCGCCAACGCCAAGGTACACGTGCTGCAACCCAAAGATCACCGAGGCAAGCAGCAGCGCCAGAGTGAGGTTCAGGTTCCATGGCGCGGAATGGAGATACTGGAGCAGGAAGCCGCGAAAGAGGGCCTCTTCGCAGATCCCCGCGGTGATGCACAGCAGCGCGAACCAGCGGCGCTCGCTCCATGTGGCGGGAAAGACGTAGCTGAGCGATTGCAGCGCATCAGCCGAGGAATACTTGCGCGGCTGCTTCTTCAGTTTCTTCCGGATCACAACC